>JAHFDS010000476.1 GCA_023248855.1 Myxococcales bacterium
CGCGAGGAGCGGCCGGGTGCCCCTGCCGTGGGCCCAGTAGTCCATCACCTGGCGGAAGCCCTCGCTCGGCCCGAGGATGTCGCCCTCGGTGACCGCCGGCGTCTGGGCACCGCCCTGCGTGAACAGGTCACCGCACAGCAGGGTGCGGCTGTGCGCCTCGAACAGATAGCCGCATTCCCAGGCATGCGGCAGGTGGGGCGTGTCGATCCAGCGCAGCGTTCGCTTGCCGATGCTGAGCGTCTCGTCGTCAGAAAGTGCGCGCGGCGCGCGAGCGTAGGTTTCGCCGTTGAGCATGGCGCTGATCCTCCCGCACAGCGGCGTCGCTGCAGGGGCGAGGGCGAGCAGCTCGTTCATCGCTCCGTCCTCGTCGTTCTCATGGTGCGAGAACCCGATCCAGCGCAGCCGCTGGACCGGCGTGACGCGCTCGATGGCCTGCTGGGTGAGCGTGAACATTCCGCGCGGTCCGGTGTGGAACAGGAGCGGCTCGTCGTCGACGACCAGGTACCGATTGAAGGAGAAACCGCCCGGAATCTGTGGGGCCGGCGTGTTGATCCGGTAGATTCCCTCGGCAATCTCCTCGATGCTCGTGCCCGACTCTGCGTGTGTGATCATGGGGCCCTCTCGTGCTCGTATTCTAGGCGCCCGCGGGATCCGTTGCTTGCGGCGGCAAATCAAGACTTGCTCAGGAGCGCAAGCGCTGCATGCCCGTTCGTGATCTATCAAGGTCCAGCGGACGGCATTGTCCGTGCGTGGAGATCACGGCGGAAGTAGCTCCCACGACAGCGCCACCAGGCTCGTGACCGCCGTACGCAGGGCCGGCCCGAGGTCGGGGGCGAACGCCGAGGCGTGGAGCGAGGGCAGGGGCGCGCCCGAGGTGCGCGCCGCCTCGGCCTTCGCGTGCGGCACCGCGCCGATCATGAAGATCAGCGCGGGCACACCAGCGCGGCCGTATTCCGAGAAGTCCTCGCCGCCCATCACCGGCGGCGGGCGGTGCACCGCTTCCTTGCCGAGGACGCGCGCAAGCACGGCGGCGGCGCGCTCGGTGAGGGCCGGGTCGTTGTAGGTCGCGGGCGTGCCCTCGGTGAACGCTACCTCGGGCTTCCTGGGCGCGCGCGCGGCCATCGCCTCGGCCTCGGCGATGCGGCGGATCCCGTCGAGGAGCGCGCGGCGCACGCGCTCCTCGTAGGAGCGCACGGTGAGCTGCAGCTTGACCTCGTCGGGGATGACGTTGTGCTTGGCGCCCCCGTGGATCGAGCCGACCGTCACGACCGCGGGCTCGAGCGGGTTGCTCTCGCGAGACACCAGCGTCTGCACCCCGAGCACGATGCGCGCCGCGATCACGATCGGGTCGATCGTCTTGTGCGGGTAGGCGCCGTGGCCGCCGCGGCCGAAGACCGTGACGTCGACGGAGTCGACGTTGGCGAGCGCGAAGCCGGCGGTCAGACCCACAGATCCCGACGGAAGCTCCGCGCTGACGTGCAGCGCGAGCGCGTGGTCCGGCTTGCCGAAACGCTTGTAGAGGCCCGCCGCGAGCATCCGCGCCGCGCCCGCGCCCTTCTCCTCGGCCGGCTGGCCGACCAGCACCACGGTGCCACGCCAGCGCGACTTGCTCGACGCCAGCACGCGGGCCGCGCCGATCCAGGCCGTCATGTGCAGGTCGTGGCCGCACGCGTGCATCACCGGCACGGTCTTGCCGTCGTCGTCGCGCGCGGTCACGCGGCTCGCGATCGGAAGGCCAGTCTCCTCGCGGACCGGCAGCGCGTCGAGGTCGGTGCGCAGGAGCAGCGTCGGTCCGGCGCCGTTTCGCAGCACGCCCACGACGCCGTGGCCGCCGACGCCAGTCGTCACCTCCACGCCGAGCGCGCGCAGCTCGTTCGCGAGGCGCGCTGCCGTCTTGCCTTCCTGGTTCGACAGCTCGGGCGCGCGGTGGAGGTCACGGTAGAGCGCCTGCAGCGACGCCTCGATCGGACCGAAGGCATCGGCGGGCGAGCCGGCGAGCGCGAGCAACAAGAGGAGGGGCGCAGGCATGCGCGCACCCTAGCAGAGCTTCGGCAGCCCCAAGGCCGTGCGGTGACGCAACTGCGTGCTAGGTTGGCGCGCGATGAACGTGCGCGCGCCCCTGGTCGTGGTGCTCTGCGTCGCGTGCTCGCGCCCCACGGCTGCACCGTCCTCCGACGCCGCGAAGGCCGCGGCCCCTCCCGTCGCCGCCTGCACGCTCGCGACGCCGCTGCAGCCCGGCGTGCCCGGCAGCCCCGGCCACCTCCTGCCGTCCGACCGCAACCCGAACGGCCAGAGCGAGCTCGCCGCGACGATGCGCACGATGCAGTCGGACCTCGAGGCCGCGCGCGGCGCGATCGTCCGCGGCGCGCCGATCGCGGAGATGATCTCGCGCCACCGCAAGATGCGCCGCGCCTGGCCGACCGACCCGGCCGAGCGCGACGAGGCGTTCGACGCCGGCGCCAAGGCGTACCTCGGCGCCGTCGCGGCGCTCGAGTCGGCGCCGATCGAGCGCCGCGCGGCCGCCTACGACGACGTCCTCGGCGCCTGCCGCGGCTGTCACGAGCGCGTCTGCTCCGGCGTGCTCGCCGCGATCGAGTCCCTGCGCTTCTGCCGCGACCCTAGCGGCAGCGGAGCGGGTCACGGCTGCCAGAGGTAGCTCAGCTTGACGAGCAGCGCGTCGGTCGCGGCGCCGCCACCGAAGGTGCCGAACGACAGGCGGCCCGGACCTTCGCCGACGGTGTAGGGCGCCTGCGCGAGCGTGCGCGCGTAGACGACGAACAACGTCGAGCCCGGCCCGAATTCCCAGCGTAGGACGAGGCTGCCGTCGATGGAGCCGTCGCGGAAGTCAGGCGCGGCCCCCGGCTCGGGCGACAGCTCCGCGAGCGCGAGCGTGGGCCTCGGGCCGCTCGCGTCGACGCCGCGGAAGTGCGCGAACCGCCCGAACGTGAGGAACACCTGCCCGTACGCCTGCAGCGACAGACGCGGCGTCAGCGTCCAGCTCGCGCGCAGCGTGGCGTCGAGCGAGCCGGAGGTGAGCTCTCCGAAGTGGTAGCGACGCGTCCCGCCCCCGAGGTCGTCCGTGGCGTACCAGCGCGGGTCGCCCCAGGTCAGCGCCCAGCGCGGGGACAGCTCGAGCGCGATCTGGGCCCAGGGCCGCGCCGTCACGCCCGCGTAGCCGCCGACGTAGGCGCCGTCGAGCCGGCGGCCGGCCTCGAGCTCGAGCTCTCCGAGGAGCCGCGCGCGCGGATCGGACCGGACGAGCGCGTCCGCGAACCAGCCGCCGACGCGCTCGACGAGCGCGCCGTCTCGGGTCTCGCGGTTGTCGTACGCGGTGAAGTTCCAGCCGACGTTGGCGCCGAGCTGCCAGAAGCTCTCGAGACGCGTCCACGCGCCCAGACCCGCGCTGTCATAGAGGCGCACGCCTTGCCAGGACAGCCGGTGGATCGTGAACAGATCGAGGTCGGATTCGAGCGTGGGCCCGATGGGCCGGGTCGAGCGCAGCGTGAGGTTGGCCGCGATCCGGTGCAGGTTCGCCTGCTGCACGTAGCCTGCGGCGTCGAGATCGAAGCGGGGGCTGTAGCCCTGGTAGTCGATGCCGCCGAGGAGGTGCTCGCCCGAGCGCTTGCCGCCGCCTGCCTGGACGCCGAAGCCGGTGTCGCCGGGCCGGCGCGCGGTGCCGTCGGGCAGGGCCCGCGTGGTGCCGCCCTCGACGTGGCTGACGACGCCGTGGGCCGTCGCCTCCCAGGTCGCATCGGCGGTGGCGAGCCGGGTGTCCACGCCCCCGCTGTAACCGTCGGCGGAGCAGCGCCCGCTCGGCGAGGGGGGCGCGTCATCCGGGCAGAGATCTCCCGAGCGCGGCGCCGCGGCGTGGGGGGGCTCGAACCGGTTGACCGCCGTTGCCGTGACGCCGAGCCACGAGCTGTCGGCATCGGCGCGCAGGCGCAGCACGGAGAAGCTCGAGAGCGGATCGACGAGCCGGTCGGCACGGCTGCCGTCGTCGCGCACGGTGCTGCTCGTGCGTTCGGCGCCGAGCGCCTCGAGGGCGACGATCTGCAGGTGCGGCGCGAGCGGGCCGGTGAGCCGCCCGGCCGCCCATACCCGCCCGACCTCCGGCACCGAGACGACGCGCTCGTCGGGGCTCGCGACCACCGCGGGCGGCGCTCGCCCGATGCGACGCGTGTAGAGCTGGCGGATCGGCGTGCCGAAGAGGTCGAAGCCCTCGAGGAAGAAGGGCCGCTTCTCGGCATACGCGAGCTCGAGCGTGCTCAGGTTGAGGTGGTTCTGATCGGCCACGACCTGCCCGAAGTCCGGGTTGAGCGTGGCGTCGAGGGTCAGGCTCGAGGTCAGACCCAGCTTGAAGTCGGCGCCCACGTTCGCCCTCGCCGAGAGGTCTGCGGACGTGCCCGGCGTCAAGGTGCGCTGGCCGCGCACGAGCGCGTACGGTGCGAGCTGCACCAGGCGGGCCGGTCCGACGCCCGCGATGGTCATCCTTCCGTAGCGCGACACCTCGGCGTCGTCCGTGCGCGGGATGTACGCCCATTCGTCGACCTCCTGGCGCCTGGGCAGGTAGCGCCGCACCTGCAGGCCCATGACCGGCGTTCGCCCCTCGAAGCGCAAGCTGCGCCACGGGATGGCGAGCTCGGCGCTCCAGCCCCGCGCATCTCGCTGCGCCGCGCCGTCCCAGACGCCGTCCCACGCCGCGTCGTACTCGGTGTCGTTGAGGCGAACGCCGTCGGTCAGCACACCGGACACGTTGACGCCGAAGTGGTAGGCCGAGATTCGGTCGTCGCGTGAGTCGATGTCGACCGTGACGCGATCGGCGTCGGTCTCGGTGTCGCGGCGCGTGAGCTGCTCGACGATCGAGCCGGCTTCGTCGTCGCGGCAGCGGATGCCGACGTAGAGGGCGCGGTCGTCGTACAGGATGCGCAGCTCGACGGGCTGGCTCGGCTCCGCCGCCTGATCGGGGAAGCTTTGCCGAAAGCGCGTCTCGGCGGGCGCCAGGTGCCACACGGCGTCGTCGAGGCGGCCGTCGATGTCGGGCGGGCGCGGCGTGCGCGTGGCCGCGATCTGGGCCACGAGCGCGAGGATCAGTCCTTGAGCCACTTCCTGGCTTGCGCCGCCTCGGCGGCATCGAAGTAGGGATTGGCGGCCAGCGCCGCGCGCAACGACTCCCGGGCGCGCGCGCGATCGCCGAGCGCGCGATGGATTGCGCCAGCGTGGTAGAGCATGCGCGCGTCTCGCGTGCCCTGGCGGAGCGCGCGCTGGGATGCGGCGAGCGCCTCGGCCGGCTGGCCCGCGCGCAGGAGCGCCCAGGCGAGCACATCCTCGGTCTGGATGTCCTGGCGCACTGCGAGCTCGCGGCGAGCCAGCGCCACCGCGCGAGCGGGCTCGATTCCGCGCGTGGCGAGGTAGAGGGCGAACGTGCGCGGGTCGAGTCGCTCACCGGTGCGCTCGAGCTCGGCGCGGATGCGGGCGGCGTCGGCGGGCTGGCCGGCTGCGTCGAGCGCGTCGGCGAGCAGCCACTCGGCCTCGACGCTAGGCCCGGCGTCGAGGGC
>JAHFDS010000477.1 GCA_023248855.1 Myxococcales bacterium
CGATCCGGCCGGGCGCCGGGCTCGGCCGGGGCGGCGGGCACCTCCGTTGCGGCGGCGCGCGGCTCGGGCCGCGGCTCGCCGGGACGCCGCGCAGCCTGGGCGACCAGCCGGTCAAAGCCCGCGCTGCTCGAAGCATCCTCGCGTGCGCTCGCCGTCTCGCCGTGTGGGCGCACCTCGCGCGGAATCGCAACGGCCGAGCTCGTCACCTCCTGAAGACCCCCGAGGCGCGTCATGGCTTCTCCTTGAAGCGCGCGCCGACGAGGTCGTCGGCCGCTTTTTGCTCCGCTTTGCCTTCATGCACATCGCGCTCGTCACGCGCGCGGTCGAGCAGTCGCTCGGTCAGGCGCAACTCGCGCTCGCGCTGTCCGAGCACGCGCCGCAAGGGCTCGCTCTCTCTCGCGATCCGCTCGTTGTCCCGCTTGCGCTGCTCGATCGCGGCCCGCGCGTACTTGCGGGCGCCCTCGAGCAGCAGGAGATCCTTGACCCCGAGCTCCGTCAGCCGCTCCGCGGCGTGCTCGAGCAGCTCCTCGTGCGTCCGCTCGGCCTGCTCGTGCTCGAGCTCTGCCGCGCGGGCACGCAGCTCGCCCGCCAGCGCCTGCGCCGCCGCCAGGTCGCGCACCCGCTTCCGGATGTCGCGCACTCTGCGAATGCGATCGATGCGCGTCTTCATCGCGTCGGACCCGCCTTGCCGTCGAGGACGCGCGCCAGCGCCTGCATTGCCCCGTCATAGTCCGCGCATTCGGTCGGGGCCTGGCGGCTCCACTCGTCGAGCTCGCGGCCCTTCGCGAGCGCTTCGTCGTGCGGCTGGCTCGCGCCCGGGACGTAGGCCCCGAGGCTCCGGAGCTCCTCCGCCTCGCGCCGCAGCGCGAGCAGCGTGCGCGCCCGCTGCATGAGGGCCTGCGCGGCCTCGGTCGTCACCTTCTGCAGGACCCGCGAGGCGCTCGCGAGCACGTCGATCGCCGGGAAATGACCCCGCGCGGCCATGTCGCGCGACAGCACGATGTGGCCGTCGAGCAGCGAGCGCGCGCTGTCCGCCACCGGATCGGCCAGGTCGTCGCCCTCCACGAGCACGGTGTAAAAGCCCGTGATCGATGCGCCTCCGCGCATGGGTGCGACCCGCTCGAGCAGCCGCGGCAGCGCCGCGAAGACGCTCGGCGGGTAGCCCTTGGTGGCCGGCGGCTCCCCGGTGGCGAGCCCGATCTCGCGCAGCGCCATCGCGTAGCGCGTGAGCGAGTCGAGGATGAGCATCACGTGGGCGCCGCGGTCCCGGAAGTACTCGGCCACCGCGGTCGCCGAGCGCGCCCCGCGCACGCGCTCGAGCGGCGGCCGGTCGCTCGTGGCCGCCACCACGACACAGCGGGAGCGCATCCCGGCGCCCACGAGGTCCTGGACCTCGCAGCCGCGCTCGCCGATGAGCCCGACCACGGTGACGTCGGCGCGGCACTGGCTGGCCAGCTGGCGGATGAGCACGGTCTTGCCCACGCCGGCTCCCGCGAAGATCCCCACGCGCTGGCCGCGGCCGCACGTGAGCAGGCCATCGAGCACCCGGACGCCCGTGTCGAGCCGCTCCGCGATGGGCCCGCGCGTCTCGAGCGCCGGCGCCTCGCGGTCGATCGGGGCGCGCACCTTGCACTGGATGGGGGCGCCTCCGTCGATGGGGTGTCCGAACGGATCGATGGCGCGCCCGAGCAGGCCGTCCCCCACCGGCAGGTCCGCCGAGCCAGCCTTCGCGTGCACCCGCGCGCCCGCCGCCAGGCCTTGCACGTTCGACAGCGGGATGATGAGCGCGTGGTTGTCCCGGAAGCCGATCACCTCTCCCGCGAACCGGCCCCCCGTGCGCTCGATCTCCACGGTGTCGCCGATCCGGGCGCCGATCACGTGGGCCTCGAGGATCGACCCGGTGACCTTGAGCACCCGCCCGAGGCTCACCGGCCGGGCGTGCTCGCGCACGAGGCGCGCCACCTTCTCGAGCGTGCGCTCGTCGAGGTTCAGCATGCGCCCTCTTCGTCGAGGCTGGCCGCCGGCGAAAGCGCGTCCCTGACGAGCGCGATCAGCTTTCTGTGCACGGCCTCGAGCTTGGCGCCGAGGGTGCCGTCGATCACGTGCCGGGGCGTCTCGAGGATGAACTCGCAGCTCTCGAGGCTGGGATCCGGGCACAGCTCGAGCCGCTCCTCGGAATAGCCGCCGCGGTTGACCCGCACGTACTCGCAGTCGGCGTGGCCGAGGCGCAGTACCCGCGGCGTGTCCTCGCCGATCGCGCGCAGCGCGTCGTCCACCCGTTCGAGCAGGACGGCCTGGTCGCGGGGGTTTTGGTGGCTCAGGATCTCCCGCGCCACCACGAGCGCCAGGCCCACCAGGGCGTCCGGGGACGCCTTGCCTGCGGCCGCGATCTCGCCGTCGAGCTTCTGCACGCCGTGGGCGTAGCTCGACACCAGGGCGTCACACTGCCCCTGGATCGCCGCCGGTGTCGGGGGCTCGAGCACGCGCGGGGCCACCACCTTGGCGCCTCCGCCCATCCGCGCGGTGAGCGGAAGCACCGGCTCTGCCGTCTGGTTGCGTGGCTTGCTCATACGAGCTTCTCCGTTCCGTACTTGGGCAGGGTGATCTTGCCTTCCGTGGCCAGACGCATGGTGCACTCCACGATCTCGCGCTGGGCCTTCTCCACGTCGCTGAGCTTGGTGGGCGGCAGAAGGGCGAGATCCTCGCGCATGGAGGACGCCGCGCGCGAGGACAGGGCGGCCAGGAAGCGCTCCCGGATCTCCTCGCTCGCGGTCTTGAGCGCGAGCAAGAGCTGCCCCGCATCGACGTCCTTCATCACGAGCTGCAGCGCCCGCACGCCGAGCTCCGCCGCGTCCTCGAAGGTGAACATGGCCTCGCGGATCTTGGGCGCGAGCTGCTCGGCGGTCTGCTCGATGGTGCCGAGCAGGCGGTCCGAGGAGGCCGGCGTGAGCTCGTTGAGCATCCCGGCCGCGAACGAGACGCCGTTGAAGGCGCGCTGCGTGCCAGTGTCGCCGATGCCACCGAGCTGGGCCAGCGCCTGGGCCAGCGCCTCGGACGCCAGGTTCAGCATCTGGGTCGGGATCTCCTTGAGCTGGGCGATGCGCTGCAGGATGTCCGCCTGGATCTCGGCCGGCATCGCGTCGAGCACCTGAGAGGCGCGATCGCGCGGCAGCTGCGACATGATCGCCGCGGCGATCTGCGGCTGCTCCTCCGCCAGCAGATCCGCCAAGGTCTGCGCGCGTGCGGACCGGATGACGAGGAGCGGATCCGGCGTGTCCCGCGGAGGCAAGGCCAAGAGCTCCGCCTTTTCTTGACCGACCGCGGTCGACACGAGCTTTCTGATCACCTGCGCCCCCTCGCCGATGGCGATGGTCTCGCCCATCCCCTTGGTGAACGCCTCGAGCGCCGGGTTGACGTCCTCTCCGCTGACGACGCCCATGCGCTTCGTGGCCTCGAGGATCCTGCGTAGCTTGTCCTCGGGCATGTTGCGCAACACCGCGATGGCGACGCTCTCTTCCAGCCCGAGGATGACGAGGGCTGCCTCGCGGGGACCGGGCTTCATGACGCTCTCCCTGGCGCATCGTTGTCCATCCAGGCCGACAGCACGCTGGCGGCACGCACGGCGTCGTTGTTGGCCACCTCGAGCGCGCGGTCACGAATCGGCGAGGACAACGCGGGCGGTGGCGCCGCCGCCTTCTCCGGCAGGGCCACGGCCTCGGCCGTGCGCACGGCGGCCTCGAGCGTCGCCAGCTTGATCGGGAAGCGTGGGGTGTCGAGCTCGCGGCGCGGCCCGCGGCGGAGCATGAGGACGCCGATGATGAGCACGAACAGGCCAGCCACGCCGGCGATGATCAGGTTGGGCGTCAGCGTGAACTTGGTCTTTTCCGGGGGCGGACCGGCGGCCTCGGGCGGCGCGGCCGCGAAGGGGGCGCTGTGCACCTCGAGGCGATCGCCCCGGGTCGTGTCGAGGCCGGCGGCCTCGCGGACCAGCTTCTCGATGCGCGAGAGATCGTCGGCGCTACGCGGCACCGGCTTGCCCGCCGCGTCCTTGAGCGTCTCCACCAGCACGGCCACGTGCAGCCGCTTGACGGTGACCTTGGGGCCGGTGGTCTTGCTGATGACGCGGTTGACCTCGTAATTCCGGGTCTCGGCGAATCGGACCAGCCCCTTTTCCGCCGGCGCGGGTGCGGTCGGGGGCGCCGTGCCCGCAAGCGGAGCCGGCGCTGCGGCCGCGCTTGCGCCCGCCGGGCCGGCCTCGCGCTCGGTCGAGCGGGTCTCGCTCCGGACCGCGACCTTGTCTCGATCGTAGGCCTCCTCGGTGCGCTCGGTCTGCGCCCGATCGAGCTCGGAGGTCACCACCACCGCGACGTGGCCGACCCCGACCACGCGCTCCACGATCTCGCTGATGCGACGCGACAGCGTGCGCTCGAGGTCGCGCTGCAGATCGAGCCCGGTGCTCAGGTCCTCGGCGGACGAGGACAGCACGGCGCCGCGCTCATCGAGCAGGGTGACCCGGTCGGGAGCCAGGCCCTCGACACTCGAGGCGACCATGTGCACGACGCCGCGGACCTGCGCGGCCGAGAGCTGCCGGCCCGCGCGCAGGCGCAGCACCACCGAGGCCGAGGCCGGCGAGTCATCGCTCTTGAAGAGCGTGTGCTCGCGCATCGCGATGTGCACGCGCGCCTGCTCCACGGAGTCGAGCGAGGCGATGGTTCGCTGCAGCTCGCCCTGCAGGGCCCGCCGGTAGTTCATCTGCTCGACGAAGCTCGTGGTGCCGAAGGAAGGCTTGTCGAACAGCTCGAACCCGATCCCGCCCCCGCGCGGCAAGCCGCTCTGCGCGAGCGCGAGCCGCAGCTCGTGGACGCGCGTGGCCGGGGCCAGGATGACGGTGCCATTGGCCTCGAGCTTGAAGGGCACGTGCTGTGCCTTGAGCTGATCGAGCACCCGCCCGGCGTCGTCCGCGGCCATCCCCGAGAACAGCACCTGGAAGGTCTCGGTCTGGCGAGTCGCGAAGTAGCCGATCGCGGCGAGGGTGGCCATCACGACGAGGCCCATGACCAGGCGTCGGCGGTCGTTGAGCCCTTTCCAGAGGGCCCGACCTTGCTCGGTGAACTGCGTCATCTCGGTGGACATCGCACTCGCCTTCCTAGATCGGCGTGTTCATGAGCTCTTTGTAGGCTTCGATCATCTTGTTCTTGAGCGTGACCGCGTAGCGCACCGCCACCTGGGCCTTCTCCGCGGCGATGACGACCTCGTGGATGCCGACGCTCGGATCGCCGGCCGCGAACTTCTTGGCCGCTTCGTCGGCGCCCTGCTCGTTGCTGCGGGCCGCGGACATCGCCTCGAGCAGCTGGCCGCCGAAGTCGGTGCCCGCGGCCGAGCCGACGCCGCTCGCGCCGCCCCCGGATGGCAGGGTCGGGGGCTCGAGGCGCCGCAGCTCGCTGCTCTGGATCCCGGGCGACCGTGGCGCAAACTCGATGGCCACGGCTACTTCCCGATGCCGAGGGCCTTCTCGGCCATCGACACAGCGCTGCCAAGGGCGGGCACTC
>JAHFDS010000478.1 GCA_023248855.1 Myxococcales bacterium
ATCGACGGCCAGGTCTACCTGACCTTTGGTGCTGGATCGCCACCCGCGCGACCCGGCGATTTCGTCCGCGCCCGGGTGACGCACTTCGCCGACTACGATCTCGCCGCGGAGGTCCTGCCGCAGGGATAGCCACGGTGGACGGCGGCGATGCGGGCTCCTATCCTCTGAGCGCACTTCGCGAGAGTGGCGGAACTGGCAGACGCGCCGGATTTAGGTTCCGGTGCCGCAAGGCGTCCGGGTTCGACTCCCGGCTCTCGCACCAAGGGGTTTTGCGCCATCGATTCATGCGGATGCCCGCATGTGATCCAGAAAGGATCCAGAATGGCGCCATCGAGGGCCTCCGGCGCGACCTCCGGCTGCGCGATCCGGGTGGCCGCCGCGAGCGCCTTCTCGGCGAGGGTCCACGAGCCGTGCACGTAGCGCGAGGTCGTCGAAGCGTGCTTGTGCCCGAGCAGGAACATCGCGCCGGGCATGTTCCGCCCGTCGGCCACGAGGTCCGTCGCACGCGCGTGCCGGAAGTCGTAGGGCGAGACCAAGGCGGCCTTCTCGGCCGGTAGCCCTGCCCTCTCGGCCGCCTCGCGCAGCATGTGCCGTCGCCCGCCGTGCCTGCCGAAGAGCAGCCCCTCGTCCGGGCAGATGGCATCCAGCGCCGCGCGTGCGGCGTCCGTGAGCGACAGCTCCCGCCCGAAGCGCGCCTTGTCGATCTCGTCGCGCACGCGCAGGGACTCCGCCCCACGCTTGTAGTCCTCCGGCGCCCGCAGCCCATCGAGCGTCCCGGGCCGGAGCCCGGTCTCCCACGCCACGATGAAGTACGCGCGCACGGGGTACACGGAGCCGGCGACACGCCGCGGCGACCGCTCCGGCAGCGCGGCGAGGATGGCGGACACATCGTCGGGCAGCAGCTCGACCGGCTGTCGCTTCTGCTTGCGCGCCTTGCACGCCTGCCCCGTGGCCTTCCGTGGCGGCGCATCGATCACCGGCAGCGCCGCGAGGTAACCTTTCTCGACGCACCACCGCGCGAGCCCCCGCAGGCAGCTCAGCTCCTTCGTCACGGTCTTGCGCAGCACCTTGGCGAGCCGCGCCCGCGTGTACGCCGCCGCGCGCTCGCGCGTGATGGCGTCGACCCGCTCGAAGAACGGGATGATCGTGGCCGCGCAGTAGTCCTCGTAGGACCGAACGGTCCGCGGATCGAGCGTCGTCGACACGTCCGCGAGCCACTCACCCACCAGCTCCTCGTCGAGCGCGCGCGTCCCGTCCGCTACGCGGCGTTCTCGCTGCTGCCCGAGGGCGACCTCCGCCCAGATCGCCTGCGCTTCGCGCGCAGCCTCTCCGCGATCCGCAGAGCCAGTCCCGAGGACGTGCCGTTTTCCGGCGTGCGTGAAGCGCACGCGGAACGCGGCACCTGGACCGCTTCGGATGAGCTTCCAACCTTGCGCTGTGCGAGCCATCGCCGGAGATCCTCCTCGTCGAAGAGTAGCCTCGACCCCAGACACACCCTCGGCACGAACGGCTGCACGTGCCGCTCGAACGTGCGGACGCTCACCCCACAGAACCCCGCCGCCTCCGCCTTCGCCAGATACGCCGTGCGCACCCGCGGCCCGCTCGTCTCGCTCATGCCTCCCTTGTACAAACCGAGCGAGGGTTCCGAACCGGCAGTCCCCGGCGGTTCCCGGCGGTAAGGCGGAAGTCCCGCCGCGATTCCCGAGCGATCCCGCAGCCTACGTTCCACCGGAACCCCTACGGCACTTCCAGGTCGTTCGCGCACGATCTCACCCCCTCTACCTAGCTACGAAGAGCGCGGTGCACGCGTCGAGGTCCCCCGTTTCGAGGACCCTTCGGAGATCGTCGGCGACGGCTGGCTTCCCCATTCCCGCTCCTCGGCGAGGATCTGCGCGGCGAGCACATGCTTGCAAGGCCCTCGCATGCCCTGATGGCGCGCGAACCAAGGGCACGTGCAGCGAGGCGGATCCTCCTCGAAACGCACCCGATGTGTCACGCCGGTGCCCGCGACCGTTGCCTCCCCGTCGCCGACCAGTGCCACCACGCCGTCGGACACGATCTTGCGTGCTGCCACGAGACGAGGTTGGAGCGCCTCGATCAGAGACATGTCGAACGGCAGCTCGCGATGGAAGTAGCTGCCGAGCGCGAGGTCGTAGCCCACCAGCCCCCGCGCACCGAGCGCGGACATCGCCGCCGCGACACCGTCGGGAGCGACCGACCACTCGCGCGCAAGCGCGTCCAGGTCGATGCGCTGCTGCCACTTCAGGGAAGCGCGTGCCCGCGCGATCAGCGCTTCGTCGCGCTGCGACGCGAGGTGCGCGAGCGCCTGCCCCTCGCCCGAGAACCCGCGCCACACCTCGGGGCTCAGGACGAGTACGAAGCGCCCGATCTCGAGATCGAGCTCCCACGCGCTCGCTCCGTTGCGCTCGTCCGCGTAGCACCGCATCTTGCGCGCGCTCACCGCCAGGTCTTCCAGCGGACGCAGCCGCTCGATCCCCACGACGCGGGCGGCGGCCGGCGCCTCCCGCTGGCTCAGCCGCAGCGTCCGACCGGACGCGACCACCCAGCCCGGATGCTTGGTCCCCGACCGCGGCAGTGACCGCAGGAACCGCACCGCCTCCGGCCCGGCCACCTCGAACCGGGGCGACATCGCGGCCTGATAGGCCTGCACCTCCACCAGCCCCTTGAGCCACCGCACCGGGAGCGGCACCTTGCGCTCAACCACGCGGCTCGGCCCGCTCTCGACGATGACCTCCTTCGCGCCGACGGACAGCGCGAGCGGATCGCCGTCTCGCACACCCGAGAGCGCCGCCCGCATCTCCCCGTTGAAGTCGACGTTCGTCGTGCCCGGCGAGGCCTCCGCGACCTTCGCGAACGCCTCGGGGACGAGGTCCATCCGACAGTAGACGCTCGCGCAGGAGGAGAAGCCCTCGAAACGCAGCATCCCCGCGCCGCTCGTGACGATCGGATCAGCGAGCGCGAGGATCCGATCGAGCATCGCCGCCGGCACGTGGTAGCGAGCCTGCACGACCCGCGACAGCGTCCGCAGGCACTGCGCGCTCAGCCGTGGCCGAGCCAGCGTCCCCGAGAAGAAATGCGGGCTCTGCTGAGCGCCATCGGACGTGGCAAGGCGCAGCTCTGGCCCGCTCAGCGAGGAGGGCTGCGCGTAGCGACAGAGGTGTGCGAGCGTCGGCCCAGCCATAAGCGGAGATCGAGCATAGCGCCAAGGAGCCCTTCAATCTGGCTCGGGATTCCCGCCGCCTCAGTAGCCTCACCAGCGTCGGTAGCGACCCCAGGACCAGCGCCCGATGCGGCGGTCAGTCGGCTCGTACCGGCCACCTGGGCGCCAGAGCAGCGCAGACCGATCACCGAACAGGCCCCAGGTGTAGACGATCCGCAGCTCCCAACGATCAGACTTGGGGACGCGCCCCGTTGGCGGACCGAGAAGCTTCTCCGCCTCGGCCAACGTCCGGCCTATCAGGGAGCGGGAGCGGTGGAGGTCCTGGATCATCGCCAGCCTTGCCGCGGGATCGCTCTTCCATCGAGTTTCATCGAACGTCTGGTCTTGCAGCTCGATGGGCAGTCGGTCGGTGCGCAGCTCCGTGACGTGCCCTTTGGCATCCGTAGCCGGCACGAGAATGGCGTGTCCAGGATCTCCGTAGGGGTACACCCAAAGGCCACGAAATGGCGCACTCCGTCGCGAGCCGAGGTCGTACCAGAGAGCTCGGCGTTCGGGTCTCCCAGCGAATACTCGACGAGGCCACCATCTGTGTCCGGGAGGGCTCCGATGAAGCCCGGGCGTAGTTCGCCGAGCGACCTCGGAGGACCAGGGACGCGTCTCGTTCTACACAGACTGGCAGATCGCCACGATCGAGGCGGACCTGGCCTTCGCGGGGCAGAACGTGCTGGTCATCGGCGTGCACACGCTGCCGCCGAGGGATCGGCCGTACGCGAATCGACACGCGGAGCAGTTGCAGGCCCTCGCGAAGCGGATCCGCATCGAGAAGCGACCGGTCATCGTGCTCGGCGACTTCAACTCCACGCCGTGGTCTTCGCGCTACCGGCGCTTCCTCGACGAGGCGGGCCTTGTCAGCTCGGTGCAGGGCTTCGGTGCACCAGGGACCTGGCCGGCCATGCTCCCGATGCGGATCCCGATCGATCACGTGCTCCACAGCCCCAGCTTGCGCACCGTCGATCGCAGGGTCGGGCCCAGCGTCGGATCCGATCACCTCGCGGTCACGGCCGTGCTCGCGCCGAACAAGCCCTGAGCAGGGTCTGGATCGCGCCGGGTGGCGTGGCGCGCCACCGCTGCCGGGCAACGTAAGCAAGCTGGCCACCGGGCTCGAACGCTGCTCGTCATTCTCGCCGAGTAGCTCCCTGGTGGCTAGAATCGGCACCGTGATGGGGAGACCGGCGTGGACGAGATGAGCTTGTCGCCCGCGGAGGAGGAAACGGTGCGCGGGGCGCGGCTCGCCGTGTTCGAGCAGCGCCTGATCCTCCAGACGCAGCCGCCCATCGAGCAGCGCGTGCTGAACGAGTTGACCGCCCGCTTCGGCGCCGCGCTACCAGCCGATCTGGTGGCGCTGTGGCGCACCTCCTTCGGCGGCACGCTGGCCTACGACCTGCGGCTCGACTTCGAGGGTCGCGACACGAGCTTCTCGTGGACGGAGCTGTTCTACCCGGACAGCGACGACTATCACGACCTCTGGGGATGGATCGAGCACGAGGAGGGGCTCGCGCGCGAAGCAGCTGAGGAACGCGGGGAGCGCTGGACAGGCCGATTGATCGTGCTCCCGTTCGGCGGCTTCGAGTACCTCGATCGCGTGTACGCGCAGGTCGCAACTGGCGCGCATCACGGCTCGGTCGTCGCGTGGATGCAGGGCCTGCCTCCAGCGTGGACCTCGTACCTCGACCACGATGCGGTCACGCGCGTGGCGGAAAGCGTCCGGGGCGCCTTCCGCCTGCTTAACCTCGAGGCAGATCCCACGCAAGACAGCGACTCGACGGGCGCACGCATGCTCGACGCGCTCGAGGGCCTCGAGAAGTGCGGCGCACACGGCCGATCAGCGGCCGAGAAGCTGCGGGCAATGGTCCTCTCGACCGTCCTCGACTGGAGGTCGGCCCTTCGCGACGGAACGCTGGCGGGGCTGCGTCCTCTTCGTCGGCTCGCGATGGAGCATGCCGCTCGGACCGACGACGCCGCGCTCCTGATCGAGCTGGCGGCGCTCGGCTGCGATCTGTCGGAGATGCTTCGTGGGGGGTGCAACGCCCTTGACCACGCGCTCGGCGCCGGGGCGCTGGGCGCTGCGAGGCTGCTGCTCGATCGTGGAGTACCAGCCCACCCAATGGCGGCGGGATGCGCGTGATCCATTCCTGGCGGGTGCAGGGATCCAGTTCGAGTTGCGGTGCGTGAGGTCGCCCCCCCCTGCGGGCGGCGGGATCGTGATCCACTGACTGGCGGTGGGGGCGCGGAGGGATCAGAAGGCTACGTCGTCGTCGGAAGAGATCGGCTCGGGATCCGGCTGCTCATCATGGGCTCG
>JAHFDS010000094.1 GCA_023248855.1 Myxococcales bacterium
GAGCCAGAGCACCACCCCCGACGTCATGTCCGCCGACGAGGTCGCGGCCTTCCTGCGACTCGATCGCAAGACCGTCTACAGCGCCGCGGCCACCGGCGAGATCCCGTGCCGCCGCCTCGGCCGCCGGCTGCTCTTCTTCCGCCGCGCGCTCGAGACCTGGCTGGAGACGCAGACCAACATTGCGCCCACGAGGACCGAACCATGAGCCGCCCCCGGCTGAGCGGCGCGGGCGCCCGCAGGAAGGGCCACCAGTGGGAGCGCGATGTCGTGCACCTCCTCGCGGCCATCTTCGGCGACGGCGTGCGGCGCGGCCTGCAGTACCGAGATGGCGGCGACGCGCCCGATGTGGTCGGTGTGCCCGGCTGGTGGATCGAGTGCAAGAAGGGCCGGCGTCCCAACCCGTGCGCCGCACTCCGTCAGGCCATCGCAGCTGCGGCGAAGAGCGGCCTGCGGCCGGTGGCGATCTGCCGCGAAGACAACGCCGAGCCCACCGCGATGCTGCGCCTCGACGACTTCCTGGCGCTCCTGCGCGGTGCCGCGATCGCCGAGCCGGCAGGACGTCATCCTGGTATCCAGCATCAAGCCGCCCCGGATCCTGATCACCGGGACGATGCGACCACCCCGCCGGCGGAGTCCCCATGGGACCCAGACATGCCAGCAGACCCACCACCCGCCCACCAGTCAGAAGGCCGAAGGGCATCCGCCGCGGGAGGCTCGCCATGAGGTCCGAGGACACCGCAGTCACCCAGTTCGGTGCCCTGCTTGCCGCGTTCGCCGAGAGCCCGCGCATCCTGGACGCTGTCACGCGCCGGCTCGATGAGCTCGGTGCGAAGGTCGACGCCATCGCTCACCGCCTACCTCCCGCGCTCGCGTCCGTGTCGGAGGCCGCTCGTCGACTTGGTCTCAGCATCCCGACGGTCCGGCGGCGCATCAAGGCCGGCGAGCTGCCCACGGTGAAGATCGGCGCTCGGGTGCTGGTGGACCTGAGCGCGATCAAGCCCGTGGTCGAGGAAGACATCGCCGTGCTCGCCGAGCAGGCCCGCAGATCCACACGCTAGAGCGTGACAGCCGGGTTCACGATGTGGTGAGGTGATACGAATGCCGCGCAAGGCAAGGAAGCGGGCGCACCGCCAGGGCACGATCCACCAGCGTGGACCGCGAAACTGGGCCATTCGCTGGCGCGAGGATGGTCGGCGCCGGTACTCCGGCGGCTACGAGACGCGCGAGCTGGCGGAGCAAGTGCGCGCCAAGATCGTGGCCGACCTCGCCGCGGGGCGCGCAGGTCTGCCGGAGCCTCCTCAGCGCCGCGCGACGCTGGGCACGATCGTCGAGGAGTGGCTCGATCGGCGCGTCAAGACGCATCGGGCCGCCAAGGACGATCGATATCGCTGGACCAAGCACCTTCGTCCGTTCCTCGCTTCGCGGCAGCCCGACGAGGTCGACCGCCTGCAGCTTCGGCGCATCATCGAAGCCAAGCTTGCCGAGGGTCTCAACCCATCGACGGTACGTCTGTGCATGCGCCTGCTCTCGACCCTCTACACGGATCTGGTCGAAGAGGGTCTCGCTTCCACGAACCCCGTGCGCAGCCTGCCAAGGAAGACCCGGCGCCTGTACCGGCCAACGACCGACCCGCGGAACACGCCTTTCATCGAGAAGCTCGCGGACGTCCGGCGCGTATTCCTCGAGCTTCCCGAACCCATCAACGTGGCGTTCGCGATTGGTGCCTTCGGCGGCCTGCGTCCCGGCGAAGTCCTGGGTCTCGAGTGGCCACACATCGACCTCGGCACGCGACGCATCGTCGTGCGGCAGCAGGTTCACGCTGGACGCATCGGACCACTCAAGGACGACGACAGCAGGGTGGTTCCTATCCTCGAGTCCCTCGCGCCTGTTCTGGCGGCGTGGCAGCTGCGCTCTGGCGGGAGCGGCCTCGTGTTTCCCACGACCGCCAAGGGCGGTGGCAGCGAGGGACGCGGCCCGAAATTCATGCGGCCGCACACCTTGCACGCGCACCTGAAGGCGGCGTTCAAGGCGTGCGAGCTGCGCGCCGTCAACTGGTACCAGGCCACCCGTCACACCTTTGCGTCGCAGTGGGTGCTCGAGGGCAAGCCCATCGAGAAGCTGTCCGCGATTCTCGGCCATTCGACCGTGATCGTGACGCAGCGCTACGCGCATCTTCGGCCCGACCTATTCCCCGAGTCCGACTACGGCGCTCTGCGCATCGACCTCGCGCGGGGGAGCGGGGGGCCGGTTGAGCTCCCGACACGGGGCAAGCGCTCTGGTACATCGGGCGGTACGCTTGGGTACAGCATGGGTACAGAGGCCGGAAAGCGAGGCGTGGATATCTCGAGATCGTTCTGTAATAACGAAATATTGGGCCGATAGCTCATCTGGCAGAGCACCGGACTTTTAATCCGATGGTACTGGGTTCGAGTCCCAGTCGGCCCACTTTCTATCGTGCCTCCGCTCGTCGATGATCTCGATCTCGCGAGGTGGCGTCCGCTGTGTGCGCTTCTCGAAGGCCGACAAGGACATTAGGGTGAACCGCGTCTCCTGCGCAAAGAGGATCCGGACGCTACGCCACTCGGCGTCCGCCTTGACCTCAAAGATCTCCCCGCGGAGATGCCGTGCGCTTGTAAGGCCCAGCTCGGCGACCTCGCGCATGGCGGCCACGATGGTCGCAACCTCTTCATCGGTCAGGCGTCAGCTGCGTATCGTCGGATAGTCGCCACGCACCTTCGCGCGACGCGTCCAACGCTTGGCGGAGCATCGCACGCGGCGCGAACGGATCAACGGCCCCAGCGCACAGTAGGATGGCCCATGACCATCGACGAGCTACTGCGGGAGGCACCCGACTTGCGCGAGCTGGCTGCGCGGCCGTGCTGGAGCCTCGCGGTCGAGGATCGCCCGCTGTGGGACCGATTGGTCGAGCTCGATCCGGCGGCGGCAGCGCTGGCCGAGCGATTCGCCATGACGCTGGTCCTGCCGCGTCGGATGCGCGTCTCGCCACCGCTGTGGCGGCCGCGACGGCACCGTCGCGCCTTCTACCTCGAGCTGACCGAGCTTGGCGGTGACGAGAGCTCGGGCGTGCTGGCGGTCAAGGGCAGCGAGGTGACGTACGACGACGTGGACGCCCAGCTCGAGGCGCTCGGCGAGTGGCCGCCCTACCGCGTGACCCTGAGCTCCCGCGGCGCGGATGGCACCGAGATCGGCGTGGCCACCGAGCTGGGTGCGCTCGAGGGCTTCGTCGTGCTCGAGCGCAAGATCCCCTGCGCGCTGTTGCTCGACGATGCGCTGGCCGAGGCCCGCGCGGCCCTCCGCGTACAGCGCGCTCACGTCGCGCGTCACGGCGAGCTCGCGCGCGTGCCGGTACCGGTTCTGGTGTTCGAATGGCCGGGCGAGATCGCAGCCCGCCACGTCGAGCGCCTACGCTCGCGGCTCCGTCCCCACGAGCACGGCTTCGTCCAGCGCGCTGCGGATCATCCGCTCGGCTGCTACGTGTACCACTACCCGAGCATCCCGCTGCGCGTCCTCGACGACGAGGCGGGGAGCTGCCGGCCGGGGCCCCACCACGAACGGATGGCGGAGCTCGACCAGAGCTTCGACGTCGAGCGCGCCATCGACGACTGGATCGAGCTGCTGGCGCGGCTGCTCGCGCTCGGGCTGCTCCCGATCGACCCCACGAGCGTGCTGACGGGCAACTGCCTGCAGCGCCAGAACCTCGTGCTCGATGGGGGCTTCGTGGACGTCGACTCCGTCGTGGCGATGGCGGAGCTGGGCTCGGCGCGAGCCGTGGTCGGCGCGGTCGCCGACGCGGTGTCGACGCTGGCCGAGTCGGTCGCCTTCCTGCTCGGCGGGCCGCCTGGCCTGCGCTGCCCGACTCCCGCGGAGGTCACGTTCGCCCAGCACGTGGTCTGGGAGGGCGTGCGCGCTCAGCTGGCGGCGGAGGCCGCCGCGGGCGCGACGCTCGATCCGCGGCTCCTGCCGCTCATCGGCGAGCCCTGCGCCGCGACGCTACGGTCGGTGTTCGCGGCGCTGGAGGACCGTCGAACGTCGCCGGCTCTGCCAGGAGCAGACACGCCATGAGCGCCACCAGCGTCGAATGATAGTGCTCGAGGAGCTCGATCCGGGCGCGGGTCCGGGCGCCGGGCTCGAGGCTGTGTCCACCGCCGGCCGGACCGGGCACGAGGCCGCTCGCGCGCTGGCTACCGTGGAGCACGTGGGCCCAGTCGTCCGGCAGGCTCGCGCCGGCGCAGCGGAGCGCCATCAGGAGCTCGCCCATGAGGTCCCATTGCTCGAGCCGCCGGTAATGCTCGGCCCAGGTCGGGCCCCAACGGAGGAAATACGCTCGCTGCGGCCCCGGCAAGCCGCGCGGGCGCTCGCCGAAGCGGGTCATGTAGAAGACCGTGTGCGTGACCGAGTAGCCCGACGCCTCGCAGATGGACTCGGGTTCGGGCCTGTGCCAGAGCCAGGTGCCCCGGAAGGCTCGCGCGACCGGCCACGGAGAGCGCACGCCGATCTCCTCGAGCGACGTGGCGACGCCGAGCGCCACCCACCCGGCCAGCTCTTGGGCCGCCACGCCTCGGACGCGCACCATGCGCGCGAGCGCGCGTTCGAACGCCTGCGCGCGCAGGCCGTGGCGGAAGAAGGGCAGATAGGTCGACGCGCGGATGATGAGATCGGGCCGCGCGGCCACCATGTCGCGCAGGCGCTCACCCTGGTCGAGGTAGCTCCAGCAGGCGTTCATCCAGCGCGCGCCGACGCGCTCGAACGGGCTGCCGGGCGCGCTCCGCGTGCGCAGCAGGTGGCCGGCCAGCGCGAGCTCGCCGATCGGGCGCGCCAGCCCCGAGGCGCTCGGATCGCTCCGGGCGGGTAAGGCGAACTGTGCGCTCCGCGCGTCGATCCACCCGATGGCGCGCTCCGCGACACGCCGGTAGAGCCGCTGCGCCTCGTCCGCCGGCCGCGGGCGCACACGCGGGCGCACCGGCCGGGTGCCCTCGATGATGCGCAGGCTGCTCTTCGTCTCCAGGGCGCCGCGCGCGCGTGCAGCCTCGAGGTGCTCGTCGATGTCCTGGCGGACGCGCCGCAGCCTGGGCGCGGAGAGCGCCTCGAACAGGTAGCGGTGCGCGGTGGACCACTGTACCTGCCACCATTCGCGCGCGTCCGCGAACCGGAACGTGACCGGCTCTTCGTGCTCCACCACGCGCGAGAAGCCCGCCTCCCGCATCCACGCCGCCGGGTCGCCCTGTCGTCCCGCCACCTGCCGCAGGCGATGTTGCAGCCGGTGGCGGCGCAGCACCTCGTCGTACCAGTCCCACGAGGCGTCGCGCTGCTTTCCCCAGGTGGCGACGAAAGCACGGCCCCCGGGTCGCAGCACTCGCAGGAGCTCCGCGAGGGCGATCTCAGGGTGTGGGAAACAGTAGATCGCGAAGGCGCACGTGGCCAGATCGAAGCTCGCGTCGGGGAAGCGCAGGGCCTCCGCGTCCATGCGCAGCACGCGGGCCCAGGCGTAGCCACGCGCGCCGAGGTCGCGGCGAGCTCGGGCCACCATCCCCGGAGAGAAGTCGATCCCGGTGACGGCGCCGCGCCGGCCCACGGCCCGCGCCAAGGGGAACAGCACCGCGCCGCGCCCTGAGGCGACGTCTAGGGCCGCGAGCCCCGGGCGCGGGGCGATGCGCTCGACCAGCCGGGAGCCGAGCCCAGCGAAGTGCCCTGCCCTATCGTAGCTGGCTGCCGCGCGATCGAATACGCCGGCGACGCGCCGCTTGAGGCTCACTTGGGCTTGCCGCGACGCTCGAGCTTCGCCACCTGCAGGCGGAGCTTGGCCAGCTCGACATGGAGCTCCTGCACGCCCGCGATCGCCAGCGCAGCCAGGGCGCTGTAGTCGACACGGCGATAGCCGTCCGCGCCGGGCTTGACCAGCTCGGGGAACAGCTTCTCAGCTCCTGCGCGATCACGCCCACCCGGCGATCACCGGGCGGGAGGCCGAGCGCGGCGGCCTCGTCGTTCCACTCCCACGACACCACGCGGATCTCGAGCAGGCGCTCGAGCACCTTGGTGCCACGGGATGGGCGTCGGGTGCGCGTCAGCCGCGCAGGCCTTTGACGGTGCGCTTGAGCCGACGGTCAGAGAGCTCGAGCACCTGTGCGCCGGCCTGGAGGCCGCTCTTGACGCAGGCGCTGTCTCGCTCGGCGAGCTTGCGCAGAACCTTGCCGCTGATCTTGGGGCTCTTCTTGGTCTTGGCCATGCGCTGCATAAAAGCGAGCTTCGTGCCAGGAATGGGCGCCTCTAACCTATCGAGATCGGGTTGCCGAGGGTGGCCAGGCGGGTTGCCACCCTGTCACATGTCCCCACGACCCTGTCCCAGGCACACGTCCCAGGATCGTTCGTTTCACGGCTGCGACGGATGGGCAATCCCATCACGTCGGGATCGATCTGGCGGTCTCAGGGCGTTTGAAGCGTACAGATGCTCGAGAAGTCGCTCGGCAGACCCGACGTGATGTACGGGCTCGGCTGACCAACGGCGTGCGCCTTGAAGAACTCGATGATCATCCGCGGCGTGATGTTCGGGTGCGGCTGGTGGCCGAGCGTGTGCGGGCAGTCGAGCGCGGTGCGGTGGCTCGTCTTCAGGAAGGGCAGCGCCATGCCGGCGCAGTCTTCGAAGCTGATCACCTGCAGGCCGCCGATGAGGTACATGTCGTTCGCGCCGCCGTGGCTGACGATGATCGCGCCCTGGTCGCTCGCTTTGAGCGGATCCCACACGATGCTGTCCCGCGGGACGATGTTGAGCGTGTTGAGGCTGTCGGCTTCGGGCTTGTCGTTCATCCAGGCGCCGGAGGCCTCGTAGACCGCCGGGATCCACTGCGGGTAGTGCGAGTGCAGCAGGTCCGAGAAGATCGAGCCGGCGGAAAAGCCCGTCGTGTAGATGCGCGACGGGTCGAGCTTGAACTGCGCGTTCAGGCAGCCGAGCATGCTCTCGAAGAACGCGAGGTCGAGGTTCTTGTCGGCGCCGGTGCCGTCCTGGAGGTCCCACTCCACGCCCGGCTTCGGCGTGGCGCGGTAGGGCGTAAGACCGAGGCTCTGCGGCGTGATCAAGATGTACGGGAAGCTCGGATCCCCGTCGGGGCCGACGCCACCGCGCTGGATGAAGCTCTTGAAGGTCGATGCCGAGTCGCCGAGGCCGTGCCACTGGAAGATCACCGGCAGGGGGCCCGTCATGTTCGTCGGGAAGGCGACGTAGAACTGTCGCGTCTGTCCGCCGGCCGGCCAGTTGCCGTTGAGCCCGTTGACGATCGGCACGCCTGGGTTGCCGCACGTGAGCGTGATCTTCGGGTCCGCGGGCGGCGCCATGCTGGCCCCTGCCGCTCCTGCCGCTCCTGCCGTTCCTCCCGCTCCTGCTGTTCCTGCCGCTCCTGCTGTTCCTCCCGCTCCTGCTGTTCCTCCCGCTCCCGCTGTTCCACCGCTCGAGTCACCGCAGCCGGTGCCGAGCGCCAGTGCGAGCAGGCACGCCCCCAGCACATGGTTCTTGCGCACTTCGCCGAAACATCCGTGCTTCGTCATTGACGCTCCCCTGCGTGGGGCTCTGCCTCGATCGGCCCTGAGCCCAGACTAGAACATGTTCTACCTAGCTGATACTCACGTGGCCTCGCAAGCAAAAAGCGCCGAGGAGACTGCGAATGATCAGCGCGGGGCGGGCGAGCCGCAGCGGTGGTCAGGCGCGCGATCGGTGGGAGGCGACACGGCTTCGCCACAGGAGACTCGTGCCGAACGCCCCAGGTCGCGGGCCAAGATCGCGGCGTTGGGCTGCGATCCAGGCGGGCGACTGGGAGGCCCTGGCGAAGTTCCCCAGCACGGTTGGCGTACTTGGCCGTGTTGCCGGGCGCGACGATCCTGGCGCCTAGCGCATCGATCTCGCGCGCCGTGATCTCGCCGAGACCACGCACCTTTCTCCCCGATCGTCCGATAACGTCACCACACCCCGGCGCCTGCGGTTGAAGGCGCAGGGCTCCGCATGGATGATCGCAGCCCCGGCCAGGGGAGCAAAGGGGACGGATGAGTCCGACGACGAAGGCCAAGGCGACCAAGGGCAAGCCGGGCAAGGCGAAGCCAGCGGCCAACGGTGGCCAAGGCGCGGAGCCAGCAGATGGCACGGGCTGGATCGACGCGGGAGATGGCTACCAGCTGACGCTCGAGGGCGGATCCCTCGTGTGCCGCAACCCCAAGGGGGTGCGCCTCGCGTCGGTGCCCAAGGTGGTGCGGGAGGGTGAGGCGTCCGAAGGACTACTCGCGCTGCGGGACTGGCTCGCCCAGCACGAGCGCGAGTGTGCCGGATCGGTCGAATCGTGGATGCTGCGGTCGCTCGAGGTGCCGCGTTCGGTCCTCGTGGCGGTGTGGCCCGACGCCGCCTGGCGAACGCCCCTCGAGAACGCAGTCGTCTGGCCGATCGGCGCGGACGGCGCGCCCGTTCACGATCACGCCGGCTTCCTGCGCGGGATCGATCCGGAGCGGGGCGTCGGTATCGTCGACCTCGACGGCGAGACGAGGTGGCTCGACGCGAGCCTCATCGGGATTCCGCACCCGATCTTGCTCGGCGAGCTCGACGGCTTTCGCGAGCTGGCGACCCAGCTCGCGCTGTCCCAGGGCATCCAGCAGCTCCACCGGGAGACCTGGGCCCGATCGGGCGAGGAGACCTCGGCACGGAGCTCGATCAGCCAGTTCTCCGACGGCAAGTTCGCGATGCTCGTGCATGCCCACGGCCGCGCGAAGTCCCTGGGCTACCGAGTCCGAGGCGGGTTCGCTTGCTGCAGCGTCTGGGAGGGCAGCGACGTGGTCGAAGCGCGCTACTGGATCGGTGCGGACTCGCCCGACGTCGAGACCTGGACCGGTGATCTGACCTGGGTGGACTCCCGGGAGCAGGGCCGCCCGCTCGAGCAGATCGGCCCCGTCGCCTACAGCGAGGGCATGCGCATGGCCAGCGCGATCTGGGCGGGGCGTGTCGTCGTGAAGGAGGATGCGTCGTGAGCGGCTCGACGGAGCGCACCAGGCAGCTCCTGCGCTCGGGCGGGATGCTGCCGATCGGCACCCAGGTGCCCAAGGAGCTCCCGACGGACATCGTCGCGGGGCGGGCTTACCGCCACCCTGTGCTGGGCGATCGCACCGTGGTCCGGCTGTGCCCCAAGACGCTCGTCGCCGGGGAGGAGCTCGAGATGTCGCTCCTCGGCTTCGGCCGGGGTGAAGAGCTCGGCGATGTCGGGCACGAGCGCCGCCGTGCCCTCGGCTTTCCCGGATGGGCGCTCGTCCACGATCCCAAGCACGCCAAGTTCGCGTTGGAAGTCGTTCGCGAGTTCAAGAAGGAAGCCCGCCGAGCGCGCAGCAAGCCGGGGCACGCCAAGGACGGGATCGACGCGATCGCCGCGCGCCTCCAGCGTAGCGTCCCGCACTTCCTGCCCTCGTTCTACGAGGAGGCGGGACGAGCGTTCATCGAGCACGGCGCGCTCAGCTACGCGTCCACCATGTTCGGAAAGGCGCGCGAGTCGGAGGAGGTCCACGCGCTCCAGATCGACGAAGCGAACCGGATCTCCTCGTTCCTGGAGTTCGCGCTCGCGGGTGCCGTCACCACGAAATCGCTCGCCGCCTATGCGAAGGAGCTGTCGAAGCTCTATCCAGCCGAGCAGGCGTACCAGCACTTTCGACAGCTCTGCGTCCAGCGTACCCTCGGCGGCATGCCGCCGTGGGCGGGCATGGCCAAGGAGCTACGCCGGCTCGCGGCCGCCGCCAAGCTCGACGTCGAGGCCGAGGATCGCTGGTTCCTCGGTGAGGTTCTCCGTTCCCCCGCGCTCGCACGCGCGGCGGGCGACTTCTGGCGGTCGTACGCACCGGTGGTGCGCGCGCTGGCGAAGGACTCGCCGTCCGTTCGGGGACTGCTGCTCAACGTCTTCCCCGCGCCCTCGAGCAGCGGCGAGGGCTTCGACGAGGAGTGGCTGGCGCTGCTCGACGATTGCGACGCAACGCGGGCCCTGTGCGAGGACGGCGCTCCGGCCGATGCGCAGCCGACGGCTGGCCGTGCGGCCTGGTTCGACAAGATGCTCGCGCACGTATCGCGCGGCTGGCGTGACTCCACTCCTCCGGCGCGTGTCTTCGAGCTGCTGCGCAGGATGGCCCCTCGACTGGCGGCCGACGGCGCGCCGATCTCCTGCATCCGCCGGTTTCGGCGAGTCGATCTCGATCTCATCGAGGCCGCGCTGGAGCTCGGGGTGCCGGTCTCGGCGTCCGAGAACGCGATGCTCGACCTCAAGGCCTGGGCGAGCGAGGCGCGTTCGCCCGGTCGCGGCCGGGATCCGATCAAGACCGCGGCGCATCCAGTGCTCGGGACGCTGCTCGCGGACTCGGTCGCGGCCGCGATCGGAGAGGAACCCTTCGACTCCGTCGCGCGAGGCAAGGCCGGGCTGCTCGCGGCGAAGCGCGCGTGGCTCGAGGGACTCCTCGACGGCGCCGAACGGGGCGGCCTGCCCGCGGTGGAGGAGGTCCTCGACGCTGTCCGCACGCGGGTGCGATCCGGCACGTTCGCGGAGATGCCCGACTTGCACACACGATTCGCCAAGCTCGCGGTGGCGCCAGCGCTCGCGCGGACGCTTCGCGCGGGCCTGCTCGACGAGCTCGGATGGCCCGCGCTCGAGGCCGCCGCCGTCGAGCTCGAGCCGGACGGACGCGGCCTCTGGGTGAGCGGTGCCTTCCCCATCGTCGTCATCGGCAATCGCGCGCGCGCGATCGCCCTCGGCCACGATCGTCGGCTCGGCGAGCACGACCTGAAGCTCCCGGCTCAAGCGGAGCTCGTGGCCGCACGCTACGTCGGCGGCCAATTCCTCGTCGTCTTCAGTCAGAGTCACGCGCTCAGGGCGTACTGGAGCGCGAACCCGAACGACGTCTTCGACCCCGAGGCCAACCAGTTCGAGATCTCCGTGATGTCGGAGCGCGCCGCGATGCTCCCCGACGGTCGCGTGTTCGAGGGTGACGCGGGAGTGGGCGTCGGCGAGCGCCGCGTTCCACGCTCCGGAAACGGTGTTTCGTGCGATGGCGTCACCTGCTGGCGGGTCGAGTGGAACGGGCAGGAGCAGCGCCTGCGCGAGGTCTCGGCGCGGACGGGCGAGCTCGGCCGGTTCTCGATGCCGACCTTCTTCGAGCAGCAGGCGGCCGAGGGCTGGCGGATCGACCCGCTGCTCTCGTACGTCCTGCCGGCGCCCGCCGGGATTTCCTCGCCGCTGGGCCAGCGTGAGGCCCAGGTCGGCATGTGTGTACGGCATCGTGGCCCGGCCGATTCCACTCGCGTCTACGAGCTGCACACGATCGACGGACGCTCCTGGAAGGGCCTCGCCGCAGGCGGCGTGCCAATCGCCCTCCTGCGGTTACCAGGCGACGATTCGCCGAGACCGATCGTTCACCGCTCGCAATGGCATCGCGTAGGTACGACGACACTGGTGGACGCAAGCGGCACGTACACGGGCTCGCGCATGACGGACCAGTCAGCGACCTACGCACGTGGCCAGTCCGCGCACCTGCCGGTCGTGTACTGGCACCTCATGACGCCGCGCGATGCCACCGGCTCGGGGGCGCTCCGCCGCGTGACCGACGAGCAGGCAACAGCGCTCATGGCGGCGTGCGCGGCCGCAGAACCCTCGATCGAGGCGCGTGCGCAGGCCGCGACCGCCGCGCTCGGCAAGATCCTGCCGGAGGTCTCACACGCCCGGCTCGCGCTCGGTGTGGGAGGCGTGACGGGGATCGCCGCTTCGTGCGCGATCGCGCACCGCGAGCTCGTCGCCGATCGCGCGCCCAATCGGGCGGCACCGCCGGTCGCCGATCTCGAGGATGCCTTGCTCGAGGGCGCTCTGTTCGGGCTGCAGGTCACTGCCTACTACGCGTACGGGCCGACGGGCACCGTGGCGGCCCAGCTGCAGCAATCCACGGACGTGTTGCTGTCCAAGGATCCGACGGATCGGATCGTGGCGGACCTGCCGAAGGCCCGCGTCAGCTGGGCGCCCTTGCTCTTCGCGCCAGGTGTGCTGGTGTTCCTGTCGCAAGCGGCCGCGCTCGAGGAGCCTCAGCAACAGGCGGTGCGGCGGCTGCTCCGTGTGCTCGGCGATTCACCGCTGGCGAAGCTCGGTGGAGCGCTCCGCCTCAGCATCGGCAGCATCAGCTCGACGTCCGTCACCTGCCAGGGGGACACGTATGGACGGTGGAGCGGCGGGAACGCTTACCTGATTCGGCGGCTCGAGCAGCACGGAACCGTCGGGCGCGCGATCGTGCTCGAGCACGCGGCGTCTGGCAGCTTCCGGCCGCTGGAGGGGTTCACGCCGGAGACCGAGCAGACCGGCGGCGCATGGCCCACACCCGCGATCGCGCGCTTCCTCGAGCGGGTGACCGCGCGTCCACTGCCGGACTCGACGCAGGAGACGGTCGCGCGCCTCGCGGCCGAAACCGGCCTCGCCACCGCGGAGGCGGCGGTCCTCTGGGCGGGCTGCCCGAACCTCCACAGGTACGAGGCCGCGTTTCTCACCAAGGAGGTGCGCGAACGCCTGGGCCTCAAGTCGGCCGCAGCCGCGACCGCGCGCGACAACCTGCGCGCCGTTCCGGCGGAGCATCGCCTCCAGGTGCTGGCCGCTGCGGGGGACGCGATGCTGGCCGATCCGGAGTCGGTGTGGACGCCGCTCGGCGCTGGGGGGCCAGTCGAGCGCATGGCCGCGCGCTGGGTGGCGCTACAGGGCAAGCGCATCGCGGTGCCGGACGACCTCCTGGTGGCCGCGGATCGCGACGTCGAGTGCCCACTGAAGGCCGGCCAGGCGCTCACGCTGATCGCCAGCCCGCAGAGCTCCCCCCGACTGAACCGCGACGTTCGCTGGCGCCTGGCCGCCGAGGGCCGCGGCCCCGAGCGCGAGCCCGCGGACGTCGACGGCGAGGCGTTCGATGTGATGTCGCTGTCCCTCTCGTTCTACCTGCCGTACCTGTTCGCCGCGTTACCCGTGGGTGATCCGCTACGCGCGCAGCTCCCCGTGCTGCATGAGGTTCTGCGCGCGCGGCTCCGCAACCCCGAGCTCTGGTTGAAACAGGGAACCGCTGGCTTCTACGGCCCGAAGGCTGCGGAGGAGGGCGCCAAGCTGCTCGACGTGCTCGGCGGTGATCCGCTGCCGCCGCCGCTGGAGGGACGACGCCTCCCGGGCGCGGCTGTCGTGCGCCACAGCAACCAGTACATGGTGAATCTCGAGCTGTTCCTCAAGCCCGCAGAGGTGCGCGGCGATGCGGACTACGAACGCATCGCCGGTATCGCGCAGCACTTCATGGCCTATCAAACCTTCCCGCTGACGTACGCGTCCCTGGTCGACAGCGAGGAGCTCGCGCGCATGATGGCGCGCATCCGCGAGACGCCCGTGCCGGCGGGTCGCTGGGAGCAGGATCCGAGCGTCTCGACACCCGAGCTGGTGCAGCGGGCGCAGGCGCGGCTCGGCGTTTCGCCCGAGGCCGCAGCGCTCTACTTGCAGACGCTGACGCTCGCGGCGCCGACCAGCAAGGCCGTCCAGCTCTGGAACGGCTGGTCGCCGGCGGCCTACAAGAAGCACGTGGCGGAGCTGGTCGAGCGCGGCCTCCTCGTGGAAGCCAAGCGCGAGCGCTCGGGACGCGCGCACTTCCTGCCCGGGCCGTGGCTCGCGCTCAAGGCTCCCCATTCGCCGATGGAGACGTGGAAGCTGCCCCTCTATGACGTCACCGATGCGGCGAACGGGCCGCCCCTCGGCCGATACCATCTGCTCATCCCGGTGCACGAGGCGTTCGCACGTGCGTGGAAGCGCATCGAGGCTGGTGACGTGCCCCGGTTCGAGGACGTCCCTGGAGCCAAGAAATGAGCCAACGGGAGACATCGGTCGACTCGCCGCGCGCGATCCAGTCACCTCCGCCGGAGGTGGTGTACGCGGAGGAGCTCGAGCACCTGGCCGCGTGGGACGACGGGGCTCGACCACCGGGGTGGCGGCTGACCCCACGCGCGGTGGTGACCTTCGTCATCGGATCAGCAGGCGAGTCCCTGAGCGCCAAGACGGCGTCGGGGACGCGGTCGCTCGTGATCCGCGAGAAGTTCGTCGGCGACCGCGCGCTCGTCGAGCGTTGCGTCGTGACGCTCGCGGGAGAGCGAGGCCTCCTCTTGGTGGGAGATCCGGGGACGGCGAAGTCGATGCTGTCGGAGCTCCTGGCTGCGGGCATCTGCGGCTCGAGCGCGCTCACGGTCCAGGGCACCGCAGGGACGAGCGAGGAGCACTTCCGGTACGGCTGGAACTACGCGCTCCTCATTGCGCGCGGGCCACAACCGGAGGCCCTCGTCCCCTCCCCGGTCTTGACGGCGATGCGTCGCGGCGCCATCGCGCGCATCGAGGAGGTCACGCGCTGCCTGCCCGAGGTCCAGGACGCGCTGGTGTCCTTGCTGTCGGATCGACGGCTCAGCATCCCCGAGCTAGGAGATGCCGACTACGCCGCGCGAGGCTTCAACGTCATCGCGACTGCGAACCTCCGTGACAAGGGCGTGTCCGAGATGTCGGCGGCGCTCAAGCGCCGGTTCAACTTCGAGACGGTGGCCCCGATCGCGGACCTCAAACGCGAGACCGATCTCGTCAAGCGGCGCGCCGGTCAGATCCTGGCGGACGTGGGGCGGCCGCTCGAGGTCGATGACGCGGTGCTCGAGGCGCTCGTGACGGTGTTCCGTGACCTGCGATCGGGTCGCACCGTCGAGGGATGGTCGGTCGAGCGCCCCACCTCCGTGATGAGCACGGCGGAGGCCGTCTCCGTGGCCTCCTCGCTCGGGCTCGCGACCGCGTACTTCGTGTCCGACCGCGACGTGGCGCGCCTGCTGCCCGAGTACCTGCTCGGCGTGGTGCTCAAGGACGAGCCGAAGGATCGCGGCAAGCTGCTGGCCTACTGGGACAGCGCGGTCAGACGCCGCTCGGAGGGCGACGCGCGGCTGTGGCGAACGCTCCACGAGCTGCGCGCTCGGCTGGAGGAGATCACCTGACGGCGGCGGACGAAGGCGAGCTCGAGGCGGCGCTAGCGGAGCTCGCGGGCTGCTCGACGCCGCATCTCTTCGGCGTTCGCCACCACTCCTCCGCGTGCGCGCTCGCCCTCCCTCGGTGGCTGGATGCCATCGTGCCCGACGTGGTGGCGCTGGAGCTGCCCGCCGACCTCGGGCAGTGGATCGAGTGGCTCGGTCACCCGGAGGCGGAGGCGCCGCTGGCCATCGCGGCTGTGGACGGCGCCGGGAACGATCTGGCGTTCCACCCGTTCGCGGACTTCTCGCCCGAGCTCGCGGCGATCCGGTGGGCTTGCGTCCGCGGGGTGCCGGTCGTGCCGATCGATCTGCCATGCGCGCACCGTGAGGCGGAGGCCAGAAGCGAGGTCTCGGCTCCGCCTGGGATCATGCGCGCGCTGATCGCCCGTGAGGAAGCCGGCGACGCCGAGGCCCTCTGGGACCAGCTCGTCGAGGCGCGCGCCGTGGGCGCCGATCCGGAGCGCGTGAGACGTGCAGCCCTGCTCTATGGCTGGGCGATCCGTCGTGACGATCTTCGAGGTGGCGGCGTCTCGGCACGCGACACGCGTCGCGAGGCGCACATGGCTTGCCGTCTCGGCGAGGCCCTCGTGGCTGGCAAGCGCGTGGCCGCGGTCGTCGGCGCGTATCACGCGCAGGCGCTCGTCGCTCCGTCATTGGTCGAGACGGCCAAAGGCGAGCCCCGCGAGGTGGTTTCGTCGCTCATCCCCTACGCTTTCGATCTGCTCGATTCGCGCTCGGGCTACCCGGCGGGGATCCGCGACCCGATGTGGCATCAGCTGCTCTGGGAGCGCGCCTCCCGGCAGGACGCCGCGAGCGCCACCGAGGATCTGGTGGCCGGTTGTCTCGTCGCGATCACCCGTCACGTGCGGGCCACCGGGCACGCCGCCAGCGTTGCAGACGCCCGCGCGGCAAGTCAGCTCGCGAGTGAGCTCGCCCAGCTGCGGCGCCTGCCCGCGCCAGGACGCCGAGAGCTCGTGGAGGGCGTCCAGAGCGCGCTCGCGCAGGGGGAGCTCCAGGGGCGCGGGCGTGCGATCGCGCGTGCAATGCAGCAGGTCCTGGTGGGGCGGCGACGAGGACGTACGGCGACCGGAACACCGCGCTGCGGGCTCGTGCCGCACGTGACGACGTTGCTCGAGGCCCTGCGCTTGCCGGGACCGTCACGAGCGTCCGAGGAGGCGTCCGAGCTACGGCTCGATCCCTTGCGCTCCCGGCTCGACCGCAGGCGCCACGTCGCGCTCGCGCGCTTGTGCGCGTGCGGCATCCCGTACGCACGCGAGACACGCGGCCAGGCGGCCGGAGGCCTCGAGACCCTCACGCGCACGTGGACCGTGCGCTGGCAGCCGGCCACCGAGGCGCTGCTGGAGCTCGCGGGGGTGCGTGGCTCGACGTTGCGCCGGGCCGCCGTCGGGGCCCTGCAGGTCGAGCGCGCGCGGCTGGCATCGGCGGATGCGCTGACGGGCGCCCGTCGCATTGCGCTGCTCGTTGCGGCCGCGGAATGCGGCCTCGGCGACGTGGTGACCGCGGAGCTCGACATGCTGACCGGGGAGGCGCTCGGACAGCTCGCCTTGCCAGACCTGATCGCCCTGCTGACGGCGATCGAGGAGATGCGGGCGGCGCACATCGTGGGCTTGCCTTCGCGGGAGGATGCCGTCGACGGCGAGATCGACGCGTTTGCGCTCCCGGAGATCGACGACCACGCGATCTTGTCCGCAGCGGGGCACGCGGCCGAGGGGCTCGAGGGCTCGAATCGTCGCGAGGATGCCCTGGCCTTGCTGGCCCTTGTGCGCCGCCTGCTCGAAACCAACGAAGCGCTGCCGGGACGTGTCGCGTGGCTCTTGCGGCGGATTGCGCAGGACGGTTCGCCGCTCATGCAGGGTGCCGCGATCGCGCTCGTCGTCGTGGCCGGGGGAGAGGCTGGGCCCCTCGGGCGCACGCTCGGCGGCTGGTTCGATGCCGCGGTGGACGCGCCCTCACGCCAGGCGCTGGCCGCAAGGCTGTCGGGCGCGCTCCTCGTCGCGGAGCCGCTCTTCGAGACGGCCCCCGCGATCCTCGAGAGCCTCTCCGTTCGCCTCGAGACCTGCGCTGACGAGGTGTTCCTCGAGCGCCTCCCCGCGCTCCGCGAGGGTTTCGAAACGCTCTCCACGGCCGCTCGCGCGCGCCTGCTGGCGGTGATCATCGAGCGACACGGCTGGACGCACCTGCAGGGGCGCAGCCTGGACGCCCCCATCGCCCACGCGCCGGAGCTCCTCGCGGCTTGTGCGCGTGCCGATGCCGTTGGCCGCGCGGCTGCGGACGCGATCGAGCGCCCCGCCCTCGATCCGCCCCCGTTGGTCGCGGCGCAGGCCGCGACGATGCGACCGCCGACGGCGACCGAGATCGGGCCGCTCGATCGATGGAAGCTCGTGCTCGGCAGGGTGCGGGAGACGGTGCCGCCACGTGCCCAGCGCGCTGCGCGCGCCCTCGACGAGCTCTATGGCCACGGCCACGGCGAGGGCTCGCAGGCCGAGCTCGGCGGCGGCCAAGAGCCCGCGTTCGCGACGGCTCGCGAGTGGGGCGAGGAGATCGAGGCGCTGTTCGGCGACCACGTGTTCGAGGAGGTCGCCGCGCGTGCAGCGACGCGCGGCCGATCCGCTGCGCTGCTCGATCTCACGCCCGATCGGGTGACGCCGTCCATCGAGCTACTCGTGCAGATCCTGTCGCTGCGTGGAGGACTGCCCGAGGCGCACGTGGCACGCCTGCGGCCACTCGTCCGACGGATCGTCGAGGCGCTGACGCGTGAGCTCGCCACCCGCGTCCGGCCCGCCCTGATCGGTGTGACGACCCAGCGTGCGACGCGCCGCGGCCCTGGGCGCCTGCACCTGCGAAATACCCTCGGCGCCAACCTGCACACGGCACGCGTGGAGGGCGATCGGATCCAGCTCGCACCCGAGCGCCTCTTCTTCCAGGGCCGAGCGCGGCGGCAGCTGGATTGGCGCATCATCCTCCTCGTCGACGTCTCTGGATCGATGGAGCCGTCCGTCATCTACAGCGCGCTCATGGCCGCGATCCTGTCTGCGGTTCCCTGGATCGACGTGCGTTTCGTGGCGTTCTCGACCAACGTCGCCGACCTGTCCTCCAGGGCATCTGACCCGCTCGCGCTCCTGCTGGAGATCAGCGTCGGGGGCGGCACCCACATCGCGCAGGCGTTGCGCTACGCGCGTGGCCTGGTCGACGTCCCGGCGCGGACGCTGCTCTTCCTGGTCAGCGACTTCGAGGAGGGCTTCGCGGTGGAGTCGCTGCTCGCGGAGGTTCGCGCGATCGTCGAATCTGGCGTCACCGCGCTCGGCCTCGCGGCGCTGGACGACCGAGGCAAGCCCCGCTACGCAACACCCATCGCCGAGCTGGTGGCCGGCTGTGGGATGCCCGTGGCAGCGCTCACGCCGCTCGAGCTGGCGCGCTGGGTGGGCGAGCGGATCCGATGAGCTTGCGTCCCGCGATCTCGCCGGAAGCCCTCGCGGACCTCACCGCCGCCGCCCCGGCGCGTCTGGTCACGAAGCGCGACGCGGAGCCCACGCTGGCGGACGCGTGGACCTGGACGGCGTCGGACCAGACCTGCACGGTCACGACAGAGAAGGGCGAGACGGTCTCCCTGACGCTCGTCGACGGCGCCGTGCGCACCGCGGAAGCCGTGCGGTGCTCGTGCCTGCTGTCGCCGCGATGCTTGCACGTCCTCGCGGTCCTCGCGCGGCTGCCGCTCACCGATGCGAGCGACGCAGCCTCGGCGGAGGTCTCGGCGGAGCAGACGCCCGCCGCCGAGGCGCTCGACGTCGAGGAGATGCCGCTCACGCTGGAGATCGCGCGCGCCGCCGAATCGGCCTGGCAGACTGCGGCCGATCTCCTGGCCTCCGGTGCCGCGGGCTGCAACTCGCTGCGCGAGGTGGCGCTGCTCCGCGCCGTGCACGCTGGCCGGGCGGCAGGCGCCCATCGCATGGCCTCCGCCTGCGCGCGTCTCGTCCAGTGGACCCGTGACCTGCGCGCGGACTCGCCGACGTTCGACCTCGGGGGCCTCACGGCCGACCTCGGTGAGGCACTCCATTGCGCGTGCGAAATCGCTGCTGCGCATCGACGCGGAGTCGCGATCGACGGAGCCTTTCTGGGGACCGCGCGCCGCCGTTACCAGGAGATCGGACACCTTCGACTCCACGGCGTCTTCTCCGAGGCGGTGGTCACGAAGAGCGGCTATGCGGGCGCGACTACGTACCTGACCGACGGCGAAGGGCACCTCTACACGCGCTCCGACGTCGCCCCGGGGGGCGCCCTGCGCGCGGTGGGCGCGTACGACGCGTCCGCTGCGATAGGCGATGCCGTGCTGTCTCACTGCCAGCTCGCGCGCGCGGGCCTGTTCCTGTCCGGCGCCACCGCGTCACGCGACGGGCGTCTCGGCAGCGGTGCCAACGTGCGCGCCGTCCGGGCGCAGAGGCAGAGCACCTGGGACGATGCCGCGCTGGCCCCGCTCTGGGCCCGGCCGTTGCGCGAACAGCTGGCCCGGATGACGGCTGCCGACGGGCTGCCACCCGAGGTGCGATCCGCGGGCTGGGACCTGGCATTCGTCCATGGCACGCTCCGAGGCCTCGCGGCAAACGCCGTGTGGCTTTCGGCGAGCTCTCAGGGTGGCGAACCCGAGGTGGCTCTGCGCCTCGTTGCGGCGGCGCAGCATCCTTCGCTTCGTCACCGTGACAACCTGCTCGCGCTGGGCGGGCTCACCGGTACGCCCGTGCGACTGGTGGGACGAATCCGTCTCGCGGAGCCGCGCAGCCTTGAGCTCCTCGCGGTGGGCCCGGCCCAGGCGACCAGCGACGCTCCCCTGGTGCTCCCGGCCGAGCTCGGCGGACGGGCCTGCGTGGCGTGGGATCGCATCCGCGCGACTGCGGCACACCACGCCGATACGGTCGAATCCACCGTGCGTCCGCCGGGTCCATTCGCTGCCCTCGAGCGACGGATCGAGCGTGCAAGCCTCGGCGGAACGGCAACCCTTCGTCCCGAATCGAGTGGAGAGGTCCTCCACGAAGCGGTCGCTCTGGATGCCCTCCTGATGCCGGGAAGCGCGAGCGTCCTTCGCGACCTGCTGGCCGCGGCGACCCAGGCCTCCCGGAGGTTCACGGGGACCCGGGACGTGCCGGCACCCGCCGTCTTCGCACTCGCCTGGCTTCGAGCTTTCCTTCAACTGCGCGGTGCGCAGCGCGCCTTCGCCGCATCGATGTGGATGTGACACATGGCGAAGCGGCCTCGGGTCATTGGTACGACGCTGGAGTGCATCGCCGCAGCTCTGATCCGGGTCATCAAGCTCCACGCGGAATCTCCAGCGACGCGAACGCCGAGGTGTTCTACCGGCCGGTCAACGTACGAGGCGCGCTCTTGTCCGGATCGGGAAGATGTCGAGCGAGCCGTTGTGCTCGAGCAGCCAGCGTCGATGCGAGCTCGGCAGGGTCTGTCCGACCGGAGCCAGGGAATAGAATGCCGTGTTCTTCTCCTGTCGCCGATTGACGAATATCCGCCCCCTGCGCAATCCTCATCGCTCGTTTTCTCGCGCGCTCGCTGCGCGCATCACGTCCAGCCCTGCATCCAGGGCTTGGCTCGGTAGCGATCCCATGAGTCCGGCAGCACGGTCACGACGGGACCCTTGAGGTCGCCACGCCTGGCCACTCTCAGCGCCGCGACCACGTTCGTGCCCGCGGACCCGCCGACGTACAGACCTTCCTCGCGCACCAGGCGCCGGACCATCGCGAAGCTGTCCTCGTCGCTGACCCGTTCGGCGCCATCGAGGACCTCGCGGTGCAGGTTCTCCGGCGGCTCGCTGGCGCCGATGCCCTCGACCGCGTAGGCACCGTCCGGTCCCGGCGTGCCAGTCTCGACCCAGTCCGCGAGGGCCGAGCCGACCGGATCGGCCAGCACGATGCGGACCCCTGGCACCATCGCCTTGAGCTTGCGGCCGACGCCGGTCAAAGTGCCGCCGGTGCCGGCGCCCGCCGCGAAGGCGCCCACGCGGCCCCCCGTCTGCTCGAGGATCTCGACGGCGGTCGTGTCCTCGTGGATGCGGATGTTGGCGGGGTTCCGGAACTGATCGGTCAGGAACCAGCCACGCTCCTCCGCCAGGCGCGCCGCGACGTTCCTGAAGTTGTCGGGGCTCGATGGCGGGGCGTTCGGCGTGATGATCACTTGCGCCCCCATCTGCGCGAGCGCCGTGCGCTTGTCGGTCGACATCTTCTCGGGCATCACGCACACGAGCGAATACCCGCGCACGGCCGCGACGAGAGCCAGCCCCACGCCGGTGTTGCCAGCGGTCGCCTCGACGAGCGTCATCCCCGGTCGCAGCAGCCCTCGCGCCTCCGCGTCGACGACGATCGCGAGCGCGATGCGGTCCTTGATGCTCCCGCCGGGGTTCAGGTGCTCGCACTTGGCGAGCACCGGCACGGGCAGGCCCGCGTCGAGGCGCTCGAGCCGCACGAGGGGGGTGCAGCCGATGGCAGCGAGGAGGTTCATGACGCCGTGCAGGATGCGGTCCCCGCGGCTTCCGCACCAGCAGAGACCGCGGGGTCTCGCGCATGCGCACGGCGACCACGACGCCCGAGCCGAGCGTGAGCGCCGCGACGAGCCAGATCGCGGGACCGCCAGCTAGCGGCGCCGCGCCCGCGCGAGGACTTCCTGCTGGAAGCGCTCGTCGGCAATGCAGTCGTCGAGGATGCCGAGCACGACGGCCTCTTCGGCCTCGAGGTGCGCCGTCAGCAATCCGAGGAGCCGGTCGACTCGACGCGTGAAGGCGACCGGATCGAGCGGCGACGCGGCGGCCAGGGTGGCCAGGTCGGCGACCCAGCGCGCGAGCACCGCGTGCTGGTGACGCAGCATCGCGGTGTAGGGCCGAGGCGCCGGGGCGCAGGCGTCGATCACCGGGAACAGGAAGCGCTCTTCCCACGCGTCGTGCTCGAGCACCTCGCTCTGAAACCAGCCCAGGATGCCCCGGGCGATCGCGGCGCGCGCCTCCGCGGCTGCCTCGCCGAGCGTTCCGGCCTCCGACGCCCGCTCGGCGATCGCGCGGAGGATCGCCGCGTGCTCGCGGCGGAGCAGCTCGGTGGCGAGCACGCCCGCCGAGGTCTGCCGTCCGCTCGTGAGCTCCCCGAGCAGCGCCAGCAGGCGCCCGAGGTCCAGCGGCTTGTCCAGCACGTCCTTGAGGCCCGCGCCGGCCGCGAGCGCGCGCGCCTCGGGGCTGGCGGAGCAGAGCACCACGGGGACCGAGGACAGCCGTGGGCAACCGCGCAGCGCCGCCGCCAGCTCCACACCGTTCAGATTCGGCATCCGCAGATCCGTCACGACCACCTGGGGCGGCTCCCGCGCAGCCAGCAGGCGCTCGAGCGCGATCGCCCCATCGGGCGCCGTCTCCACTTCGTACCCACTGTCGGAGAGCACCTCCGACAGGGCCTCGCACACGTCGGGATCGTCATCGACGACCAGGAGGCGCATCATCCTGCAGCGTGCCAGGAGGCTGGGTGCGGCGACTTGTCGGAGGACAAGTCGAGCCTCGGGGACGGAGAAGCGGCTATGCTCCGCGGCCCGTGACGCCGCCCGATGCCCCGGATCGCCGCGTGCTGCTCGGCGTCGCCCTGGTCTGCCTCGCCAACGTGCTGCTCGAGGTGGTGCTGACGCGGATCTTCTCCGCGACCATGTACTACCATTTCACGTTCC
>JAHFDS010000479.1 GCA_023248855.1 Myxococcales bacterium
AGCTCGGCACAGTGGTGGCGCGCGCCTGCCACAGCCTCGGGCTCGTGTTCTGGGTTAAGGGCGAGCTCGGCGCGGCGCGCGAGGCCGAGGAGCGCGCGGTCAATGCCGGCGCCGAGCAGAAGGACCTGCGCTTCGAGGGGTGGTCGCGCATGTACCTCTCCTGGATCGCCGGCTCGATGGGTGACCTGCGCTTCGCCGAGGCGCAGGCGCAGCGGGCCGTCGAGCTCCACGCGGCCCTGCCCGGCGCGCGGGCGGGCAGCCTCGCCACGCTCGCCCGCGTCCGCCTCGGGCAAGGGCGCGTCGACGGCGCGCTCGAGGCCGCGACGAGGGCCCACGCGCTCCTCGAGCAACTCGGCGAGATCGAGGAGCTCGAGGGTCTGGTTCGCCTGGTCCACGCCGAGGCGCTCGGCGCCGCGGGTCAGGCGGAGGCGGCACGCGACGCGATCACGCGCGCCGTCGATCGTCTGTACGCGCGCGCCTCGCGTATCGGAAACGAGCACTGGCGGCAGGGCTTCCTCGAGCGCGTCCCCGACCACGCCCGCACCCTTTCGCTCGGCCGCCGCCTCGGCGTCGTCCGGGAGGGATGAGCCCCACTGGGAGCGCCTGCGGCAGCCCGCGAGGTCACGGTGGCGCCGGTTTGGTCGCGCTGCGCGGGATCCGCAGGGCACGAATCTGCTCGCCATCGTGGTACACGAGCGTCTCGCCGATCACCTGGGGCCGCGACAGCGTGACCTTCTCGGGCTGCGGCGGCGTGTAGGTCCAGAGCAGCTCCCCGCTCTGCACCTTGACGCTGATCAGCGAATAGGACGAGGAGACGCCAGCTCGCTTCAGCTCCTGGAGGCTGCCGCTCCAGAGCAGCAGCTGGTCTCCCCGCAACGTGGGCGTGAAGTCGTGCCCGTTGGCGTCGGTCACGAGCTCGTGTCGCCAGAGTTCCTTTCCGGTCGCCGCGGAAAGGGCGTAGAGGCCGGCCGGTTGGTCGAGGTTGCTGGTCGCGGCCAGGAAGACCGCGTCCCTTCCGACGGTGACCGGGAAGTAGATCGCCTCGTTCGTGAGCTGCTTCTCCCAGACCGGTCGGCCCGAGGTCAGATCCAGCGCCCACAGCCGGCCCACCCACTCCGCGCCCTTGGTCTCGACATTGTGCGTCAGGTAGACCTGACGTGGCCCGAGCGCCGCGGCACACCGCGGTTCGCCAGGCAGGCTGCGACGCCAGAGCCTCTTGCCGGTGGTGGCCGCATGCGCGCTCACCAGGCCGGCGCTGTTCTGTGCGACCACGCTCGCCTCGTCCGCCGAGGGACCGGTGGTCGACTCGCCGATCTCCTCGCTCCGCCACGTCTGCTGGCCGGACCTCGCCTCGAGGGCGAACAGGCGTCCGTGCTCGAGCAGGACGACGCGCGGGCCGCTCGTCGCCAGAGGCGCGGCGATCGCCCCGGCGCGCTCCCAGAGCAGCTCCCCGCTGGCCAGATCGAGCGCCCGCAGGGAGGCGCGCGTGGTGCCGCGGTCTCGCCGAGGGCCCTCCTCCGTGCCTCGTTCGGCGCACAGAGTGAGCAGGACGCCGGCCCGGGCGTGCACGCGGATGTCGATGAGATGGCCGCCGCAGTCCCCCCGCGGGAGCCTGCGCAGGCGCTGTCCCGTCGCAAGGCCGAGCTCCACCAGGTGATAGAAGGCATCCAGGTAGAGACGTCGGTCGGCGACGACGACCTCGACGCGGTTACCGGTCACGGAGTCGACGGCCACGCTCCAGCGCGGCTCGAGCTGCGCTCCCGGCTCGCCCCGCGCGGGCGTGGCGGCGAGCCAGAGGCCGACGAGGAGGGCGCGGCCCGCCCTGGTGCGGCGGCGCCAGCGGGTCCAGACAGGTGCGAACCGGAACGGGGTCACCCACCAACCAGATCGCACACTTTGGCGGCCTCAGGCGGGGAATCTACGTGGCAAGCATGCGACGGGCCGAAGATGGAGGAACTGAGCGCGCCACCTCGAAGCGCGGCGGCAGATCGGCGACGCGAGGCGCGGTAGGCTCGACGCCGTCATGGCGGGGCGGCTGAAGGGGCTGGAACACGCGGATCCACTGGCCGTGCCGCTTCCGCACGGCACAGAGGTGACTACGCGGGTCGACCGGTTGGCCGGCGAGCGCGAGGTGCGGCGCGGTGCGGTCGGACGCGTGGTCGCGGGGAAAGGCGACGAGTACGACGTGCTTGTCGTCGGCGTCGGCACGCTCACCTACCGACGCGAGGAGCTCCTGCCACGCCGCGCTGGTCAGATGCGGTTCGCGTCTCGCCGCGAGGCAGCATGGGCGCACCTCTCGCCCTGCATCGTCCTGGAGACCGTAGTGGGCTCGCACGCGTGGGGGCTCGCGAACGAGGCCTCGGACGTGGATCGGAAAGGCGCCTTCGTCGTGCCGTTCGGCTGGACGACCGGCTTGGCGCCTGCCCCCGAGGAGCTGGTGAGCGCCGATGCCTCCTCGACCTACTGGGAGGTGGGCAAGCTCGTGCAGCAGGCCTTGCGCGCCGACCCGAACACCCTGGAGACGCTCTTCGTACCGGGCGCTCGCAGCCTGGACGAGATGGGCGACTGGATCCTCGCCGAACGCGAGGCCTTCGTGTCGTCGGCGATCTACGGCAGTTTCGCGCGCTATGCTCTCTCGCAGCTCAAGAAGCTGCGCCAGTCATCGCGTCTGGCCGAACATCGCGTCCTCATCCTCACCTGGCTTCGCGCCGAAGTCGCGCCCAACCTCGACGAGATCGCGCGCCGCCTTGCCGTGGAGGCACACATCGAGGCACCGACGCCTGCCGATGCCGAGCTCCTGGCGAAGGAGCACATCAAGCAGCTCTACCGCTCCTTGCGCGACCAGGGCCTCCTTCCCGGGTCCGACTTTGCCTCGCTGGTCACCTACGCACGCGCCGGTGGCGAGGCGCCGGACGTCGCGCGCGAGCTGCGACCCAAGAATGCGTACAACCTCCTTCGGTTGCTTGCGACCGCGCTCTCCTGGCTGCAGACCGGCGCGCCGACGTTCCAGGTCGGGGAGCCGTTTCGCTCTACGTTGATGGCCATCAAACAGGGAGACGTGTCTCTCGCCGACGTGATCCGGGAGGCCGAGGAGCTGACGCCCGCCCTGGAGGCGGCGCGCCACGCGACCAGCCTGCCCGCGAAGCCCGACGTCCAGCGCGCCGACCGGCTGCTGCGCCGCCTGCGGCAGGAGTCCGCGCGGCGGTGGTTCATCGACGACGGCAACCCGTGGTGCGAAGCAAGCTCGACTCCACCCGAGGCAGAATGGGAGCAGCCTTGATACCGCTGAGCGAGCACCAGGCGCGCGTCGCAGGTGCCGCTCTCGACGAGGAGGAGCGCGAGCGCCGGCACCTGGTGATCGCGCTGACCGGTGCCCACGCCTACGGGTTTCCCTCGCCGGACAGCGACCTCGACCTCAAGGGCATCCACGTCGAGCCGACGTGTCGACTCGTCGGTCTGGACCGTGTCGAGAGCCACGACAGCCGCTTCGAGACCATCGAGGGCGTCGAGATCGACTACGCGTCGAACGAGATCGGCCCAGTTCTTCTGGGCCTCTGCAAGGGCTTCGGCAGCTACTACGAGCGCATCCTGGGCATGTGGCAGCTGCGCCGAGCACCCGAGCACCCGACGCTCGCCGAGCTCGCGCAACGCTCCCTCTCTCGACGCGTTCACGCGCACTACCACGGCTTCGCGACCAGCCAGTACAAGGACGCGACCGCGACGCCGACACCGACCGCGAAGAACATCCTCTACGTCCTCCGAACGGCGCTGACGGGTGCCCACCTCCTCGCGACGGGTCGGCTCATCACGGACCTGACCGCCCTCGTCGACGACTACGGCTACGCCTCCGCCCGTGAGCTGCTGGAGATCAAGCGCACCGGCGAGCGAGCGCCGTTGCCCGAAGCTGTCGCCGCACGCTGGATGAGGGAGGCGGCGAGAGCCTTCGACCTCCTCGACCAGGCGAAGGAACGCTCTCCGCTCCCCGAAGAAGCACCGAATCGGTCCGAACTGGAAGCCTGGCTGATCGAGCTACGACGAAGCAGGTTCGACTGACGTACCGTCTTGAGCGCGACGGACGACGATCAGCTCCTACGCCAGGCCTTGTCGGCATGGCGCGCGGCAATCTCATGCGCGCCGGCCAACCCAGCACCGCAAACATGTCTCGCGGTCCACGCGAGACTCTTCAGAGACCCTCCTGCGGGGGCAGCGTGACGATCTGAAACCAGAAGTGCTCGATGGCCTGCACCACGGATAGAAACTGCTCCAGATCCACCGGTTTGGTGACGAAGCAGTTAGCGCGAAGCTGATTCTCGTTCCGCCTCGGACGAGCTCATCACGACCACCTGTGGGTTCCGGAAATTCGTGCCGGTCGATTCCAGAAACTCTTGCCGGTTGAGTTGAAGTAGCAAGAGTAGTCGGATCGTCAAGGCCGAGGTGCTTGGTGCGCATCGGCGGCCCATCGAGGGTGAGCAGGCGGCCGCGCTCGAGGACGCGGTCCACGATGGCCTCGGCGAGGTCCTGGTCGTGGAGGACGCGGCCCCAGGTGGGATCCACGAGGTCAGAGCTTCTCCAACTCTGGCGCCAACGGCGATGCGATCGGGGCTCGCCTGGCAGGAGCCTGAGCCGCCTGAGCCAGGTCGCGCGCCCGTCAGTCCACGCCGTCCGGCCACGACTCCCGCGGTTCGGGGCCGAGCCTGAAGCGTGCCTTCAGGTAGCCGAGCGACCCGGCGCGGGGTGGACCGAGCGCCCCAAGCAGGCGCTCGCGGGCGCCCGGCGAGAGCGTGGCCACGCTCGTGCACGAGGGGTATTGAGATGACCTGGCCCGCGCCACGGTCACTCCGCGCGCACCGAGGAGGCGCACGAGCCAGTGGAGCCCATCGTCAGGCGGCCCTTCCTTGGGAAGCATCCACGACCACACCTGGCAGGAACGCTGGGGTCGCTCCCAGATCAAGCTCAGCCTGCACCACGAAACACTCACGTCGGGCTGGCCCGGCACGCGATCGAAGCGCCAGTGGATCTCTTCGGCGAGCGTGCCCTTGGGGCGGGCCGCGAGGATCTGCGGCACGAGCCGCCGTTTGGCCGTGCCCACGAACCAGATTCGGAGCTCTGCCCGACGGCGCAGCCAGCGCTCCACGCGAGCCGCGGCGCGAGCATTGGGGAGGGCCCAGATGCCCGCCCAGCGCTCCTTCGTACCAGGGAAGCGGCGAACGAGCTCCTGTGCGATCTTGTCCTGCTCGGCGTAGAGCGCCCAGTCGGCGTGGCCGGTCTCGACGGGGATCTCGAGGAACGTTCCGCGAAGCCTCCACTCGTAGGGGAGCTGCTGGGCGTCGTGCCCTGCCCAGTCGACGTAGATGCGGAAGTCGTGAGCTCCTGCGATCCAATGAGGGTCTCTTCGTAGGGGCCTTCATCCCCGTTCGGATAACGCGGCCAAGACCGCGTGAGAACTTGAGAAAGGGCCGTCGTTCCCCCTTTGTTGGGCTTGTCCAGAGTCCAGCAAGGAGAGCGCGATGGCCCGAGACCGAGGT
>JAHFDS010000095.1 GCA_023248855.1 Myxococcales bacterium
GCCGCGGGGATCGGGGGCGCAGGTGCGGGCGGGCGCGCTGGTTCGGGCGGCTCGGCGGGCGCCGCGGGCTCGGCGGGAGCGGGCGGAATGTGTGCCGTGGTCACCGGCGGCAGCTGCGATGTCGTGGCGAATACCGGTTGCAGCGCAGGTCACAAGTGCTCGGCCTCCGGCACCACGGCCAACGCGACCAGTTGCGACTGCGCGGGCTCGGGGGTCATCGACGGGGGCTGCACCGGCGACGCCAACGGCGACACCTGCGGCGGCAGCCTGGTCTGCTTGGCCGATAACAAGTGCCACAAGTACTGCCGGGTCGACACCGACTGCCCGAGCGGACGGCCGTGCTCGAGCGTGCTCCTGCTCGCCGGTGGCGTGGACAGCGGATTCAAGATCTGCTCGCCTCCGACGGTGGTCTGTACGACCAGTCCAGGGCCGGTCGGTACGGCCACAGGCGGCGCTTGCGCGACCGGGCAGGGTTGCTACCTCGACACTCCCACCGCCGCCAAGTGCGCCGATGCGGGGACGCTGGCGGCTGGTGCGGCCTGCATGTACCTCAATGACTGCCGGCCCGGCTATGTCTGCGTCGGCACCGGCACCGGCAGCGCGACGACGTGCAAGAAGGTTTGCAAGGTCGACGGCGACTGTCCGCTGCTCTGCATCCCACTGTCCACCACCACGGGATCCTTCGGCGCGTGCGGCTGAGGGCCTGAGCGGAAGATCCCTCTGTCAGCTGTTCGCGGTTAGCTGCTAGCTTCAAGCGAGGTGCATTCGCTCCTCGAGCGCTTCGGCTTCCAGTGGAACCCGCTCGCGATGGGCCCTTTCGGGGCTGCCCTCGCGACCGCGCTAGCGGTCGTCTTCATCGCCGGAAAGCCCGGGGATCGCCGGGTCCAGCAGGCGTTCGTGCTGCTCGCGGGCATCGCCGTCATCTGGTGCACGTCAGCCGGGCTGGTCTTCTGCGTGAACGATCCCGCGTGGGCGCGCCTCTTTTCGCGTGCCGGCGTGTGCGCCGTGATCCTGTCGGGGCCGGGGTCGCTGCGCTTCGCCGGCGCGATGCTGCGTCGGCCGGTCGGGCGCATCGAGCACGTCTCGAGGGTCTGGACCCTCGTGCTCTTTGCCCTCACGGGCGGTACGCACCTCGTGCTCCGCGACGTGTGGGCCCCGCCCTGGGGAGGGCTCTATCCCACGGCGGGCCCGCTGTTCCTGGTGGTGTCGTGCTCCCTGTCCCTGCAGTTCTCCATTGCTGCGCTGCTCCTCTTCGCCGAGGAGCGGCGCCTCGAGCCCTCCCTGCGCAGGATGCAGCTGCGGTGGGTGCTCGCCTCGATCGCCGTGGGCGCGATGGGCACCGTCGACGTGCTCGGCGGCTACCGCCGGCCCCTGTTCATCCCCATCGGCTGGGCCTGTGGCCTTCTGTCCGTGGGGCTCGTGCTGTACGCGACCGCGGCCCATCGTCTGATGGACATCCGCACGGTCGCGCTGCGCTCGGTGGGCTGGACCGTGGCGTCGCTGCTCATCCTGCCGCTCTCGTGGGCCGCTTTCCGCCTCGAGGGTCGGCTCGGCCTCGACGCGCCGATCCCTACGGCGGTCCTGCTCGTCACGCTGGTCGTCTTCGCGCGGCTCTACGTCGCGCACGCGCGCCCCTGGATCGACCGCCTGCTCGACGCGCGTCGGCTCGCGCTCTACGACCTCGTCATCGCGTTCGCGGAGCGCGCGCTCGCGTGCCGGACGCCGCGCGCGCTGGTGGAGCTGGCCGCGCATACGCTGGCCGACGCCACGCGGTCGACGGGCGCCGTGCTGGTCGCGCTCGCGAGTGACGGGCGCATCGAGGTCTATCCGGAGGATGCGGGGCCGGCCCCGTCCTCGGACGACGCCGGTTTTCGTGCGTTGTTCGAGACCCTGGAGCCGCTGACGCTCGACGAGCTCGAGAGTCGCGGGGACGCCCACGTCGCCGTACCCGCCACGCTGCTCCTGCAGCGATTCGGCGCGTCGGCGGTGGTGCCCCTCGTCAGACAGGGCGAGCGGCTCGGCCTTCTGTTCGTCAAGCCGCCGCGGGGCCGGCGCCTGTTCCAGCCGCACGAGGTGCGCTTCCTGGGAGACCTGGGGCACGAGGCCGCCGTCGCCCTCGTCAACGCTCGCCTGTTCGGTGAGCTCGAGCGGCGTGCCAAGGGCCTCGAGGCGCAGGTCGAGCGCCGCACAGGCGAGCTCGCTCGCACGCTCGAGGACCTCAAGCACGCGCAGGTCCGGCTCGTCCACGCCGAGCGCATGGCCTCGCTGGGCTTGCTCGTCGCGGGCGTCTCGCACGAGATCAACAACGCCCTCAACTTCATCTACGGCAACCTCGGCACGCTGCGAAAGTACCTCCGCACGCTCGGCGAGTCGCTCACCCTGCGCTCGCGCGGCGGGCCGCGCCCGCTCGGCACCGAGTGCGCGCTCGCGGAGCTGCCGGCGATGGTCGATGAGCTCGAGGATCGCGCGCGACGGGTGCGGAGCACGGTCGAGCATTTGCGTCGGTTCGCGCGTCATGACGAGTCCGAACGCAAGCGCGCGCACCTGCACGACGGCCTCGAGGCCACGCTGCAGCTGCTCGGTCCCACCCTCGGCGATCGCGTGGTGCTCGAGCGGCGCTTCGGCGAGCTGCCGGAGATCGAGTGCAGCCCGGGCGCGCTCAACCAGGTGTGGATGGCGCTCCTCATCAACGCGGCGCAGGCGATCTCCGATCGAGGGCGGATCGAGGTGCGGTCGTACCCGGCCGGCGACGACGTGGTGGTCGAGGTGCAGGACAGCGGCGCAGGCATGAGCGCCGAGGCGCGCTCCCGCGCCTTCGACCCGTTCTTCACCACCCGTCCGACCGAGGGTTCCGGCCTCGGGCTCACCGTGGCGCGCTCGGTCGTGGAGCGGCACGGCGGCTCGATCGAGCTCGAGCCCGCGTCTCCGAGCGGGACGCTCGCCCGCGTGCGGCTGCCGCTCAAGCCGCCCACGCCGTCGGCGGTGGCCTTCCCCCTCGAGCGCGCGCCGGCCGCCGAGCGCGCATCGCGCCCGGATCCGCGCTAAGATCGACGCGGATGCGCAGGAACCTCCTCTACGTCGACGACGAGGCGCACAATCTCTCGGCCTTCCAGCGCGTCTTCTACGATTCGAGCTTCGTGGGCGAGGTCTTCGTCGCGGAGAGCGCCGAGGAAGGATTGCGGCTGCTCGAGGAGCATGACATCGCGGTCGTGGTCAGCGACCAGCGCATGCCGGGCGTGACGGGGACCGAGTTCCTGGCGCGCGTGCTCGGGCGGTGGCCCGACACGGTGCGCCTCATCCTCACCGCCTACACGGACGTGCGCGAGATCCTCGAGGCCATCAACCGCGGGCACGTCTACTACTTCGTCACCAAGCCCTGGCAGGACGAGGAGCTGCGCGCCATCGTGCGCCGCGCGGTCGAGCACTTCGAGACCGCGGCGGAGCTCTCGCGCAAGAACCGCGAGCTCGAGCTGGCCAACCGGAACCTCGAGCTCGCGCACACGGAGCAGGTGCGCCTGTACGAGATGCTCATCACCGACGAGCGAACGGGCGCGCGCAACTACCACTACTTCCGGGCCCGGCTCGGGGAGGAGCTGGCGCGCCACGCGGGCTCCCCGTTGTCGCTCGCGTTGGTCGACGTGGGCCGACTCGGAAAGCGCGGGGAGAATGTCGATTCCACGCTGCGGGAGGTCGCGCGCACGCTGCAGGAGGGCGTCGGCCGGGCCGGGGTCGTGGCGCGCTACGGCGGCGACGAGTTCGCGCTCGTGTTGCCGGGATTCCTGCCAGGCGACGCCCGGACGCGCGTGGTGGAGATCGCGGGCCGCCTGGCCTCGGGGCCCACGCAGGTCTCGCTGTCCGGGGGCGTCGCGGGCGTCTTGCCGGACGAGCACGCGACGCCCGACGACCTCGTGCAGCGCGCCGACGAGGCCCTCGCGCGCGCCAAGGCGCAAGGTGGCCGCGTGGTCGAGCTCGATCGGTAGCCCGTGTCCATCTGGACGCTGCTCTACCTGCTCGCCGCGAGCATGTGCGTCTGGACGGCCGGAGAGTACGTGGTGCGCGGCCGCCAGTCCGCGTGCGCCTTCGTCGTCACGCTCGTGAGCGTGGCGGTGGTCGAGGCTGGGCTCGGCATCGGCCTGTCGATGAACGGAGGGGCTCCGACCCTGTTCGTTCTCCGCGGCGCGATTGGCTTCGCCGCGTTGCCGGGGCCGCTCGGGCTCCATTTCGCGGCCGAGGTGACCGACGCGCGCTGGCCCTCGCGTCGAGTGCGCGCGGGGCTCGTCGTCATCGGGGCTGGCCTCGCGATCGCGAGCCTCTGCGGCGTAGGGTTCTCGACGGTCCGGCGCACGTCGTTCGGCTGGGTAGCGGTCGGCGGGCTGTGGATGGGCCTGATCGCGGCCTACATGTTCGCGTGCCTCGTGCCGATGTTCTGGCTGCTCGGGCGCGGAATCCTGCGTGCGCCCAGGCTCGAGGCGCGGCGATTCACCTACATTGGCCTCGGCTTCGCCATCGCGGCGCTCGCGGCCGCGGACTTCCTGCCGGCGGCCGGCTGGGCCAACGCGCCCTCGGGCTTCGTGCCCATCATGCTCGCGACGCTCGTGCTCTCCTACTCGATCCAGGAGCGCCCGCTGGCCGATCTCTCGACCGTGGCGGCGAACACGATCGGCTGGACCGCGGTCTCCGCGCTCCTGCTCGTGCCGCTCCTGGCGCTGTTCGCGCTCTCGCGCGACTGGAGCGGCTGGCACATGGCGGTGCCTGCCACCGTCGCCTTCTACGCGATCTTCCAGCTGGTGCGGCTGCACCTTTCGCACGTGCAGCCCGCGATCGATGGCGCCTTCCAGCGGCGCAGGCGCGACCTCGAGGGTGCGGCGGCCGCGTTCGCCGAGCGCGTCGCGGTGTTGCACAGCGCGAGCGAGCTCGCGCGGGAGGTGGCGTCGGCGCTGGAGGAAGGGCTCTACGTGCGCATGTGCGCGTTCGCGCTCGCGCCCGCGACCGACGTGATGCGCTCGCTGCCCGGTGTCCAGCGCAACCACCGTACGCCCTGGACCGTCGTGCTCTCGTCCTGGGGACGCGTGCCGCCGCCCGAGCCTGACGATCCGCTGCTCGGGTACCTGCGCGACAATCCCGAGATCTTGTTGCGCGAGGCGCTCGCCCACGGCGAGGCGCAGCCGGTCGCGGCACAGGCCGAGCGCATCTTCGCGCGCTACGGCGCCGCCGCGCTCCTGCCGCTGGCGGATCGCAGTGGCTCGGGTGAGCTGCGTGGCCTGGTCATGGTCGGCCCGCGCGACGACGGTCGGCCGTTCTCCGATCTCGAGCTCGAGCTCCTGCAGCGGATCAAGACCGCGACCACCGCCGCGCTCGTCGCGACGCGCCTTTACGATCGCCTGAGCGCGCTGCACGAGGAGCTCGAGGCCAAGGTGTCCGGCCGGACCACGGATCTCGAGCAGGTGGTGGCCGAGCTGCGCGGCGCGCAGGAGCAGCTCGTGCAGCAGGAGAAGATGTCGTCACTTGGCCTGCTGGTGTCGGGCATGAGCGCGGCGCTGGTCAGCGACGTGGAGGCGGCCTGGACCTCCGTACCGCTCCTGCGGGCCCACCTCGACGCGCTCGTGGCCGGCGTGCGCGGCCTTCCACTCCCGGTGGCGCCGGAGGCTGTCCAGCGTGAGCGCGTGCTCAAGCTCGACTTTGTGCTGGCCGATCTCGGCGCCCTGGCGGAGGCGATCGAGGAAGGGGCGCGGCGCGCGCGCGCGGTGGCGCGGGACCTCCAGCACTTCTCGCGCTCCGACGAGGAGGTTCCCGAGGAGGCCGACGTGCATGCGCTCCTCGACTCGAGCCTGAACCTCCTGCGCCACGAGCTGCGCGATCGCGTCGAGGTGGTGCGCCGGTACGCGCCCGATCTGCCGCGGATCCTGTGCTTTCCGGGGCCGCTGGCCCAGGTCTTCCTGAACCTGCTCATGAACGCCGAGCAGGCGATCGAGGGCGCGGGCCGGATCGAGATCGAGACCCGTGCCGTCGAGGGCATCCGCGTCGAGGTGCTGGTGCGGGACACCGGAAAGGGGATCCCTGCTCACCTGCGTGGCCGCGTCTTCGAGCCGTTCTTCACGACCAAGCCGATGGGCGGCAAGGGCGGCTCGGGGCTCGGCCTCGCGATCAGCTATGGCATCGTCGAGCGCCACGGTGGTCGCATCGCGCTCGAGAGCGAGGAGGGCCGCGGCACCGAGCTGCGCGTGCTCCTGCCCATCAGCCCCGCATACGCCCTCGCCCCGCGCCGCTCGCTGGACCCGCGCGTCGCCGACTCCGGCAACCAGGGCGCCGTGCGGACGGCGGACGACGCTGCGCGGATGGGCTAAGCTGAGCGGGCATGCGTGTCGAGCTCCACCGCGAGTACCGCTTCGAGGCCGCGCACCGCCTCCCGAACGTGCCGGCCGGCCACAAGTGCGCGCGCCTGCATGGCCACAGCTTCAAGATCGAGCTGGCCGTCGTTGGGCCCGTGCGGGCGGACACCGGCTGGCTCATCGACTATGGCGAGCTCGACGGGCTGTGGGCGCCGCTCGGTGAGCTGCTCGATCACCATTACCTCAACGACGTGCCGGGCCTCGAGAACCCCACGAGCGAGCTGCTCGCTCGCTGGATCTGGGAGCGCCTTCGTGCGCGCCTGCCGGAGCTGTCGGCGGTGACCGTGCACGAGACCTGCGACGCCCGCTGCGTGTACCGAGGAGAGTGAGATGCCCCGACTGCGCGTGGTCACGCTGAACCTGTGGGGAACGACCGAGCCGCTGGGCCGTCGCATGGAGCTCGTCGAGGCCGGGCTGCGGGCGCTCGAGCCCGACGTCGTGGGCTTGCAGGAGGTGCGCGAGGTGCCCGGCAAGGTGCCGAACCAGGCCGAGACGCTCGCCCGTGCGCTGGGGATGCACCACGCGTTCGCGCCCGCGATGGAGGTGGCTGCCGAGCACGGCGGCGGCACCGAGGGGAACGCCATCCTGTCGCGCTTCGCCATCAAGGAGGAGGAGCGCGTCGACCTGCCTCACGCGATGCGAGACGAGCGGCGAGCGCTCCTGCGATGCGCGATCGATACGCCGTCCGGCCTGATGCATGCGATGGTGACGCATCTGAACTGGCGCATGCGTCACGGACGCGAGCGCGAGGACCAGGTGGTCGTGATCGACGAGGTCGTCTCGCGGGTGCAGAGCGGCACGCCGCGCGTGCTCCTCGGCGACTTCAACGCGGCGCCCGACTGTGACGAGATCCGCTTCCTGTCCGGGCGGCACACGCTCGGGGGCCGACGCACCTACTGGCAGGACGCGTTCGCGCGCTGTAACCCCACCGCCCCCGGCTGGACCTGGGCGCGCCGGAACCCCGGCACCGAGCGCCTCGCGTTCCTCGAGCCCGACCGGCGCCTCGACTACGTCTTCGTGACGCCACCGGCGCGCGATGGCCGCGGCACCGTGATCGAGTCGCGCGTGGTGCTGGATCTGCCGGCCGCCGACGGGACCTGGCCGTCCGATCACTTCGGCGTGTTCGCGGTCATCGAGATCTAGGGCAGGCGCGGGACGACGAGCAACAGGTCGGGGACGGCGTAGCCGCCCGGGAGGTCGAGCGCGAGGTCGCCCGCGCGGACACTGAGCTGGGTCGAGGGCCCGCCGTCCAAGAGGATAGCGCTGTCGAGCTCGAGCGCAGCCAGGGCGCGCGCGAGCGCGCCGGCCTCGGCGTCCTCGCGGGTCACCACGAGAGTCAAGTAGCGTCCGGTCCGATCGAGAGCCACGGCGGTCCGGCGGGCGCGCTGGGGCTTGAGCCGGGTCGGCTCGCCATCGACGAGGATGCGCGGTCCGACCTGAATGGCCGCCTCGATGGCGGGATCGGGCACGTACTCGCGGCTGTGCACGATGGCCGCGCGACGGCCGCGTACGAGGAGGACGCCCCAATCGACGTGCGCGCGCAGCTTGACCAGCGTGCGGCCCTGGCCGATGCGCAGGCCCAGGGAGCGGCCGCGCTCGTCGAAGAAACCGCCGTTCGTGACGGCGGTGGCGGCGCGCTCCTGCCGCAGGGCGGTGGCCGTGCGGGCGGCGTGGGGTCCGGGCACCTCGACGTCCACGCGGAACCGCTCGAGGTCGAAGCGCAGGAGCTCGCCGGCGGCTTCCGGCATGGGGCGCCGCTCCACGCCCTTGGCGATCGGCTCCCACCGGGGGGCACCGGCTGGGGCCAGCAGCAGCGTGCAAACTATCGCAAACACGAGCATCAGGGTCGCACGCGGGAGGTGGTGGACGGTCCCGCGTCCAGAACTATAATTGCACGTTGGATCGATTCGGCATGCGCCACCGGCAGTCCAGCGGCAGGCCGCTCTGGCCGTTCATCGCGGTCGCGCTCCTCTTGCATCTCAATGTGGGGGGCGTGGGCTGGATGTACTGGCGCAACTTCAGCCAGCCCCGGCTCGACGAGGTGGGCCTCGGCGAGGACAGGCAGGACGTCGGGCTCATCGACGCCGAGGACGCTCAGCGCCTCGTCGAGGAGATGCAGGCGGAGGCCCAGAAGAAGCGCGAAGAGGAGGCGAAGAAGGAGGAGGAGGACCCCAAGGCCCACGGCCAGATCGTCGAGGTGGCGCGGCCGATCGAGGAGCGGCACCCTGATCACTCGAAGTACCTGTCGCAATACGACACCACGACGGTCAAGGAGACGAAGGCCCGCGTGCACGGGCCCGACGTCAAGCCTGGCATCGCCGTGGCCAGGCCGACGCCGCCGGCGGCGCAACCGACGCCGCCGATGCCGCAGCCGAGCGGTGGGCCGCCCGTACCCAGAACGCCGAGCGGCACGCCGGGCACGCCGGGCAAGCCGAGTCTCCTCGCCATGCGGACGCCTTCGCCTGTGGCGCCCGATGGCGATCGCGCCGCGGGCATCGACGGGGTCGAGAAGACCGTTCCAGAGGGCAACGGTGGACAGCGGGCCAAGGCGCCAGGCGGCGCGCGGCGGCCTCTTGCGATGGGGGACCTCTTGCCGTCGGCCCAGCAGGTGTCGCGGCAGGCGGGGGGCGCGATGAACGACTACCTTCGAGACGCCGAGGAGGCCGAGGAGACCGCGCTCAACGCGAAGCGCTGGAAGTTCGCCTCGTTCTTCAACCGGCTGCAGCGCTCGGTGTCGCAGAACTGGCACCCCGACGTCGAGTACAGGCGGCGCGATCCGAGCGGCAACGTGTACGGCTACCACGATCGGCTGACCGTCGTGCGCGTCAAGCTCAAGGCCGACGGGAGCCTCGCCAACCTCGCCCTCGAGAAGCCGTGTGGGGTCGATTTTCTCGACGACGAGGCGCTCGAGGCGCTGCGGCGCGCCCAGCCCTTCCCGAATCCACCGCGCGCGCTGGTGGACGACTCGACCGGTCTCATCAGCTTCCGCTTCGGGTTCATGTTCGAGCTCTCCACGGGCTCGAGCTTCCGCGTGTTCAGGTATCAGAACTAAACAGTCTCGCGTGGACCGCGAGACATGTTTAGCCCTGTTGTGGGTGGGGGAGGACAAGCCCTCCCCCACGCCGGCCGCGACACGCGGCCTTCCCCACCCCGCCGGCTGATGGCCGGCGAGGCGTACCGAGCTTCGGCGCCATGCCAGAGCATCACACCGATGATGCAGGATCAATGCGACTCTGTTTAGCTAGCGGAAGCGGCGGAGGTGCTCGCGCCGGAACGTCCAGTCGGGCGTGACCAGCGTGGGGCCGAAGTCGACCGGGAACCAGCCGTCCCTGGGGCCTCGCACCACGTGGAGGTCCTGGGCGGGCATGAAGCCCTGTGCGAGCAGGAAGACACGTTCGTGGGTGGTGGGATGCTCCGCCAGATCGACCACGACGACGACATGACCCGGGAAGCCGCCTTGAACGAACAGGTCGCCGATGGCGAGCTCGCCGAGCGGCAGCGCGCCCGTCTCCTTCTCGAGGGATGCCGAGCCGGCGTAGTTGAACAGGGTCGCGAGGTACGCGCGAAAGGTCGCGTCGCCGCGATCGGGCGCCGCGCTCCGGCGCCACGTGACGCGATTTCCGCTCACCTGGGGGCGGTAGCCTTGTTGCCAGCGCTCGAGGGAGGCCTCGTCGCCGCTCGTGAAGCGGAAGCGCACCTCGGCGTCGCGACCGCTTGCGCGCAGCCACTCGGCGCGCAGGCGCATGGCGGAATCCGCGCACTCCTGGTGCGGGAGCACGTCGATGTCCACGATGGCCACGTGGGGTTCGCGGGGCAGGACGTGGCCCTTGCGATCCCGGATCGGTGGACGCCCGGGGCGGAGCGGCAGGTGGCGCAGCCACTCCGCAAAGCCGCTCGCGGGCACCCGCGCGAAGCCCGCAGGCTCCGCGATGCGCGAGGCGATCGATCCGGACGGACCCGCGTGCGGCCACGGGTATGCGGCGGGCGCGAGGTGGAGCCACAGAACCAGGGCGCCGAGCACGATCGCCAGGATGACACCCGGCAGGGCCGATCGCCACGGCCCAGGTCAACGGCAGGCGCCGAGGCCTGCGTTGACCACCCGGCGGGCGTCCGCTACGTTGGGTCGAGATGGAGGCTTCCGTCGACAAGCCCCGCTTGCCAGGCAAGTCCTGGGCACGGCGGCTCCAGCGTCCGCTCCTCCTGGTCTCCCTCCTGCTCGGCGTCACCGGCCTGACTCGAAGGTTCGTGCTGCCCGCGGCGCCTCCTCTTCCCGTGATGGCCACCGTCCCTGCGTTCACGCTTCAGAGCGAGCAGGGCAGGCCCTTTGGCGCGGGCGAGCTGCGCGGAAGCGTCTGGATCGCGAACTTCGTCTTCACGCGCTGTCCGACGCTGTGCCCGCACGTGACGCGCCTGATGGCGGGGCTGCAGCCGCGCGCCCTCGCCCTGTCTGGGCGGCTCCACCTCGTGTCGTTCTCGGTCGACCCGGAGCACGATGGCCCCGCAGAGCTGACCGCGTATGGCAAGCGCTTCGGTGCCGACCCGCGCGTGTGGTCGTTTCTGACCGGAACCTTCGAGGCCTTGCGGGACACCGTGGAGCACGGCTTCAAGATCGCGATGGGCCGCGAAGGCAAGGCCATCGACGATCCGGCGACCGTGTTCCACGGCACTCACTTCGTGCTCGTCGACCAGGAGATGCGCATTCGTGGCTACTACGATCTCGACCAAGCGGGCGGTGTGGACCGCTTGCTCCGCGACGCGGAGCGGCTGGTGGAGGGCGCAAAGGGCGGTTAGCTCACCTGTCGCGCTCAGGACCGCTGCGTTCGTTGCGGTCGCCCTCGTTGCCTGGGGAGGCCGGGCCGCCGCCGAGCCGGAGCGTGTCCTCAAGCTCGCCACGGTGGCCCCCGACGGCACGCCCTGGTCGAAGTCGCTGGAGGTCTACAAGAAGCGCATCGAGAGCGTGACGAGCGGGCGCGTCAAGATCAAGGTGTTCCTCGGCGGCGTGCTGGGCGACGAGACGCAGACGTCCCAGGAGCTTCGCCGCGGCGCGCTCGGCGCCTGGGCTGGCTCGCTGGGGGCCCTCGCGACGTCGGTTCCGGAGCTGGGCGTCCTCGACCTGCCCTACCTGTTTCGCAGCGAGGCGGAGGCCGACTTCATCCTCGACGAGGTGGTGCACGACGACCTGGCGAAGCTGCTCGAGAAGCGCGGCTTCGTGCTGGCGGCCTGGGGCGAAAATGGCTACCGCGGCTTTGGCACCAAGTTCGGGCCGGTGCGCACGCCGGCGGCGCTCAAGGGACACAAGATGCGGTCCCAGGAGAGCCGGGTACACCTCGAGACGTACCGCGTCCTCGGAGCCCTGCCGCAGCCGATCTCGGTGACCGAGGCGCTCTCGGCGCTGCAGACCGGCGTGGTCGACGGCTTCGACAACACGCCCGTCTTCGCCTTCGCGGCGAACTGGCATCAGGGCATCACCGACTTCACCCTGACGAACCACATCTACCAGCCGGCGGCCATCCTGCTGTCCAAGAAGGAGCTCGACAGGTGGCCCGCCGAGCTCCGGGCGATCGTGCTCGCGAGCGAACAGCGGGAGCTCGCGCGCCAGGCGCGCGTGGCGGTGCGCGAGCTCCTGCCGCTGCTCCTGCAGAACCTGGAGAACGCCAACGTCAAGGTGCACCGGCTGAGCGAAGCCGAGCGGGACGCGTTCGCTCGCGCCACGCTGCCGGTGCACGAGCGCTTCCTGAAGATGGTGCCGACGGCACGCCCGCTCTACGAGAAGATCAAGAAGGCCCTCGCCCTGCGGCGAAGCAAGGGGTGATCGCGACGCTGCCGCTCCAGCCCAGGCGAGGTACGCTGCGAGCGGAGGCCTGATTGGGGTTGCGGCCGCGCTGGATCCGTGTCGTCGACGACGCCCTGTTCGAAGGCGAACGCGCGCTCGTCGTGCTCCTGGTCGCCGTCATGGTGGTGGCGGTGTTCCTCGACGCGCTGCACCGCGTGTTCGCGGCCGGTGAGGGGCGCGTCGAGCGCCTGCTGGTCGCCCTCGTGCCGACCTCCTCCGAGGCCACCGCGCGCACCTGGCTCGCGCCGGGCGCCGTCGCTGGGCTGACGTTCCTCGTGCTCTACGTCGCGGGTCGCACCCGGCAGCGCTCGGACCGGGTGCCTCGCCGCCTGCGCACCGCGGTCTGGGCGGCCGCGGGCACCACGCTCGCCGCCATGCTCGTCCGCGCGCTGCTCGTGGGCCTGCCGAACGGCCTGCCTTGGTCGCAACAGCTCGCGCTCTGCGCGATGCTCTGGGTGGGCTTCCTCGGGGCCTCGATCGCCGCCCGGAACCGCACGCACCTCGCGCTCGAGGTGGCGCAGCGCATCTGGCCGCCGCGCCTGCGTCCGGCGGCGGACTTCGCGGCGCGCGCCGCGGCGTGCGGGTTCTCGCTGCTGCTCGCCGCCCTCGCGATCGGGTTCGCGCGCTTCCACTACGCCGAGTGGGCCGAATCCGACGGCGCGGCGGGGTTGTTCGAGGGCTTCCCGGCGCCGCGGTTCCTCGTGTTCGGGTTCCTGCCGCTGCCGCTCGTCTCGATGGGCCTGCGCTTTCTGGTGCATGGCGTCGAGCCCGCGCAGGAGATCGTCGTCCACCCCGCGAGCGAGGATCCGTCCGGGTGACGATCGCGCTCGTCCTTGTGGGCGCGCTCGCGCTCGGCGTGCCCCTGTTCGTCGTCATCGGCTGCGTCGCCGCGCTGGCGTTCGCGCTCTACGGCGGCGTCGAGGGCTTCGAGGGGCTGCAGATCCTCATCGTCAAGATGGTGGGGCTGACCTCGAAGAACGTGTTCCTCGCGATCCCGTTCTTCGTGGTCTCGGGGGCCCTCATGAGCGCCGGCAGCATCGCCGTGCGTTTGGTCGAGGTCGCCGACGCGGCGGTGGGCTGGATGCGCGGGGGCCTCGCGGTCGCGAGCGTGATTGCGTCGGTCGTGTTCGCGGCGATCAGCGGCAGCTCGCCGGTCACGCTCATCGCGATCGGCGGGATCATGTTCCCCGCGATGCTCCGCGCGGGTTATCGCGAGAAGTTCTCCCTGGGCCTTCTCACCACGGCGGGTTCGCTGGGTTGCCTCGTGCCGCCGTCGATCCCGATGCTGGTCTACGCGATCAGCGTGACCGGCACCGCGGCGGTCGACGTGCGCGAGCTATTTCTGGCGGGGCTCGGGCCGGCGGTGCTCATCGCGACCCTGCTCTCGGTCTATGCGGTGCTCCGCGCGGGGCCCATCGCCCCGGGCCGGCGCTTCTCGGCGGCCGCGCTCCGTGGCGCGCTCCGTCGCGGGATCTGGGCGCTCCTTCTGCCCGTCCTGGTCCTCGGGGGCATCTACGGCGGCCTGTTCACGGCGACCGAGGCGTCCGCGATGAGCGTCGTCTACGCGGTCGTCGTCGAGGTGGGCATCCACCGCTCGCTCCGGGTCTCGGCGCTGCCGGGCGTGCTCGTCGGTGCCGTCTCGAGCATGGGGGGCCTGTTGCTCGTGATCCTGCTGTCGTTCGCGATCAACGACTTCCTCGTGGACCGCGAGGTCGGTCAGCTCGCCCTGGGAATCGTCGAGCGCTGGGGGCTCGGTCCGGTCGGCTTCATGATGGCCATCAACGTCTTTCTCATCGTGACCGGCATGTTCATGGACTCGATCTCCGCGATCGTGCTCTTTACGCCCATCATCGCGCCGGCCGCCGTCGCGCTCGGGATCGACCCGCTGCACCTCGGCGTGGTCTTCATCGTCAACATGGAGATCGGCTATCTCGCCCCGCCGATCGCGACCAACCTCTTCGTGGCGAGCACCATCTTCAGGCGGCCCTTCGGCCTCGTGACTCGCGCGGTGATGCCGACCCTCGGCATCCTGTGCGGGGGCCTCGTGCTGGTGACGTACCTGCCCACGCTGTCGATCGGCCCGGTGCACGCGCTGCGCGGCGGATCGCTTTACCAGCCCTTCGCGGCGGGTGCGAAGAGGCCGGCTGGCCCTTCTTCTGTCCCGTCGGTGTCGCGGCCCAGCGCGAGCGCTCCCGACGCGGGCGTTCGGCGCGTGCTCACGCTCGACGAGCTCCAGCGCATCGCCGAGGCCCGCCGCACCGACGCCGCGGCGTGGCCAGACGGCGGCGCACGGGACGCCGCGGCCAGGTAGGACCAAGGCAAGGGATAGCAACTTCCGCTCGGCGCAGCCGATACCCCTCGCATGGTGGAGCTGGTGGGGCACCGTGCCAGTACGGAGCCGAGTCGCAAACACTTTGACACGCTCGCGGTCGCACGCGACCTTTCCGGCCGCATGCAGTATCCGGCACCAGACGGGCATCTCTGAGCTGACATGCGACTGCGCGCGAGCGTTCATTCCGACCTCCTGACCGGTGATCTGCACGTGCGCCGGGTCGTCGCCAAAGAGGGCCTCTCGGTGCTGTTCGACGTGGAGGTCGAGCTGCTCTCGGAAAAGCCCGACGTCGACCTCGAGTCGCTCATCTGGTCGACCGCGCTCGTGGCCATCGAGGATCGGGAGGGCGGGGGCGACCCGGTGGTCTTCCACGGCGTGATCGAGGAGGCCGAGTACACGGGCGCCATCGACCAGCGCTTCGGATACCGCCTGCGGCTGCGCCCGCGCATCCACGGTCTCGCCTACCGCGTGCGGAGCCGGATCTTCCAGGGGCTCGACGCGCCGGGGATCGTCAAGCGCGTCCTGGCCGATGCCGGGATCCCGGACAGTGCCGTCAGGTGGAAGCTCGCGGAGCGTTACCCGGTGCGCGAGTACGGCGTGCAGTACCGGGAGAGCGAGCTCTCGTATTGCCTGCGCCTGCTCGAGGACGAGGGGATCTTCTACTGGTTCGAGCACGGCGAGGCGGGGCACGTGCTCGTCCTCGGCGACTCGCCGGCGCAGCATGGGCCCATCGACGGCGCGACGGCGCTGCCGTTTTCGAAGTGGCACCAGGACGACCGGGAGTCAGTGACGGAGCTCGTGTTCTCGAGGCGCCTTTGCAACGACGCGTGGTCGTCGCTCGACTGGAGCTGGCGGAGCCCCGAAAAGCCCCTCTTCGCCGAGGAGCGACCCGAGAGCGGTGCGCTCTACGAGCGCTACGAGTTCCCAGGCTACTACGATGACGCCGACGCCGGCGCAAGGCGGGCCAAGGTCTGCCTCGCCGAGCGGACGCTCGAGCGGTACACGATCGAGGCGCACTCGACCTGCCGGCGCCTCGAGCCCGGGCGCACTTTTTCGCTCACGCGTGCGCGGCCCGAGTTTCTCTGCCGGGACTGGCTCCTGGTCCGGCTCGAGCACGCCTTCTCGGACACCGGTGAGGGCGGCGCACGCTACGAGGTGGCTCTCCTGGCGATGCCGGCCGACCGGGAGTTCCGGCCCGCGCGGGTCACGCCCCGACCCAAGGTCTACGGCAAGGAGATCGCGGTCGTGACGGGGCCGCCGGGTGAGGAGATCCACGTGGACCGACACGGGCGAATCAAGGCCCACTTCTGCTGGGACCGCGAGGGGGCGGTCGACGACACGGCGAGCTGCTGGATCCGCGTCCAGCAGCAGAACACCGCGGGCGCCATGCTCCTGCCGCGGGTCGGCTGGGAGCTGTCGGTCGGCTTCGTCGAGGGCGACCCGGACCGGCCGATCGCCCTGCAGAAGCTCTACAACCAGGAGACCATGCCGCCGTATCCATTGCCCGGCAAGGTCGCGCAGAGCGCGCTGCAGTCGTCGAGCTCGCCGGGCGGCGGGGGCACCAACGAGGTGCGGCTCGACGACTCGAACGGCGCGATGGAATTCTTCGTGCACGCCTCGAAGGACCTCGCGCTCGACTGCCATCACGACCTCGGCGAGGACATCACGGTCGACTCGAGCGAGGAGGTGGGCCTGACCTTGCAGACCAAGGTGGGCTCGAACGAGACCGTCTCGGTGGGGGCAGACCAGACGACCAGCATCACCGGCAGCGCCGCCCTGCAGACCGACGCCTCGAAATCCGAGACCGTCGGCGGCATGGACGACTGGGGCATCCAGAAGAATTTCACCGTGATCTCGGAGGGCGCCCGCAACGAGACCATTTCCGTGCTGCAGAACGTGCTGGCGAACAAGGTCTCGGAGAGCTTTTCCGGAACGTGCGATCGCACCGTCGGCGCGGCCCTGGCGATGAGCGCCGTCACGGCGATCGTGGAGGCCGTCGGAGGCAACAAGACCGAGTCCGTCGGCGGCGCCAAGATGGAGCTCCTCGCGAAGGCCAAGGCCGAGAACATCGGCATTGCCAAGGTGCTCACGGCCGGGCTCATCCAGGAGAAGGTCGGCAAGGCCTACAGCGTCGAGGCCAGGGGTACGCTCACGTTCACCATCGGCGGCGCAATGAAGGAGAAGGTCGGCAAGGACTTCACCCTCGACGCCAAGACGATCAAGGTGACCGCCCCGGGTGGCGCGCTCTTCAAGGCCGGCGGCAACAAGCTCCGATTGAAGGGCGGCACGCTCAGGCTCGATGCCTCGAAGCTCGGGGCCGCGGGCGGGCCGAAGCTCGTCCTCAAGGGCCAGATCAACTACGAGGATCCGTAGCGATGCCGCGCACGATCAGCTACCAGCTCGCCCTCGACGGCCGCGAACCGGCCGACCTTCGTGTAGAGGAGGTGACCGCCACCGAGGGTCTCGGCGAGGCCTACCGCGTCGCCGTGCGTGCGGTCAGCCACACGCCCGTCGATGTCGACGCGCTGCTCGGCAAACCGAGCACCCTGCGGATCCTCGTGGATGACGCCGTGCGCTGCTTTCACGGCGTGCTCTTCGAGGCCTCGATCGATGCGCTCCGTGCGGACGCCTTCCGGATCGACGTCGTGATCGCGCCGCGGCTGGCATTGCTCGAGCTCGGGCAGAGCTCGCGCATCTTCCAGGAGCTGTCGATCCCGGACATCGCCAGGCAGGTCCTCGAAGAGGGCGGCATTGCCGCCGGCGAGATCTCGCTCGCTCTCTCTGGCGCCCACCCGGTGCGGAAGTACGTCGTCCAGCGCAACGAGAGCGATCTGGCCTTCCTGGGGCGCCTGCTCGCCGAGGAGGGCATCACGATTGCGGTCCACAATGACGCCCGCGCTGACCGGCTCCTGCTATTCGACGACTCGACGGCTCTTCCGCCCATCGCGGCCCGACCGCTCCTCGATCGCGACCTCAGCGCTGGACGCACGGACAGCGTCTTCGACTTGCGCGTGACGCAACGGGCCAGCTCGGACGCCGCAATGCTCCGGGACTACGACTTCAAGCGGCCGGCCTTCGACCTCTCGGCCCGGGAGGCCCACAAGGCGAGCACCGGATGCGAGGTGTACGAGCATGCCGGTCGGATCACGAGCGAGCCGGAGGCCAAGCGGGTCGCCAAGCTCGCCCTCGAGCACCTGATCGGAGAGCGGCGCACGGTCGTCAGTGGCAGCGACTGCCCGTTCGTCGAGGCGGGACGAACCCTCGAAGTGGAGGCGCACCCGCGCCGGGACCTTCGCGGCAAGTACACGGTTCTTCGCGCCGTGCACCGCGGCCACGTGCGGGACGAAGGGCTCGCCACCTACGAGAACCGCTTCGACGCCGTCCCGGTCGGTACGCTGTGGCGCCCAAGGCGCATTGGGCCGCCGAGCCCGCCGGGGACCGAGGTGGCGTTCGTGACCGGCCCTTCCGGGCAGGAGCAGCACGCCGAGGAATTCGGGCGGGTCAAGGTCCGCTTCCCCTGGGATCGCTCGGGCATCCAGGACGACAAGAGCTCGACCTGGCTGCGTGTCGGCCAGCTCCCGCTCGGTGGCTCCATGATCCTGCCGCGCGTCGGCTTCGAGGTCCTGGTCGACCACGAGCTCGGCGACCTGGATCGGCCGCTCGTCACCGGCCATCTCTACAACGGCGAGGCAGCGCCGCCGTATGCGTTGCCGGGTGGCGCGACGCGGAGCGCATTGCAGAGCGCGACGCTCGGTGGCGCTCCGGGTGCCAATGAGCTGCGCTTCGAGGACGCCGCCGGAGACGAGGAGATCTTCCTCCATGCCTCCAAGGACCTGAGTCTGTCCGTCGAGAACGACGCGACCTTCTCGGTCGGCAACAATGAAACGGTCTCGGTGGGCGCGAGCCACACGCTGTCCGTGGGGACCGACCACGTGGCGGAAGTCGGCGCGAACCGCACGCTTTCCGTGGTGGCGTCGCAGTCGACGACGGTCGAGGGCGATTACTCCGAGGGCATTGGCGGCTCCGAGACCGTGGGCGTCGGCGGGATGCGCAAGGTGCAAGTCGGCGGCGATTTCACGGAGAAGTGCGACGCGACGATGAGCCGCACGGTGGGCATGCTGCAGTCGGTCACCGGCATCGGGGGCTACGATCGGGAGATCGTCGGCAACGCCACGACCCACGTGGCCGCGGCCTGGATGGAGCTTTGCGGCCAGAGCCGCGGCCTGAGCGTCGGGGGCGTGTTCACCGAGACGGTGGGGGGCCTCAAGATGATCAAGGCCCAGCAGATGTCCGTGTCGTGCGGCGCGGCCTACGCGGTGACGGCGGGCAGCGAAAACGTCAAGACCGGCGAGAGCCGCACGGACGCTTCTCGGGTCGCGCTCGCCATCAGCGTCGGCGGCGGCTGGAGCGTCAAGGCGCAGAACATCACGATCACTGCGAAGAACAAGCTCACGGTGATCGGCGGCTCCTGCACCATCGAGCTTTCGAGCGACGGCAAGGTCAGGATCAAGGCCCCGAAGATCGAGCTCACGGGTACGAGGGACCTCACGCAGGTCAAGCACGAGAGCAACTGATGGCCACGCGCCTGACCCTCTCGGCCTGGCTCGCTGGTCACGACGGAGCCGTCACCGCCCACGCGCTGACGGGCCGCGAGGCGCTGTCGCAGCCGTACCGGTATCAGCTCGACTTTTCGGCCGACGATGTGCTCCTCGACGAGGCACTGGGCGGCGACGCGGAGGTCGTGGCCGAGGACCAGCTCGGGCACGTGCGCTTCCTGCATGGCGTCGTCGATCGCGTGCAGCTGCTCGCCAGCGACGAGCAACGCACGAGCTACCGCGTCACCCTCGTGCCGCGCCCCTTCTTGCTCTCCTACCGGTTCGGCAGTCGCATCTTTCAGGACCTGTCGATCCCCGAGGTGGTCCAGAAGGTCTTCCGGAACGCTGGGCTCGAGGACCCGGACTTCCATTGGCGCCTCGGCAAGACGTACGCCAAGCGCGAGATCCTCGTCCAGTACAACGAGTCCGAGTGGGATTTCGCATGCCGGCTGCTCGAGGAGGAGGGGATCTGGTTCGCCTGGGAACACCAGGAGAGCGGGACGCGCATGGTGCTTGCCGACGACAGCACCCAGGCGCGCGCCCAGGCCGACGGGACGCTGCGGTTTCACCACGACGCCGATCTGCACGGCGAGGCGGTGCGGGTCTGGGACTGGCGGACCCAGGGGCTCATGGCGGTCGCCAGGGCGACCGTCAACGACTACGACATGCTGCGGCCCTCGCGGTCGCTCCTGTGCGAAGAGGAGGTCGGCGACGTCGTGGTGCGCGAGCACTACGAGCACCCGGGGCGGTTCTTTGATCCCGCCGTGGGCCAGCGCCTCGCGAAGACACGCCTCGAGGAGCTGCGCGCCGGGCGCCTGCGCGCGCGCGCGAGCTCGAACGCCATGTTCCTGCAGGTAGGGCAGGTCATCACGCTCGAGGAGCACCCGCACCAGAGCGGCGAGCACCTGGTGTGCGCCATCGACGTGCGCCTCCGGGTCGAGGAGGAAACGACGCCGGGGCCGCTCGTGGACCGGGGCGTGCAGGAGCAGCGCGTGGACCTCCAGACCCAGCCGCGGGCGGTGGCCTACCGGCCGCCGCGCGTGACGCCACGGCCGCGCCTTTGTGGCCTGCAAACGGCGATCGTGACGGGCCCGGCCGGCCAGGAGATCCACTGCGACGTCCACGGGCGCGTCAAGCTGCAGTTCCACTGGGACCGCGAGGGCAGGCTCGACGAGCGGTCGTCGCTCTGGATCCGGGTAGCGCAGGCGAACACCACGGGCTCGATCATGATCCCCCGCATCGGCTGGGAGGTCCTGGTGGAGTTCCAGGACGGCGATCCCGACCGGCCCATTTGCCTCGGGCGCGTCTGGAACGCGTTTCACCCCCCGCCCCTGGAGCTGCCCGCGCACAAGACGGTGTCGGGGCACATGTCGAACGCGTCGCCCGATAATGGCGGCACCAATGCGGTCACATTCGACGACGCGGCGGGCAGCGAGCGGCTGACAATCCACGGCCACCACGACATCCACATCGTGGCGGCGAACAACAAGCAGGCACTGGTGAGAAAGCACGCCACGCACGCCGTCGCGGGGAACCGCAGCGCCAGCGTGGGGGGCAGCGAGACCATCGCGATCAAGGGCAGTCACAGCGCGACCGTGATGGCCAATCAGCACATCACGGTGGGCGCCAAGCGCGACGTCAAGGTCAACGGCGACGCCGCCATCGAGATCACCGGCACCCTCACGCGCACCGTCGGCGGGCTGGAGGACATGAGGGTGGGGAGCCCCGCCCAGGGCGTGCTCCAGATCCTCAAGGCGATGGCCATCACCGTGGCCACCGGGGTCGCGGCGACCGCCGCCGAGCGGGCCAAGGCCGCGATGCTCGGTCCCCTCATGCCGGCGCTCGAAGGGGCCAGGGCCGCGCTCGGCCAGAGCGCGCGCTTCGCGGGTCCCGCTGCGGCCATGCTGTCAGGTGGCGACCCGGCGACGGCGATCTTCGGTACGCAGCTCGGCGCGCTGTCGGACGTCGCGGGGGCCGCCGATGCGGCGGAAGCGGCGGGGGGGCTCTCGGCCGCAGTCGCCAGTGGCCTGCTCGACGCGACCCAGGGGGGTGGCGCTGGGGTAGTCGGAGAGGGTGTCTGGGGCACCACGGTGACCGGCGCGGTGACCGAGCAGATCGGGGCCCTCGCGGCGATGAGCTCTGCGCAGGGCATCTCCATTGGCATTGGCGGCAACTCGACCGAGACGGTCGGCGCCGCGCGTATCGAGCTCATCAAGGGTGGCAAGGCCGAGACCATCGGCCTTGGCAAGGTGGAGAGCGTCGCCGGCGCTTACGTCGTCGACGTCAAGGAAGGCTTCTCCGTGGACGCCAGGGCGGCCGTGGCGTTCAACATCGCCGGCGAGCTCGAGCAGAAGATCGGTGGCGGGCACGCCATGAGCGCCAGGTCCGAGGCGGTCGTGAGCGCGAGCAAGGTCGCGCTCGAGGCGGCCACGAAGATCACGCTCAAGTGCGGTGACGCCGAGATCAGCATTGACGCGAGCGGCATCGCCATCAAGGCCAAGGAGCTGACCATCGAGGGCACCGAGGAGCTCAAGCTCGCCCCGGCGAGCATCACCCCGGGAATGTGAACAGGAGAATTGGGAGCCATGAAGTTCCAAGCCAGACGAACCGCAATGCGCCCGCCTCGACGTGTGCCGGAGCCACCTGCCGGGATCCAGCTCGGTCGCGCGATCGCGCGGCAGGGGCAGGCGTTCCGGGTGCGCGTGGGCGGCTTCGAGCGAGAGCTGTCCCTGGACGCGGCCGTGGATCCCGCGCTGCTCGACGAGGCCATCGCCTCGGGAGCGCGCGTCGTCGTCGAGGGGGACGTGATCGTCGGGGCGCTCACGACCGCGCGCGCGGTGCTGATTGGCAGGGACGGCGGGGTGGACGCCCAGGTGGCGCGCTTCCAGGTGACCGCCAAGGACGAGCTCACGCTGCGCTCGGCCGGCGCTTTCGTGCTCTTGCGCGGCGGGGAGGTGGAGCTCTTCGGCAACCGGGTGCTCACCCGGGCGCGCGAGCTGGTCAAGCTGCTCGGGCGCATGGTCAAGGTCAACTAGTGCTGCCCGCCAGTAGTTGGACGGCATTTGAGCTCGGAGCAGCCTTCGCCTGCCAGCTGGCCGGCAGCACTCGCGCACGCGGAGCGTGCGCAAGACAAACACCTAGGGCCGCTCGTCGAACCAGTGATTTCACGGGAATCGCGGACAGCACTAGGTGTCTCGTTTGCTCGCGCTCTGCGCTCGCGAGTGCCGCACGCAGGGCGTTCGACGATTTCTCTCCACAACTCTACTCCGGTCCAACTTCTGACGAGCGGCACTAGTGTCCTGTATTCGAAGTTCGCATCATTATTCGCCGGGCGCAGGCGACCGCGATCCTGCGCAGGACACTAGCTGTTTTCTTGGGGGGAGCCTCGCTCCCCCCAGCTTGTCCAGGC
>JAHFDS010000480.1 GCA_023248855.1 Myxococcales bacterium
CGGCGGCGCGGCCCCGCCCATGCCGCCGACACCCGCCCCGCCTGCGCCTGCCCCACCGCGCCCTGCTCCGCCGGAACCGCCCGTGCCCCCTGGCGGAAGGGCCGGGGCTGCGCCCAGGCGGGCCAACATGAACTGCACGGAATTCTGGCGCCCGCCGCACATGCAGGTGCGCGGCGAGTATTCGCCGCAGGAGACGGTCTTGTCCTGGAAGGTCTTCTTGCCGCACCCGTCGAGGTACGTCATCGGATCCTCGCACAGGTACTCGTGGTCGAGGCCGATGGCGTGCGAGATCTCCTGCGCGGCGACCTCGCACTCGACCTGGGGGGTCGAAAACACGCGCGAGAAGATGTAGACGACCGCGGTCTCGACCATCGAGCAGTCGCCGAACATCGGCGCCACCCCGCCGACGCCGTCCGGCATGCCGATGTTGCGTGGAACACCGCCGATGACCGCCTCGACGTGCGCGACATTGCCAGGGTCGACGTCGGTCACCTCGACGTTGAAGCGGGCGTACTGGTCTTTCACGCAGGCGTAGAGCTGCGCCCACGCAGCGTCGCCCTTCTCGTACGCGGGCACGGTCGAGGTTGTGCTCGGGATGCTCGAGACGTTGTGTGACGAGTCGTCACTGCCAGGCGTGTACGTGCCACCACGCCGGTTGAGGAAGATGGTGCGCCGCGGCGCCGCGGCGAGCGCGCCGAAGCGTTCCTCGTCCACCGAAGGGGTGTCCTCCTTCGGGATCACGCGGTAGAGCGTGCGCGGCCGCCCGCCGACGAGGTGAACGGGGTCATCTTCGCTCACGAGGCCAGGCTGGCCACCCGGGCCGCCTGCGCCGTCGAGGCCGAGATGATTTTCCACGCATGCGAACGTGGCGAGCCCTCCGGTGAGTAGGGTGAGCGCGATCCGCTTCACGGGACCTCCTGTGGGCCGACGCCCAAGGACACCTTCAGCAATCGGCGGACCACGCGCAAAGACGCGTGGTTTCCATGATCTGTACCCCGCGAGCCCCGGGAGCGATCTACTCGCCGTGCTGGACCGAGCCAGCGGAAGAATCTGCTGCTGCTGTGTCGACGGGGATGGGGCCAGCTGGCTATCTGGTGGAGTCGAGGGCCCGGTAGCTGTCGCCCGAGAACCGGAAGCGTACCTTTTTCAGCGGGCTCCACGGCAAGAGCAGCGGGAACAGGTCGGTGGCTGTGGCTTCGCGGAACGTCGCGTTCGAGACGCCTCGCGGCGGCAGCGCCTCGAGCGAGAGATCCAGGCCGCGCTTGCGCGGCAGCCAGCGCACCTGCACGGACAGCGCAAAGGCCGCCGTGCGCTTTCCCACTTCCGCCGCGAAGATCCGTCGCCACTCGCCGCCGACCACCTTGTACATCGCCAGCACGTCGCGTTCGCCCCCGCTCCCTCGCTCGACGTAGCGCGCCACGAAGGCCGCCTCGCCCTCCCCCGCGTAGTCGGCCACTTCGAACGAAAGGACGTCCGCTGCCCGCTCGATCGGCAGCTCGATGAACGCGTACTCGTCGGCCACGACGGCCACGAACTTGCCGAAGCGCACGAGCCGCTCGCGGCCGGCGCGGAAACCCAGCGAGTGAACCCGGTCGTAGTCGGGCGCGCGCGTTCCCACCCGGAGCTGTTCGCGCAGCGCCTCCAGCGCGCGCGCTTCGTCACCGGTATCGATCGAGAGCGAGAACGCCCGGCCGCCACCTCTCCACTCCACCGATTGCCCCCGAGCGGCGTCCGCCGGTGCCCGGACCTCCAGCGCAAAGCCCCCCGGGCGGCGCGTGGTAGCGAGCTGCCATCCCGCGGGTGCCCTCTGCGGCCCGCCCGCCCCCGGCGACACCGACAGCGCACGTGCACCGAGGCGCAGGGTGCCCGCCCCGCGCAGGCCGTCCACGCACAGATAGAACGCCGCGTCGTCGTGCAGGCACCTGACGGCGACCCCGCCTCCGGGCCGGGCCGGGCGTACGCCCCGCCAGTCCTCGAGGATCCCGTCCACCTCGACCGCCCCCGCCTCGGTGGCCTCGCACGGCAGCGCGCCTGCGAGCGCCGCTGCGAAGAGCCCCGCGATCACGGCGCGACGGTCGGCATGGACCCCCCAGATCATGATATTACCCGGAGCCAAAATGTTCGAGACCCTGTCCAAAGGCTTTCGCAGCGCCAAACAGCGCCTGACCGGCAAGGCCACGCTCGACGAGGCTACGCTCGAGGAGGCCCTGCGCGACGTGCGCATCTCCCTGCTCGAGGCCGACGTCGAGTACAAGGTCACCCAGCTCTTCCTCGACCGCGTCAAGGCGAAGGTCATGGGCGAGGTGGTGCAGCTCAAGGCCGAGTCCAAGGGCGAGGCGATGCGCATCACGCCCGACGCGCACTTCGCCAAAGCGTGTCAGGACGAGCTCACGGCGCTCATGGGCCCCGTGGACACCACGATCCGCACGGCCAAACGCGGACCGTCGGGGATCATGATGGTGGGCCTGCAGGGCTCGGGGAAGACCACCACCACCGGCAAGCTCGCGCGCTACCTCGAGAAGAAGCACAAGAAGCCCCTCCTGGTCGCAGCGGACGTCTACCGGCCCGCCGCCATCGAGCAGCTCAAGGTGCTCGGCCAGCAGCTCGGTATGCCGGTCTATGCCGAGCTCGACTCCAAGGATCCCGTCGGCATCTGCGAGCGCGGCTATCAGTACGCGAAGGAAAAAGGCCGCGACGTCATCCTGTACGACACCGCCGGTCGCCTCGCGATCGACGAGCTGCTCATGAAGGAGCTCGAGCAGATCGACGAGAAGGTCCGCCCGGACAACATCTTCCTCGTCATCGACGCCATGATCGGCCAGTCCGCGGTCGAGACCGCCCGCGTCTTCAACGAGCGGCTCGACCTCGATGGCGTGATCCTCACCAAGCTCGACGGCGACGCGCGCGGTGGCTCGGCCCTGTCGGTCAAGGAAGTCACGGGCGCGCCCATCAAGTTCCTCGGCATGGGCGAATCGCTCGACAAGCTCGAGGAGTTCCGGCCCGAGGGCCTGGCGAGCCGCATCCTCGGCATGGGTGACCTCGTGGGCCTGATGAAGGACTTCGAGGAGGTGGTCGACGCCGAGAAGGCGGAAAAAGACGCCATGCGAATGCTCAAGGGCAAGTTCGACATGGCGGACTTCCTCGAGCAGATCTCGATCATCCAGAAGATGGGCTCGCTGCGAGACATCTTCGACAAGATGCCCTTCTTCCCGGGGGGGCTGCCGCAGGACGTCGCGCTCGACGACAAGGAGCTCGACCGCATCAAGGCCATGATCAACTCCATGACCAGCGAGGAGCGCCGGCAGCCGGAGCTCTTCATCGGCGTCGACTGGGAGGAATTCACGGCAGGCGGCAAGAAGGGCAAGCGTCGCGGCCTCGTGTTCGACAGCCGCCGGGTCGCGCGGGTCGCGCGCGGCTCGGGTCGCAAGGAGCTCGAGGTCAAGGAGCTCATCAACAAGTTCGGGATGATGCGGCAGATGATGATGGAGCTCGGGCAGTCGAGCGGCCTGCTCGGCAAGCTGCCCGGGTTCAAGCAGCTCGGGCAGATGAAGCGGCTGGCGGGCCTCGACATGAACCAGCTCATGGGCATGGCGGGGCCGATGGGAATGCCCGGCGGGGGCGGCTCGTCCCGTCCCCCGGCCCGCGCCGTCGATCGCTTCAAGGAGAAGCGCAAGCGGCAGATGCAGAAGAAGGCACGCAAGGCGGGCAAGAAGAAGAAGTGATGGCGGGTCGCCGGGGCTGTCAGGGCCGCGTGATAGGAACCCACCCACCCCCTGGCGGCGGGGGCCAGCTGTGGCTTTCGTGCGCCGCCCTTTTCGCGCTGGCGCTCGGCGCTTGTGCGCGGGACCCGGGTACGATTCCCGGCTGCCGCACGAGCGGCGATTGCACTCACGGCGAGGTCTGCATCGCCAAGACCGGTGTTTGCGAGCGCTTCAACCGTCCGCTCGACATCGACGCCTCGGTGCGCGACGGTGCCAGGGTGGATGCGGCCATGCGCATGGATGCGCCGCGCCGCGACGCCTCCCGCTCAGGCGGGGATGGTCCTCGCTCCGACGGCCCCCCGGCCGACGCCGCGCGAGTCGACGCGCGCCCGCGTGGATGACCCGCAGGCCCGCTCGGCCGATGGACCAACGCCACCATCAGGACCAGGTCAGGGTCTTTCCGCGTCTGCGCGCCCGCTCCGGTACCAGGCGCCCACGACCGAGGCCGCAGGCTTGCCGCGGGGGGAGTAGCTGCGCGAGCGCAGCCCGCCGTGGCCGTACCAGTTCCAGAACCACACCCCGGACAGCTCCGGAACGCCATCCCAGAGCGCGGTGAACGCTGCATAGGCACGGCGCTGCTCCTCGAGGTCGATCGGTGCATCCGCGGCTTCCTCCCAGGGGCGCTCGCCAAGGCCCGATTGCGACAGAAAGCCGACCTCGGTGAAGACGAGCGGCTTGCCACTCGCGCGCTGTGCCGAGACCAGTCTGGCCTTCTCGGCCGGCCAACGTGACAGCGGGAAGTAGGCGGAGATGCCGAGGAGGTCGGCGGGCTCGTGGGCGCGCACCTGGTCCCAGCGATCCCAGTTGGCCGCATAGCCGATGCGCCCGCGGAAGCTCGTCCGTAGTCGGGTCACCAGGGCTTGCCAGCGCGCGAGGTGCTCCGGCCCATCGAGCGAGCCGAGCTCACTGCCCGCGTACAGCTCGGCCGCCCCCGCCCGCTGCGCCAGCCGCGCGAGCGGCCCGAGCACTTCGCCGTAGCGCCGGAACCACAGGTCCACGTCCAGGGGTTGCAGGCTACCTCTCCACTCCCCTGGTCCCGCGCGCACGAGGCGCACGATGGGCAGGATCGAGACGCCGAGCCCGCGCGCGCGCGCCTCGTGGACGGTCTGCTCGAGCCGCTCCGGCGTAGGCGAATAGCGCGGGTGCAGGAACACGCGCGTGGAGCGCACGTCCACCTGATACAGCGGCACGACGAGCAGCACCTCGTTGGCACCGAGCGCAAGGATTTCGTCCAGCAGCCCACCGTAGGAGAACGATAGGTCTTCCGAGAACAATCCGAGTCCAACGCCACGTCTTTTCGGGGGCGTTCGCTGGGTCGACCAGGGAACGGCCGCCTGGGCGCGTGCCGGTGCAGGGCCATCCGGCGTCCGTTCGCGCCGAGCGGCGCCCTGTGCTAGAACGCTCGCCCGATGCGCGTTCAACCTCGGCTCGTTGTTCTCATGGCCACGCTCTCGAGCGGGCTCATCGTTCTTGCATGCGGTGGTCAGGGGCAGGGCGACTACTGTCAGCGCCAAACCGATTGCGAAGGCGCGCCGGATGATCTCATCTGCGACATGTCGGCCCAGAAGTGCGTCAAGCCCCTGAGTGATTCCACGGGTGGGTCCGGTGCGAGCAGCGGCGGAGCTGGCGAAGGCGCGGCCGGCGGAGCCGGCAGCGGTGGAGCGGGCACTGGCGGAGCGGGCACTGGCGGAGCGGGCGCTGGCGGAGCGGGCAGCGGCGGAGCCGGTGGTGCG
>JAHFDS010000481.1 GCA_023248855.1 Myxococcales bacterium
ACCAGGCGCAGGAGCAGGCCGAGCGCGGCGGCCAGCTCGACGCCGATCGCGTCGGGGTTGCCGTAGACGCGCAGGCGCGCGCCGCCGAGCTGCAGCTTGGCCTCCTCCACCAGATCGGGGAAGCGCGAGCCGACCACGGCGGCGGTGGGCTCGCCGCGCGCGAGCTCGCGGGCGCGCAGCGGCCCGGCGAGGACGCCGACGCGGATGACCGCGGTCTCCTCGCGCACGACCTCCGAGATGCGCCTGCGCGTCTCGGGATCGAGCCCACGCGCGGTGTGCAGCACGAGGTGCGAGCCGTCGAGATGGGGCGCGAGCTTCGACAGCGCGTCGCGCGCCCACTCGGGCGGTACGGCGAGGACGACCAGGCGACTGCGCTCGCACGCCTCGCGCATCGGCACCGTGCCCTCGAGGCCCTTGGCGCTGCCGATCACTACCTGCTTCCCCTCCGCGCGTACCGTCTGCGCCAGCGCGCGCCCGAGCGCGCCGGCACCGATGATCGCGACCCCCCGCGACTGGCCGGAAGGCGCCGTCACGGAAGGGCCCTCGGCACGTGCGCCATGCGATTGCGGTAGTAGTAGAGGGCCTGCAGCTGCAGCGGCTGCGCGGCGCCGTCCTTCATCACGGCGGGCGGGCGCGCGTGGAACGCCGCGAACGAGCGCATCGCGGCCTCCACGACCGACACGCCGTCCTTGCGGTCCCAGCTGGCATCGGCAAGACCGTGCGGCTGGCCCGGGGCGGCGCGCAGCCCGTCGCGCACGCGGTCCACGTCCGTGGCCAGCGTCGCCAGCGCCACCGGAGTCGGCCGCGCCAGGCGCAGCACGCGATAGACGTCCCGTTCGCGGGCCTCGGCGCACATGCGCTCCCACAGCGCGTGCGCCACGAGGTGCGTCGGCAGAAAGCGCACGTCGCGGTGGAACGCGCGCGCGATGGCCTCGCCGCAAAGGCGTGTGTACTCGGCGTCCCGCGGGGCGTCGGGACCCGGAGCGCCACCGCGATCCAGGTAGCTGGCGGTCTCGACCACGCGGCCGTGGGCGTGCGAGCGGCCCTCGGCGTCGACCTCGTTGCCGAACGGATCGAGGGGCGTGCCGAAGCGCACCACCAGGCACCCCGGCGTGCCCAGGGATGCGCGCATGTACGACAGGATGCGCGTGCCCTGCGCGGACTCGTCGTCCTCGATGATGAAGCGCTTCTTGCCCTGCTCGGCGAGGTGATCCGCGATCAGCGTCTCGGCCTCGAGCGTGAGGTGGTAGTTCAGCGTGACCGGCACGATGAACGCGCAAGGCCGGCGGTCGCCCCGCGCGGCGCGGTTGCCGAACGCGGTCAGCGCGGTACCGAGCAAGCCCAGCTTGAGGTGGCCCTCGACGCCCCCGGAGCGGCTGCGCGTGCCGCCGGGAAAGAACAGGCTGTGGAAGCCGCGCTCGATGAGGATCGTCGAGTACTCCTTGAGCACGTCCTTGTACAGACCGTGGCGGATGCGGCGATCGACGCGGTAGGCGCCGAGGTTGTGCATGAAGTACGAGAGGAACGGGTTCGTGAAGAGGTTCTTGCCGGCGCCGTAGGTGCACGCCGGCAGGCCCGCGCGCTCGAGCGCGAAGCCGATGACCGGCGAGTCGAAGTTCGACAGGTGCGTCGGGACTACCACCAGCGTGCCGCGGGCGGCCAGCGCGCGCAGGCGCTCGGTGTCGCCCTCGACGCGCAGGTTGCGATCGAGCGCGCGCAGCTCGCCGAGCCCGCCGCGCAGCGTCGCGACCAGGCCTCGCTCCGGCAGGCCGAGCAGCGCGATGCCGACGGGCATGACGCCACGCGCGAAGCGCCACACGCGCGGGTCGAAGTTGCCTGCGATGTCGATCGCGATCTCGTGGACCAAGCGCCGGAGCTCGCCCTCCTTCTCGAAGTCGGAGAGCCGCGCGAGGGCGCCCGACAGGCGCTGCCAGGTGGCGCGCTCTCTCTTCTCCTCGGGCGAGCGCGCGTGCTCGAGGCGACGTAGCTCCTCGTAGGCCGCCTCGTTGAGCACGTACTCGAGGCGCTCGTCGCCGCCGCGCTTGTGCCGCTCAAGCAGTCGCCCGACGACGCGGCGCTCCACGTCGCCGATGATGGCCTCGCGTTCGCGGTTGAACTCACCGAGCCGACCGGCGTCGCTCATGGGACGAGCATCGTAGTGTACCTTGGCCTCGATGAGCGACGACAACGGACAGTCTCTCCGGGTGGTGCTCTGCAACGCCGCGCCGCACGACGCGCCCCGGATCGCCAAGCAACTGGTGGAAGAGGGCCTCGCGGCCTGCGTCAACGTCATCCCGGGCGTGCGGAGCTTCTACGTCTGGGAGGGGCGCATGTACGACGACATGGAGAACACGCTCCTCATCAAGACCACCGCAGCCACGCTCGAGCGACTGACGGTGCGCATCCGCGAGATCCATCCGTACGAGCTGCCCGAGGTGATCGGCCTCGCGGTGGTCGAGGGCGAAGGCGAGCCGCGCTACTTCGCCTGGGTGCGCGAGCGCATGAGCCGACCGGGGTGAGGGTGGGAGCCCGCGGGCGTGGCGCGGGTCACGACCCTGGCGGCGCCCCGCCCGATCGCGCTATCGTCACGCCATGAAGGCGTGCTCGATCGTCGTCTTCGGAGCCTCCCTGGCCGCGTGGATCGGGTGTGGCGACCTGGCCGGCGCCGGGGCTTCTGGCGCGGGCGGAGCCGCGGGGGGTGCGAGCGGCGCTGGGGCTTCGGGTGGTGGCGCTGGCTCAGGCGGCGTCTCCGGATCGGGCGGTGGCGCCGCGGGTCGCGGGGGCGGCGGGATGGCGGGGAGCACGACCGGGGGCGGCGCTGGTCTCCCGGGTCCCATCATGCCCGACACCGGTGCGGACCCGGTGTCCCTGCGGGAGATCTCCACGATCGCGAGGGTCACGCCAGCGCGCTGGCCGACGCCCAGGCGGCCCTACGCGCCCAAGGCCGGCGGCCACGTCCTCGACGTCGCGCCCGGCGGCTCGGCCCAGGGCGACGGCTCGCCCGGTAGGCCCTTTGCGACCCCCAACCAGGCCCTCGCGGCCGCGTCCTCGGGGGACGTCATCCGCGTGGCGGCCGGAACCTATGCCCTGCACACCGAGAGCGAGTATGGCCTCGTCCTCGACAAGAACGACATCATCCTCACGACCCGCCCGAACGAGCGCGCGACGTTCACGCCCGGCGCGGCCGCCATCACCGGCATCAACGTCACCGGCGACGACGTCGTGATCGAGGGGTTCGAGATCAGCGGCTTTCGGAACGCCGGCATCCAGTTCGGGCGCACCGATCGACCGCAGCGAAACCTGCAGATCCTGCGCTCGAAGGTGGTCGGTGGGCACGACGCCCTGCGCTCGATCCCCGTGGACCGCGGGCGCGCCACGGCGCTGATCGAGGGCATGCTCCTTTACTCGGTGGACATCGAGCAGGCGGGCCTGGTCTCGTTCAACTGTGGCGAGGGACCGTGCAACGACGTGCGCATCGAGCGCGTCAGGATCCTCGGAACGGACAACGGAGGCGACACCGCGGCCGACGCCATCGCCTTCGAGAACGGCGCCAACCTGGCGATCGTGGACACCGAGGTGACCGGCGTGCCCGGAGACGGCGTCGACACCAAGGCCGACGGCGTGGTGGCGGTCAACGTGAGGGTGCACGACATCGGCCGAAACGGCATCAAGCTGTGGCGTGGGGGCGACGTGATCAACTGCCTCATCGTCAACACGGGCGCCGACGCCGCCATCGTCTTCGACGAGCCGGGCGACTACCGCATCCTCAACACGACCGTGGTGCGCCACTCCCCGGGCGCCAACGCCTACAGCGTCACGGCCGCCAGCCAGAGCCCGGGCGCTGGCTCACTGACGGTCGAGAACAGCATCTTCTATCGCAACTCGGGCGGGATCTTCGCGCCCCCGGAGTTCCGGATCACGGTCTCGAACAACCTCTTCTTCGGGACCGAGAACGGGGTCGAGGTCGCGCAGGGGGACCGGTCGTACGGCCAGCGCGGCGACAACACCCTGGCCTCGCTGTCGGGCGCCTCGAGCAACGTCAGCGGCATGGACCCCCGTTTCACCGACGAGGCGGCGGAGGACTTCTCGCTTGGCGCGAGCAGCCCGGCGCTCGATCGCGGCATGGTCGCGACGCCGATGCCCGACTACGACCTCGCCGGCAAGCCGCGGCGCGTGGGCGCGGCGCCGGACCTCGGACCACTCGAAAGGCAGTGAGCCCCGGCGCGCGGCGGGCCGTCACGCCATCGCCACGGGTTCGATCCGGAACCGGCGCCTGACCTCGTCGAGGGCATCGCCCCACATCTTCTCCCAGTGCACTTCGAGCAGCGGCGCCGCCTCGCACCCGGCCCGGTACGCCTGCCGGAAGGTGCCAAGGAGCATGGCCCAGCGGCGCTCGAGCACACCGTGCTTGATGCCGCCCAGGGACACGATGAGCGCGGACACCGGGAGCTGGAGCTGGCCGTACGAGAAGGCGTGGATCGTGACCTCCTCGTGCGGCGTGACGCCGAGCGAGGTCAGCGGGTGCCAGACGTCGTGGGTCTGGCGGAAGCGGCGCACCAGGTAGGCGACGTCCTCGTGATCCACGTGGGTCGTGCGCGAGGCCTGGAGCTCGGCAGACAGGTGATTCTCGTCGAGGTGCGCCGCATACGCGCCGCCGAGGGTGTGACGCGGGAGGCGGCGCAGCGCGTCGTAGTCCACCTGGGCGCTGCAGAGCTCGGGACGCAAAGCCAGCAGCGCCCGGCCGGCCTCGGTCTGTTGCATGCGCGCGAGCTCGGCGGCGAAGCGCCGGCGGCACGTCGTCTCCTCGACCACGTGGATCTGCTCGGTGCGGTTCGAGTCGCCGAGCACGATGCCGATCGCTCGCAGCGTGAGGTACGCGTCATGGAGGTTCACGAGGGGATTGTAACGCCGAGGCGCCGCCCGAGGCCCGAGGTACGCGCCTGGGTACGCTGGATCGCCGCGCGCAGGACCGGCTCGTCGCCGCACACGACGATGGAGCGGCGGCAGCGCGTGATGGCCGTGTAGAGGAGCTCGCGCGAGGCGAGCGCGAGGTCCTGCTCGGGCAGGAGGAGCAAGGCCTCGTCGAGCTCCGAGCCCTGCGCCTGGTGGACCGTGATGGCGAACGCAGGACTGCAGGTGCCGAGCGTCTCGGGGGCCAGAAGGAGCGGGCGGAAGGCGCCGTCCCGCCGCCGGGGAAACAGGGCGCGCGGCTCCGGGGCGCCGCCGCCTGAGACGAGGACGATGAGGCCGAGCTCACCGTTCCAAAGGCCCCGGCCGTAGTCGTTGTCGCGGGCGACCAGCGGCGTGCCGGGCGCGAACGCCCCGAGGCGTGCGCCGAGCGCGGCGTTGACGCTCGTCACCGATGCGCCTCCGCCGGTCTCGCGGACCAGGCACAGCACGCGCCCCTGCTCGAGCGCGCGGGCCAGCGCCTCGGCCCGGGCGACGTCGAGCAGCGCACCGGTCGCCGGATCGAGGC
>JAHFDS010000482.1 GCA_023248855.1 Myxococcales bacterium
GATGCCGAACACGCAGCGCCAGGACCGCGTCTGCCGGGCGCGTGTCGATGGCAACTCGGGCATCGTCAATGGCAAGTATTACGAGCCGCGCGTCGACATCTCGTGCGCGGTCCTCTACGCGAGCGACTGCGGCCTGCTCGGCCACCGGGCCGACATCGAGCCCTACCAGATCTCGCTCGCTCACCGCGGGGCCGGCTACCTGCGCTCGGATCGCAACCTGGCCAACTGGTACCAGCAAGCGGTGGAGACCGAGGGGCACCAGGGCACGATCGCCGAGGTGGATCAGTACTGCTACACGGGGGATTGCCCGAACATCTTCGCGGGCGAGGACAAGCACGACAATCACCTCGGCAACACCAGCGCGCAGCTCTACTGGAACCGTTTCTTCGTCAACCTCGAGGTGGGTGAGCCGACGTCGCCTCGTGCCGTGAGCCCGCTGGGCGCGGATCTCGGCTACTACTACACCGGCTGGGCGGGCTTCTCGCCCTGGAGCACGCTCGACTTCATGTACGGAGGTGCCGGCAAGATCCGCGACAAGATGACGCTGCAAGCGCCGCAGCCAGCGCTGGCCACCTGCTACTGATCCTGGGAAAAGACGAAGTGGGCGTCAGAGGCTCATGGTATCCGAGCCGGCATGCGCATCTACTTCGTCGGCAGCCACGCCACGGGCAAGACCACGCTCTGTCGCTACGTGAGCAAGCGCTATGGCTTGCCGATGATCACCGAGGTGGCGCGGCAGGTGCTGGCGGAGATGGAGACCTCGCTCGACTCGCTGCGCGCCGACGTGGATCGCGTGGGCGAGTACCAGATGGCGGTCTACGAGCGCCAGGTCGCGGTCGAGAAGCTCCAGTCCGCCGGCTTCGTGTCGGACCGCGCCTTCGACAACCTCGCCTACGCCGCCGAGCACACCACGGTCGTGGCCGACATCATGAGCGCGCCCTCGTTCGCCGAGTACATGGACTGGGTCTCGCGCGGTCTCGTCTTCTTCCTGCGACCTCACCCGTCGCTCCTAGCGGACGACGGCGTGCGTGCGGGCGTCTCGTGGGACTCGGTCGTGCGGATCGACGGCATGGTCAAGCTGATGCTCGAGCAGCACCGCATCCGCTACATGCCGATCGAGTCGGTGGGCATGCAGGAGCGCGTGCGCGTGATCGAGTTCGTGCTCTCGCGCCTCGGCGTGGCCGAGGCGGCGCGCCCGCCTGTCAGCGCGGTGCAGCGCTTCGTGAAGTCCGACGACAACGTCGTGGTCCTGCAGAAGCTCGGCGGCGCGGGCTGAAGGGACGGCCTTCGTGACCTCGAAGCGGCCCAGGACTGGCGGCCGCGTGATGCTCGAGCGCCTCGAGGAGGACGCCGAGCGAGCGCGCTATCGCGTGACGCTCTATCTGCCCGGCGCTGAGCACGTGGCCGAGGCGTCCCTCGCCCGCGGCGAGCGCAAGACGGAGTGGACCGCCTGGTCCCCGGCGGGTCCACCTCCGTGGCTGGTCGCGTTCGCGCAGGCCTTCCTCGACGGCGTGCGGCGCGACGTGGAGAAGCAAGGCGCCGGCGTGCCCGCGCGCTGGCCGCAGCGCTTGGCCTACTGGCGCCCCGCGAAGTAGCCGTCGATCGCCCTGGGGCGCGGGGGTAAAGTCGTGCCGGCCGCGCAGTGTCGCGGCCTTCGAAGGCGGAAGGGGGAGACATGAAGATCGGGACACTGGTGATGGGCATCGTCGTCGGGCTCGGCCTCGGCGCCGCGGTGACGGCGGCGGAGAAGCAGCCGCACATGGAAAAGGCCCTCGAGCACCTCGAGCACGCGAAGAACCAGCTGCAGAAGGCCGAGCACGACAAGGGCGGCCATCGCGCCAAGGCGGTGGGCCTGGTGGACCAGGCGATGGCCGAGGTCAAGGCGGGCATCGCCTTCGACGACAAGAACCCCAAGAAGTAGCCACGGAGGACATCATGAAGCGGAACCTCGTCTGGCTCGCGACGCTGGTGGCGATCGGCTGCGCCATGGGCGCAAGCATGGCGCGCACGGCCACCACGGCCCCGCCGCCCAACCAGGGCCTGGTCATCGGGGCGTTCGACGCCACGGACACCAAGGCGCCGAACGACTCGCCGACGCTCTACATCACGATCACCACGCCCAAGGGCGAGCAGATCCAGGTCGAGATGGTCGACCGCGCATCCCTCAAGTCGAACTTCTGGATCGCGCTTCCGCCAGGCAAGTACAAGTTCGACAAGGGCACGGCCGGCGGCAGTGCCGGCCACGCGCGCGTGATCAAGGACTGGGCCGACGCCAACGTCTACTTCGAGGTGAAGGCCGGCGAGAGCACGTGCATCGGCACGATCACGGCGAAGTCCGCCGAGGGTGCGGCCGCCGTGGTGCAGGGGGCCATGGGGACGTTCAAGGGCGGATTCGGCGTCAAGGACGAGTGCGACGACACCATCAAGGCGTTCCAGGCCGCGGCGCCGGGTATCGGGGGTGAGGTCAAGAAGGACCTCGCCAAGCCGAAGCAATAGCGCGCGGCATCATGCGCCTTCTGTACGGCGTCGTGGGGGAGGGGCTCGGTCACGCGACGCGATCGGTCGTCGTGATCGAGCACCTGCTCGCCCGCGGCCACGAGCTGCGGGTCGTCGTATCCGGGAAAGCACATGCGATGATGGCGGCGCGCTTCGGCAGGCGCGACGGCATCCGCCTCGACGAGATCGCTGGCCTCGAGCTGGTGCTCGAGGGCAACGAGGTCGACAAGTCCGAGACCGCCTGGAAGAACCTCGAGTCCTTGCCGCACACGGTGCGCAAGAACGTCGACGTCTACCGCCGCGTGGCCGAGGACGGCTTCGCCCCCGAGGCGGTGGTGAGCGACTTCGAGTCGTGGGCCTTCCTCTACGGTCTGAACCACTTCCTGCCCGTCGTCAGCATCGACAACATGCAGGTCATCAACCGCTGCAGGCACGAGGACGACGTGACCGGCGGAGGCGGCCTGGCGTTCCGCTTCACGAGGACGTTCGTGAAGATGAAGCTGCCGGGCGCGTACCACTATCTCGTGACGAGCTTCTTCTTCCCGCCCGTGCGCAAGGCGCGCACGACGCTCGTTCCGCCGATCCTGCGGCCCGAGATCCTGGCCGCGCGCCGCGAGCGCGGAGAGCACGTGCTCGTCTATCAGAAGGCGAGCGCGCTGGCCGGCGTGATGCCGCTCCTCGGCAAGCTGCCGCACGAGTTTCGCCTGTACGGCGCCGGCAAGACGGGTCGCGAGGGCAACGTCCTCATGCAGCCGTTCTCCGAGACCGGCTTCGTCGAGGACCTGCGCACGGCGCGCGCCGTCATCGCCCCCGGCGGCTACTCGCTCATGGGCGAGGCGGTGCACCTGCGCGTGCCCATGCTGGCCATCCCGCTCGAGGGGCAGTACGAGCAGGAGCTCAACGCGCGTTATCTCGACAAGCTCGGCTATGGCCGGCGCGCCGACCTGCTCGACGAGGCCGGCATCGTGGGGTTCCTCGAGGGCCTCGATCGCCACGACGCGGCCCTCGCCGGATACACGCCGCGCGGCAACGAGCTGCTGTTCGGTTGCGTGGACGAGCTGCTCGCGCGCATCGCTGCCGGCGAGGCCAGGCCCGATCGCCTGGGCGCGCCCGCGATGGGCAAGTGGTCCGAAGACGAAGCTGGTTGAGCGCTCCGCTCCGATGGCTGCGCGACCGGGTCTGAGCCTTGTGCGCCACGTCCTGCTCGGAGCGCTCGCCGGCCTGCTGATCTGCGCCGGCATTGGCGGCCTCGAGGGGCTCCGGCAGGCGTGGCTCCAGCTCATGAAGCTCGGCAATGGCCGCGACGCCGGGGTGTTCTTCTTTCTGTTTGGTCCCGTCATGGCGGGCGGGTACTTCTTCGCCGGGGCGGCCATCGGCGCGGGCCTCGGGGCGTGCGCCGGAGCCGCTCTCGGGGCCGCGCTCGGAACTGCACGGGCGGCAACCGCGAGCCGGCCGGACGTCTGGGGCCGGCGTGCCACGTGGCGCGTCGTGCACGCAGCAGTCTGGGGCGTGCTGGTCGCGGCCGTCGCGCTGCGTCCTGACATGTTCGATCGCACCCTGGTGCGCTCGGGTCTCATCCCGTGGCGGGATGCGGCGGTCGCACCCGCGGCCACGCTCGATCCTGCGCCGCCGGAGCCACCGAAGCAGCGCTTCCGTGTCCTGCCGGAGGGTCGCGTCCTCGATACCCGGACCAACCGCGCGTGGATGCAAAGGGACGGCCTGAAGCTCTCCGCGCTCGCCGCGACGCGCTTTTGCAAGGCCGCGACCATGGACGTGCCTACGGTGGAGCAGCTCAAGGAGCTCCTCGTCTGGCAGGCGGACGGCACCGGACGCATTGCGATCGACGCGTTTGCAGTCAACGAGGACGACGCCTACTGGACGCGCTCGCCCTCGGGCTACCGCAACTGGCTGTGGACCGTGCGGCTGTCGAATGGCGCCGCGGAACCGGCCCCGGACGAGGCCCTGCACGCAGTCCGCTGTCAGGTCGGCCAGGCGCCACCGTAGGAACGAGCCCGACCGAGCTTAGTGCCCCCGGTGCACCAGCGCATCCACCAGGGCGGCCACACGCGCCGTGGCGGCCAGCGCCATGCGCACGCTCGACGGGTGCGCGCGGGGCTCGGCGCCCTGGGGTGGTGCGAGCCACGGCCCGAGGGGCGCGCGCTGGAGCATCGCGTCCAGGCCGAACACCGCGAGCGCCTCGGCGGGGACGCCCTCGGCGCGGGCGGCCGCGAGATCGAGCGCCAGGTCCTGCGGGCCGTGATAGGAGCGCGCCGGCACGACGCCCCCACCCACGAGGCCGAGGTCGAGCCCGGCGCGATCGGCGCCGAAGACGTGGCGCGCCGAGCGCGCGTAGCCGCGTACGAGCGCGGGCGAGACCAGCGCGGGCGAAAGTAGCGTCTCGAAGAGGGTCCGGTAGACCTGCAGCGTCACGCGATCCCAGGGCACGGGCTCGACCACGACGCCGAGCGCCCGCTCCACCGCACGTCGCGCAGGGCCGGCCGCGTCCACGACGAACGGCAGGGTGGTCGCGAGCACCCGCACGCCGCGCCGGTGGCAGTCCGCGACGAGCGCGTCGTACTCGCGGGCGGCGGCATCGTATTCGGATGAGCGAATGGGACGTAGGCGCGCCAGCGCATCGGCGTCGAGCCGGCGTGCGCGCAGCGCCCGGTCGAGCGCGGCGGCATCGTCCCAGGGAGGCTCGAGGTCCACGACCAGCCACGCCGGGCGCAGTCCCACACGCGCCCACGCGTCGAGCACCGCCAGCGCGCCCGCGCGGAAGCGCGTCGCATTGAGCGCGCCCGCCCAGTATCCGTGTTCGGGCTCGACGAGCGGCCAGACGCGCAGCTCGATGCCGAGGCGCGCCGCGTCCCGGGCGATCGCAAGCCGCGCCGGGTCGTCTGGCGCCGCCGCGCACCACGCGAGGTGCATCGCCACGCCTGCGCGCGCGATCGGGCCGAGCACGAGCCGCACGTCGGCCG
>JAHFDS010000096.1 GCA_023248855.1 Myxococcales bacterium
GACCCACGGGCCGCGCGGCGACATCGTCGACCTCTACACGACGCTGCCGTGGAGCCTGCTCTGCGAGGAGGTCGGCAAGCTCCGCATCGAGCTGCGCGAGCGGCCACCGCATCGCGTCATCGCCCGCGCCAAGCCCGCGGAATCGCGTCAGCCGCCGAGCGGCTTACTACAGTCCTTACTACAATCGGGGTTGGTGCGACCTAAGCAGACGAACTTGCTGGCGATTTCTGGCGGGGTGGACGGGACTTGAAGAACCCCCCCGAGGCTGTCAGATAACCGAGTGATCGCGTGACCTTGCACGGTTTTTCAGAGCGATTTTCACGGTTTCTGTTGGCACGACCACTGAGCAGATGAGTGCGTCCACGGACGCCTCTGGACGCGTCCGCCGGATCCGTCTGCCAACAGGCTGCCAACACATTCGCGTTGGCGGATTAGTTTGCTGGCGTACCGATTCATGGATCGGCGCAACCAGGAAAGTCCCGTCCAGCCCTGTGGGGCGGAGGTTCTCTTTCGCGGACCCGAACCGACCACTGTCTTGAGACCTGGGTGGTCAACCAGCTCCAGGCAGAAGGTTGCGAGCCTCTCTGTTCCCGAACGGGAACCAGATGCTAATCTGGTGATAGAGAATGCGAGGCGATTGGCTATTCGTTCCCGATCGGGAATCCGCCGGGGCGTTCGTTCGAACGCGGCGCGTGGCGAACGGGCTCACGCAGCGACAGCTCGGCGAGCTCGCCGGCGTCGGGACGCGCTTCGTGTCCGAGCTCGAGCGGGACAAGGCGACCTTGCGGCTGGACGCGGTCAACGCCGTGCTCGGCGTGTTCGGAAAGCGCCTCGGCGTCGTCGATGCGCACCGCGAGGATGAGGAGGGCTGACCCTGCGACGCGGCATCGTGAGCGTCGACGGAGAGCGCGTCGGCATCGTCGAGGAGACCGAAGGCGGCAGTCGCTTCACCTACGACGCCGCGTGGGTGCAGACGCCGGGCGCGGTCCCCGTGTCGCTCACGCTGCCCGTTCGCGTCGAACCCTACGAGTCCAAGGGGCTCCTGCCGTTTTTCGAGAACCTCCTGCCCGAGGGGTGGCTCCTCGAGATCGCGACTTCGAAGCTCAAGATCGCGCGCGAGGACCCGTTCGGGCTGCTCCTCGCCACCTGCGCCGACTGCCTCGGCGCCGTGGAGATACGGCCTGCCGAGGACGCACCATGAACTGTCAGGTGTGCCTCGAGGACGCAGGCGAAGAGGCGTATCACCCGCGGTGCGCGCGCGACCTCTTCGGCACCAAGGCGGCGCCGGTGGTCGAGGTCGACCTCGGCAAGCTGCACACGCTCGCGCTCGCGATGGTCGGCCACACTTCGCTCTCGGGAGTGCAGCGCAAGATCTCGCTCGGCCTCTCCGCCGATCGAGCCACGCTCCAGCTCGCGGTCGACGGTGGCCGCTACCTGCTCAAGCCCCAGGCGAGCACCTATCCGAACCTGCCCGAGAACGAGCACGCCACGATGCAGCTCGCGCGGCTATTCGAGATCGAGATTCCACAATGCGGCCTCGTCACGCTCCTCGACGGCTCGCTCGCGTATCTCGTGCGGCGGTTCGATCGCCTGGCCGAGGGCGGCAAGTTCGCGCAGGAGGACTTCTGCCAGCTCGCCGGACAATCCCCCCGCGCCAAGTACCAGGGCTCGGCGGAGCTGTGCGCGCGCCTCGTCCGCAGGTACGCCAGCGAGCCCACCATTGCGCTCCTGCACCTGTTTCGTCGATTGGTCTTCGTCTGGTGGACCGGCAATGGCGACATGCACCTCAAGAACTTCGCCCTCCTGACCGGAGCCGACGGCATCGTGCGCCTGTCGCCCGCGTACGACCTCCTGTGCACGCGCCTCGCGATCCCGGACGATCAGCTCGCCCTGCCGATCGGCGGCAAGCGCGATCGGCTGAGGCGCGCCTCGTTCCTCGAGCTCGCGGCGCACATGCGCCTGCCGGCCCGTGCCGCCGAGCGTGTGCTCGCGGAGGTCGGACGCACGCTCGAGCGCGCCGTGGCCCTCGTCCAACGCTCCTTTCTGCCGGCGGAGGCGCAGGCCGACTACGTGAGCCTCCTGCGCACGCGCGCGACCGCGCTCGCGGCTGACTGAGGGGAGCTCTGGTCAGTCTCCATCGGCGCCGTGCGCAGCGGTCGAGGGCGAGGTCGCAGGCCAAGCCTCACGCGGTAAGTTTTGTTAATTTGTAAATAACATAAATCTGACGCAGACTGCTTTTCATGAGCTGGACGCCTCAGGCCGCCGACTTCTCAGCGGCCATCACGGATCAGAACCCCTGGCAATCGCTTGGAAAAGTTCCAGAGGAGCTCGCCAAGCCGGTCCGGCGGCACATCGTCAACCCGCTCGCGGCGGTCCTGCAGCGCAGCAAACCCCACCGCTTCCAGCTCATCCTCGGTCCGCGGCGCATCGGGAAGACGACGGCCATGTACCAGGCGATCGCCGCGCTGCTCCAGAGCGGCATCCCGGCCAGCCGCTTGTGGTGGCTTCGGCTCGATCACCCGCTGCTCATGCAGCGCTCGCTCGGTGAGCTCATCGAGTCGATCCGGGGCGTGAGCAAGGCATCCCAGAAGAACCCCGTGTACGTGTTCCTCGACGAGCTCATCTACGCGTCCGACTGGGACCGCTGGCTCAAGACCTTCTACGACGATCACTGGCCCGTTCGCGTCCTCGGGACCTCCAGCTCCACGGCTGCGCTCAAGCTACGGCGACTCGAGAGCGGAGTCGGGCGATGGGAAGAGCAGTACATGGCGCCGTGGCTGTTCTCGGAGTACCTCGCGCTGCGGGGGCGCAAGCCGACCGTCGAGGTCGGCAGGACGCTGGCGGAGACCCTCTCGGGGATCATCGACGCGCCGCCCGCGCTCGAGGGACTGGACGCGGATCGCCGGCGCTTCCTCCTCATCGGTGGGTTTCCCGAGCTGCTCACGCTGGATCCCACGGGCGATGAGACGTCCGAGCTCCTGCGCTCACAGCAAGTGCTGCGTAGCGACGCCGTCGAGCGCGCCCTCTATCGCGACCTCCCGCAGGCCTACGGCATCTCCGAGCCGCTCAAGCTCGAGCGTCTGCTCTACACCTTGGCTGGCCAGATCAGCGGAGTCGTCTCGGGAGGCAAGCTCGCCACCGATCTCGGTCTCTCGCAGCCCACGGTGGACAAGTACGTGCGGTATCTCGAGGACGCGTTTCTCGTCTTCACGTTGCCCAACTACTCGGCCAGCGAGGAGACGGTCCAGCGTCGCGGGCGCAAGCTGTACTTCACCGACGGAGCCGTTCGAAACGCTGCGCTGCAGCGCGGGATCGCACCGCTCCGAGATCCCTCCGAGATGGGGCTCTTGTACGAGAACGTGGTGGCTGCACACCTGCACGCGCTGTCGCAGCAGACGCGCCACCGTCTCTATCACTGGCGAATGGGAAACACCGAGATCGATCTGGTCTACGACGATCCCGAAGGGCCGCTCGCGTTCGAGATTGCCTCGCGCCGGCAGCATCACAGAAAGGGGCTGATCGAGTTCCAGCGGTCGTTTCCGCGGTTCAGGAACCGGTGCTTCATGGTGTCTCCGGATCCGGGCATGGTCGTGCCGAGTGATGCAAGCGGCGGCATCGGGCACATCCCGATGGATGCCCTGCTCATTGCCGCCGGGCTGCAGTCCGACCAGGCGTTGCACTCGCGTCTGACCTGAAGATCCAGCAGGGCCCGGGGTCGGTGCACCCAATCGAGCCAGCCGCTACCTTGGTGCGGGTGGATGCGCCCTTCGGCGGCGCCGAGGTAGGTCATACGCAGGATGCGCGACGGGCGGGCAAAACCCAGCGGCAGCGACCGCTGCGGAGGGTGCCGTCTCCAGCCTTCCGGCCGTCGATGCGCGATCCGACGCGGTCGGGTGCGAACGTCACCGGGGATGTGGACGCGAAGGCAGTTCCTGGGGCGGCGAAGGTCGCTCCTGTGATGCTGCGTACGTGTCCGGGTGCGCCGAACGGCGATCCCTCGGGCGCAGACGACATTCCGCTCTGACCGGTGCCGTCAGCGTGCCTGACCGGCGAGCCGGAGGCGCTCGGCGAACTCAAGGGCGCCGACTGGAGCGAACGGCACCATGCTCAGGGCTTGTGGGTCCTGCGGCGCGCGACCTCGCGCTCGTTCGCTCGCGCTTGCTCCAGCGTTTCCGGGTGCGGGAGCCCGTGGGCGAGCGCGTAGAGCGCCTCGGTGGCGATGTCGATGTCACCTGGCCAGCTCACGGCGCCGCGGCTCACGCAGGCCTTGGCGAACAGGGCTGGGTCCGCGAGCGCCTCGAACACGGGCCACGCGAGAAGCGACCGAACATCTGCGGTGCCGCGGGTCCCGTCGGAGAAGAGCAGGGCGAGACCGTATCCGGATAGTACGTCGACCTCTTCGACCCTCAACAGGCGCCCGGCGGTCTCCTCGACGAGATCGCGCGCGAGGGCGCCTGCGCACACGGCCGAGCAGAACTGCCCGCCCGACAAGTCCGGATCGCGAACAGCGCCGCACTGGAGGCATCCAATCGTCGTCGAGGTCACGCGCTGCTCGAGATCGTCGATCGGGAGGGGCCGACGAATCAGCACCTGGCGTGCTGGAGGGAGAGACGGCGCTGACCCCACGATGCCTTCATTCTCCATTCGCTCGACGAGGCGCGCGGCTCGGTTCCAGCCCATCCTGAAGCGGCGCTGGAGGCCGGCGATGGACACTTGCTGCGTCTCGATGACGTGGCGGACCGCCGGTGCGTAGAGCACGTCAGGGGCATCGGGCGGCTCGCGCATGCCGTGCGGTTCGGTGGCAAGGGACGCCTGGGCGCTCGCGGGCGGGCCAGGCTCCGCGGGCGGCGGATGCATGCAAGCCGTGAGTCCACAGAGCGAGCAGTGCGCCATGCCTGGAGCATCCGGCCGGACCGCCGCGAAGGGTGAGGCGGTCTGCCGTTCGTCCACCGCCGATGCGCGATCCGATGCGGTCGGAAACGAGCCTCATCGAGGATGTGGACGCGAAGGCAGTTCCTGGGAGCGGCGGTGGTCGCCCCTGTGGGCGTGGTCCTCCCGGTTGGACCCGCCTCGGCGAGGGCAGTGCCGGCAGCACCGGCGGTCGAGGACGCAGCGGCCCAGCTCCGCGCCGCGGTCGCCGAGGGCCAGCGGCGCCTCGGGGTGCTCGAGCAGGAACTCCCCGCGCTGCGGGCGCACCTCGTCCTTGCGACACTGGCCGACCAGGCCGAGCTGCACACGACTCTGCCCTCGCTCGTGGAGCGACTCTCCGGTGCGTTCGAAGCGTCACCGGCGCTCGAGCGCGTTCGCGCGTTGCTGCGCGAGGGGGAGGCCGCTGCGCGCCGGAGCGCCAGGGTGCCAGGGTGTCCGCCGCAAGACGATCTCGAGCGCCGCCGGGCAGCGATCGATGTGTGCGCCAGGGACCTGCGGCTGTCCGCTGCGCTCCTGGTCGAGGTACGCTTCGACGAGCTGCGCTACGCGGTGGTGGCGGCGGTCAAGCAGAGCCGGCTCATCGATCGCGTCCGCACGAAGCCTGGCCCGGAGTCGATCCGGGTCGTGATGGGGTCCGTGCTGGATCTGGCGCGTGCCGGCTCTGGTGCTCCGGGGCGCGTCCCGCCGGCAGGGGATGACATCCCGTTCTGACGACGTGCTGTCAGCGGGCCTGCCCGGTGAGCAGGAGACGCTCGGCGAGCTCGAGGGCATCGACCGGCCGGTAGCACGCGGGGCGGGGGCGGCCGACGAAGGCGCCGTCCGTGGGCAGGCCGGGGCGGCAGGAGAGGATCGCGGTGGTCCATTGCGCGGGGAGCGCATTACGGCCGTGGAAGGCGCCCAGCAATGCGCCGGCAATGGCGCCATTGGTGTCCGTGTCGCCGCCGCGGCCGACGGTCCGGACGAGGCCCTCCTCGAGCGAGGGGGCGTGATGGAGCTCGAAGAACGCGTTCTGCAGCGCGGTGAGGACCCAGCCCTGGTGGTGCATGAAGTCCTCGGGAGCAGCGGTGCGTGCGCGCTCGAGGGCGTCCTGGATGGAACCGCACTCGCCGGCCGCGGCCACGGCGGCTGCGTGACATGCGCTGCGGTCGCAACCGGCAATGGCTGTGGCAATGGCGGCGACGAATGCGGCCGACGCGGCCTGACAGACCGGGTGGGCGTGCGTGAGCGCGGCGTCGGATCGCGCCCAGGCGACTGCGTCGGTGGGGCGGCCCGCGCCGAGGATGCCGAGCGGGGAGACGCGCATGAGGGCGCCGTTGGCCTGGCTCTCGGCGGGGATGGGGCGGCCCTTGGCCGCGGCATCGAGGGCAGCGCGCGTGGTCGTGCCGATGTCGAAGGGCCCCGAGCGGCCCCAGGCAAGATAGGCCGCCTGCACGTGCGCGGGGTCGAAGCCGCCGCGTGCGACGAGAGACCGTGCGAGCGCAAGGGCGAGCTCCGAGTCGTCGGTGGGCTGGCCCGCCAGCGTTCCCCAGACGCCCCCGTCGGCAAGCGCTCGGACACCTTGCGGGTACTGGCGCGCGATCTCGGAGGGGCCCATGAACTCGACAAGGCTGCCGAGCGAGTCGCCGGCGAGTTGGCCGAGCAGGCAGCCCTGCGCGCGACGGAGCAGGGCAGCGTCGGCGATGGCATGGCCGGGCTCGAGCCGGGCGAGCTCGATAGGCTCCTTTGCGGCGCGGCGGACGGCTTGCCAGTCGCGCGACGCCAGGGCCTTCACGGCCGCGGGGGCGCCGCCGAGGCACACGCCGGCCCCACCGGAGCCGGGCGCGCAGCGCACCTCGTGGCCACTGCCATCGATCACGATGCCGCCCGAGGCGCGCACGAGCGCGACGCCGGCCGCGTAGTCGATCTCGTTCGGGCCGTGCGACGACACGCCGGCTGCTCCCTCTCCGACGGCGGCGAGCGCGAGCCGATACGCGATGCTGGGCATCGCGCGAAATCGCGCGGGCGCGCAAAGGGTCGCATTGAGCCCGGCGAGCCGGTCGGCGTCCTGCGAGACCAGAACGACCTCCGCGGGTCCGAGCGCGCGATCCGTCAGAGCCGGCGCCACGGGCTCGCCATTGCGCGTGATCGGGCCTGCACCCTCCGCCCACGCAATGAGGTCGCCGTCGTCATCGGGGTATGCGAATGCGAAGACGACGCCGACCACGGGCACTCCGTCGCGGACAAGCGCGATGGAGACGGCGCTTCCGCGGTGCCCGCGGATGTACGCGGCCGTGCCGTCGTTGGGATCGACGACCCAGACGTGCCCGGTGTCCGCGCCGCGAAGGCCGGCGGTCTCCTCGCCGACGCCCGGCATGCCGAGGGGCTCGAGGTGCGCCCAGATACGATGCTCGGCCTCGGTGTCAGCGTGGGCCTTGTGGGGGCTCGAATGGCGCGGCCCACCCGGGCGGTGGAAGTCCGCGCGCAGGAGATCCCCGGCGTCCCGCGCAGCGGCGATCGCGACCTCGAGGGCTCGTCGGTAGTCCATCGTCTCTCCCATCACCCGTCGAGCAGGTCGAGCGCGTGCTCGAGCGCGTTCGCGGCCGCCATGAGGGCGGTCACTCTCGGGTCGCCCGTCGCCGCGAGGTCGCCGGGGATCATGCCGCACACCGCACCGGCCGGGTGGGCCTCGTCCCACGCGGCCCAGGTGCCCGCGCTCGCGAGCGTCAGCGCATGGGCGATGAGCTGCCCCGGCAGGTCGGAGAGCTCGTCGGCGATGTGCTCGCGCGTCTGCCGGTAGCGCGCCTGGTCCTGCTTCTCTTGCTTGTGCTTCCGGAGGCTCACCAGCTGTCCCATTTTCATCCTCACAGTGAGTCTACGGTCGCGACGGACATGAGTCCGCGGGAAACCCCTACGCCTCGGGGATCCGGCCGCGGCTGGCCATTCGCAGACGTGCGGCGTCCTCGACCGAGAGCTCGGCGCGGAAATCGAGCTCGTCGTGGTACTGGCGACCCGCGGCGGCCGTGAACTCCTCGGGCGACAGGCCCGCCTGCTCTGCGAGCAGCGCCGCGAGTCGCAGGTGGGCGCGCAGGAGCCGGGCCTTGTGGATCGGCGTCGGTCGGGCGCCGGCCTCCTGGAGCGCCTGCGCAGACGCGCGGGCGACGACTTGCTGGATCTCGCGGCGGGTGAAGCGGCGTCGGTTCGTGTCGGCTGGCATGTCCTCACCGTAGCGGGGCGACGGACATGAACGCCGCGGCGAATGGCGACGCGGCTTCGAGCTCATCGCGGAACGCGGTAGACGGGGCGGGGAAACCGGATGCGCACCGGGCCAGGTAGCGGCGCGTGCTCGATGATGAGCTCGCCGGGACGGAGGTGCGGCAGGGTGGCGCGCAGCGCGGGCTCGAGCGAGCGATACGCCCGGTCGCCGAGGGCCGCCGCCGGTGTGCGACCGAACGCGCGTGTCGCGGCGTTCTGCACGATCCGCGGATGGACCGAAGACACCAGCTGCTCGGCGCCGATCAGGCTGATGCCGATGCTCCGTCCGCGCTCGGCGATATCGACCAGGTGATGCGCGAGGGGCGAGAGCGCTCCGAAGCGGGGCGCATACTTCGACAGCTCGTCGACGAAGACGACGACCCGCCGCGGAAAGTCGAGGCGCGTCGGATCGAGGCGCAGACGGTAGATCTCGCGCACGACGCACGCCACGACGAGGCTCTGCTCCTCGGGCGACAGAGGAGCGATGTCGATGACCAGGGGCGTGCCCGCGCGCAGCCGTGAGAGCTCGGTTGGGATGGAGGCATGCGTGACCTCGGGCTCGCAGAAGAGACCGGTGCTGCGCTCGCAGATGCGCTTGAGCTCCCGTACGAAGCGCTGCACCGTCTGTCGCAGGTGTGGCCCCCAGCGCAATCCGACGCCTCTGTCGGCGAGCGGCAACTGCGAGTAGAGGTCCTTCCAGGTCTGAACGTCCGCGACCTCCTGGTCCCGGACGGCGAACGCCGCGTCGAGGTCGGCCACGAGCGCGCCGAGGGTGTGACGACTGTCATCCAGGCCGGCCAGGAGCACGTCGAGGAGCGCCAGCCCCTCGCGCAGGTCGAACCCGTAGATGGCATGCGCGGGTGGGCGATAGGCCGAGGCTGGACCGCCGTCCTGTCCGAGCGGCAGCAGATAGCGGCAGGCGGGGAAGGGGCCGGGCGCGAGGTCAGCGGCGCGCGACAGGTCGGGTTCACCCGCTCTCGCGGTGGGGTCCAGCTCGTCCAGCGCGAGCAGGTCACCGAATTTTCCATTGAGGATCACGACGCCCGGGCCCGCAGGTCCCGTGGACCTGACGATGGAGAGCAGCAGCCAGGAGATCCAGCTCGTCTTGGCGGCGAGGCCGCTGATGCCTGCGACGTTGATGTGGGCCCCCTCGGGGCCGAGCACGTGATCGAGGCTGAGCAACAGGGGACCGGCGTAGGCCCCGTCGGGACACGCGATGGCGCCGACCGGAATGCTGGGAAGGTCGGGCGGCAGATCCGCTTGCAGCGCCGTTCGGATCTGAGCAGAGCTCGCGAGCTCGACCGGGCCCCCCGGCAGCGGCGGAGCGTGCGCCCGCATGCCTGGTGGCCGGTCGGCCCGGGCAAGCAGCGACCCACGCCCGTCTCGCCGTAGCTCCCGCACCATGCGCAGGTCCGCGCACGTGGGACCTCCGACCGAGACCCAGGCCTCGAGCGCAGGAATCGGTGCCGCTCCACCGTCGAGCATGATCCACAGCGTGCGGTCGCCGAGCTCGTGCGGCGCCGCCGCGACGCGGCCGATGGCGTCGCGTGGCATCTACTTTTCTGAGCTCGCGTATTCGGCCATCAGCTCGCGCAGGAACGCCGTGTCGAGGAGCCGACCCGCGGCCTGGGAGAGCTTGCGCTTCGGCACTCCACGCATCTGCGCATCGCCAGGCGGCGCGGGGATCTCGCGAGCGACCGAGGTCGTCGCGTTCCACAGGCCCATCGCACTCGGCTCGAGCAGCTCGAGCTCGCCGCTGACGAGGGATTGCTTGGCCGAGAGGAATCGGCGCTCGACCGGCTCACGCAAGGCGCCGAGGTGCGTCAATGACGCAAATGCCTTCACGGCCCGGGCGCGATCGAGGAGGCGCGACTGACGCATCACCTCGAAGGCTCGCTGGAGGCCGCCGAGACCTGCGTCCTTCTTGAACTGCGCGACGCGCTGATCGATCTCCCCCATTCGATCCGAGACCGCGGCGAGGCTCGACGGATGGCGCCACTGCATGTAGTCCTGCTCGGAGAGGTTGCTGCAGATGATCCTGCAGACGACGTCGGCCAGCCGCGTGGGTTCCGTGCCGATCTCCGAGTTCCTGAGCTCGACGCCGCGCCTGACGACGTCCCCCACGCGGAGCTCCTCGGTGCTGTCCGGGAAGTCCACGCGCAAGGCGAAGAAGGCGTCGTCCACCTCGAACCGCAGGATGTGGCCCTCGTGGCGCAGGAAAACCGGGTTCAGGAGGCGCAGCAGCGCGCTGTCCTCGATCCGATGCTCCTCGAGGGGCAGCACGGCTCTCACGCGCTCCTCGTTGGCGATGCGCAGACGGAGACGCCGCAGGTAGGCCGGGAGCGCCCGCCGCGTCCCTTCGAGGGCCAGGCTCGGATCGAGCCTCCGCATGGTGGCCGGCTGCAGGTCGAGCAGCCGCCAGAGCTGCGACCTCGCGTGCTCCTCCAGCAGGAGCGGCGGCCCGCTGGGCGGGTGCACCGTCCAGGGCGCGCCAGGTGCCGGCGCTTCGAGCTGCAGGCTTGCCGGCTGGAAGCACTCGTCGTGCATCCGGAGTCGCGCCGCTCGCGTCGCCAGCGCGGTCATCACCTCGTCGAACGTGTGCATCCGCATGCTCGTTTCCTCCGCGGCCACTCTCGTGGGTGACCGCCGCGCGGTGCACAGCGGCCAGCGCAAGGTCGAAAGGTTGCAAGAGCCATCGAGGTCGTGCACGCGCTCGTGTCCGTCGCCTCGGCAGGATGGGATCGTGAGCGAGCCCCTCTACTTCGCCTACGGCTCGAACCTCGATGAGGGCCAGATGCGCAAGCGCTGCCCGGGCATGCGCGTGGCCGGTGTGGCGACCTTGCCCGATCACGCGATTGCGTTTGCCGGCCACTCGGAGGCCTGCGGCGGAGCGACGGCGACCGTCGTGGCGCGCCCGGGCACTGCCGTACCGGGCCTGCTCTTTCTCCTCGGCGAAGCCGACTGGAGACGGCTGGACCACCGCGAGGGGTTTCCCACGGTGTACGTCAAGCACCCGATGGAGGTGCGGGACGCGCGCGATGCGCGCATCGCGGTCAATACCTACGTGCACACGCGCCTGCCGGGCGGGCGGCCCGGAACGGACTATTTGACGCGCATTCGCAATGCCTACGCGCGCCTGGGCCTCGACGAGGTACAGCTCCTGCTGGCGGCAGGCGAGCTCGTCCGGCTGTTCGTCTACGGGACCCTCAGGCGGAGCGAGCAGAACCACCGGCAGATGGCCGGGCTACGCTGCCTCGGTGCGGCGCGGACGCGCGCGGCGTACACACGGATCGACCTCGGCGCGTTTCCGGGCCTGCTCGAGGGCGGCAAGGACGAAGTGGCCGGCGAGCTCTACGCCGTCGATGCCGACGCGCTCGCGCGGCTCGACCGGTTCGAGGGCCATCCCACGCTGTTCGAGCGCGGGTCGATCGAGCTCTCCGACGGCTCGTCCGCCGAGGCGTACGTCTGCCGCTGAGCGTCGGGCCGGGCGAGACGGGTCATGTCCGTCCGACGGGGACAATGAGTGCATGGAGAAGACGAGATATCCCGTTCCCGACCGTTCAGACTTCACTCCCGACGAGTACCGACACGATCCGGTGATGCGGGAGGGCGACCTCGGCGCAACCGAGGGCGCGCTTGCAGATGGCCGGCCCTACCGCCTCGAGTCGTGGTGGTGGGAGGGCCACACGCTCATCACGCTCTTCTTCTCGGTGCTCGACCTCGAGAAGACGAGCCGCCCGGAGTTGCTCGCGCTGATCATGCCGGTGCTCCTCGCGGCCCGCGTGCCCGAAAAGCATCGGAAGCTGGCGGCCGACACGGTCCGTGTGATCAAGGACGCGCGGGGCAACGGCATGTACAGCCTGACCCTCTGCGTGGGCGAGCCGGAATTCTAGACCAGGACTCTAACGGTCGCGGGCGCGGGTCTTGTAGGAGACGAGCGGGCGCAGGGTCGCGATGACGCGCACGAGGTCGGCGGCGACGAGGTCCTGCACGACCTGATCGATGTCCTTGTAGGCCTGAGGCGCCTCCTCGTAGAGGAGGTCCTTGTCCTCGCAGATGACGCGGCCGCCGAGGGGCGTCTGCTCGAGGTCGCGCGTCGAGAAGCGCTTTTCGAGGCGCGCCCGGGCGTCGCTGCGCCGCCACTTGCGGCCGGCCCCGTGGGCGAGCGACCAGGCGCTGCGCTCGCCGTCGCCGATGGGCGCAACGAGGACCGTGTGCGTGCCGCGCGAGCCCGGGATGGGCACGAGAGGCGAGGCGTCCGAGGGTGCCGCGCCTTTGCGGTGGAGCCAGCCGCCCGCGTGGGGCACGACGGCGTTGTGGACGAGATCGAGGACGGCCGTGGCCTCGGCGCCGATCTGCTCGCAGAGGCGCAGGCCCAGGAGCGCGCGATTGGCGCGGGCCCAGGCGACCGCGGCGTCGTGGCGGGAGATGTACTCATGCGCCTCGGCGGATGAGTCGGCGAGGCCGCCGTCGCCGTGAGCGGCCGCGTGCGCGCGCAGGATGGATTCGCCGAGGCCGCGCGAGCCGCTGTGCACGAGGACCAGGAGCCGCTCAGGGTCGAGCCCGGCGGCCTCGAGCGGGGCGCGATCGTCGATGCGGTCGAACGTCTGGATCTCGACGAAGTGATTGCCGCCGCCGACGGTGCCGAGCGCATCGTCGAAGGGCGTCGACTGGGTCCCGTGCTGCTCGAGCCACGCGGCGTGGTCACCGTCCCAGGGGCGTTCGAGGCCGCGCAGCCTGTCGGCCCAGCGATCGCGTTTCGCCTTCTTGGTCAGCACGTCGGTCGCGAAGAGCGCCATGCCGCAGCCGATGTCGCTGCCGACCAGGGTCGGATAGATTTGGCCCTCGATCAGGAACGCCGCACCGACCGGGTGGCCCTTGCCGGGGTGCAGATCGGGCAGCCCGACGGCGAGGCGCACACCCGGGAGGGCCGCCGTCCGCTCGAGCTGGCGCACGGCCTCGCCCTCGATCCAGCTCGAGGGGGACGCGACGATCCGGGTCGGGGGCAATGACACTTCGCCGATGGTGCCACCGCACCTGTCGCCGCGCGAGCCGGCAAATGCGCACGACCGGCGGACCGCTGCGCGTGCTGGGGCGGTCGGTTGCTACGGAGTCGCGTGGCCGACTCGCTCAGCATCGACGAGCTCCAGGTCGCGCTCGGGCGAGCCGGGGAGATCCTCGCGGAGCTCCGCACGAAGTACCCCCCACTGCGGGCGCACCTCGTCCTCGCGAGCCAGTCCGAGCAGGCCGAATCGGACGCCGCGCTGCGCGACCTCGTCGCCCGGGCCGACTTCCTGTTCGTGCGGACGGCGGAGCTGTCGGAGGCGCGGCAGCTCCTGCGGGACCTCGACCGGGCCCGCGACGAGGTCGACCGTCTGCGATCGCGGAAGCGCGGAACAGGCACCACGAATGAGCCGCTCGTCCTCGCAGAGGAGGACGTGCACGAGCTCGACGCGCACGTCGTGAAGCTGATCCAGACCCTGCGCGTGCGGCCAGATGCGCGCATCGAGCTGCGGTTCGACGAGCTGCGCTACGCGATCATCGCTGCCTTGCAGCAGGACCCGCTCGTGGACCGCAAGCTCACACCATCGTCGGCGGCCTCCGTTCGCATCGTGCTCGGAACGCTCGCGGCGCTCGTCCCGATCTCCGACGAGGCTCCTCCGAAGGATCGGCTCTTGTTTCTCGACATCGACGGCGTCCTCGCGCACTTCGGTTCCAACGAGGAGCTCGATCTCGACTGTGTGCGCAGTCTCGACGAGATCATCCGGCGCACGTCTGCCACGGTGGTCGTGTCGTCCGCCTGGCGCGAGCGGTGGTCCCTCGAGGATATCCGCGTGATGCTCGAATCCGTCGGCTTCTCGGGGCGGATCGAGGGCCAGACACCGATGATCGTGGATGGAACGCGCGGCGACGAGATCCTCGCCTACCTGGCGACGAGAGAGAACGTCGGTGCCTACGTGATCCTGGACGACTGCCCTGTGGGCGCCGCGCTCGCTCCGCAGCTCGTGCTCACCGACGACTTCGTGGGCCTAAAGGCCAGCGATGTCGAGCGCGCCATCGAGATCCTGGGACGGCCTCCTGCACAATTGCCCAGGCCAATGGGTGGTCCTCGCTGACGAACCGCCGCAGCCTGCGAAGCGGGTTCTTGCATTGACGCGCAAGGGGATTTCTCCGCATCCCAAATAATTGACCGACATGAAATCCGGCAGCAGGGTTCTCGCATGCTGTCCTGCGAGCGCGAGTGCCCCGAGCTCACGATCAGGCTGATCGGCATCGGTGCGCGCTCGGCCCTGGCGGTCGATCTGGAGCAGGTGGAGCGCAAGCGCCTGCTCGTGCTCGGCGCCGTGGGGCCGGCGCTCGAGGGCAGGCTGGAGGCACGTGGCGTACGGCTCTGCCGCGCGACGCACATCGAGGAGGCGATCGAGCTCCTCGCGCGAGCGCGCCATGACGGCATCCTCATCGATCCCGCCTGGCCGCGGTCGGCCCTGCTCGCGCGTGCTCTCCTCACCGGGCGCGGGCTCGACCTCGCCACCGAGGGGACGCTGCTCGAGGCACGACGTCGTCACGCGGTGACCCCGATTTTCGCGCTGCCCTTTCCGGGGGACCTGGAATACGGAGTCCTTCTGGCCCCGTCCTTCGCCACTGTGTTGCGGACCGACCGCCTCCCCGTCGAGCACGCAATCCTGCGGCTGGATCTGAGGCGGCTGCTCGCCCTCTGCGCTCCGATGGCTTGATGCCGTGGGCGGCGGCCGGGAGGCGCACGCCCGCTTGCAACGGGGTTGGCTGCTCGGGATCACAACCGCGGCGCACCCTGAGGCGGTCACGGGCGAGGCTGTAGCGATGCGAAGACGCGCAGTTCTTGGAGGTACCGCTGGCATGGGCCTCCTGCCGTGCATTCTCGGCAATGCCTGGGGGCGCAGCGACCGGTGCGCCTGTGCGATCTGCGCGCTTCCCGCTTCCGCTCCCGACACAGGCGCGGTCGCCACGCCACGCCCGCTCGTCCTCGCGACCGGCGCCGAGACCTCCCGCGTGCTGGCGACTTTCGCGACATTAGGGCTCGCCGCCGACGCGCTCCCTTTCGACGAGTCGATGCTGCGGTGCCTGTCGCGCCCTGCGCCGGGCCGGCACCTGACGGTGGTCCTGGCCACCGGGCTCGGTGCGCTGCAGGCCGCGCGACGCGCAACGCTCGCGGCCCGGCAGAGCGGGGACCTCGTTCTTTTCGGCTTCGCTCCGGTCGGGGACGATCGGATCCCCGACCAGCACGCGTTTCGCGCCGCGCTCGCACTGGAGCTCGGCTGCGCGGTCATCGAGCCCGTGCTGAACCAGGGGTGGCGCGGGCTCGCCGCGCTCGCGGCGGCGCCGATCGGCTCGCTGGTGTCGCATCCGCAGCTCGGCGCCGACATCGCGGACCTCCGGGCCATCTGTGGAGGCGCAAGTCCGGGCGCGTTTCTCACCGCAACAGGAGGAGCCGACTCCGTTCCTTGCGGGATGATCCTCTCCGACTGGGACGATATTCGCGACATGCGCTTCACGCGCGCCAGGCTCGAGGAGATCCATGCGGAGGTCCGCCGCGAGCTCGAGCTGCAGGGCCACGTCTGGCAGGAGCATGTCCGGCGTGACGAGATGCCCGGCATCGGACGGGCCATCGGGGCGATCGACCGGCGCTGGACCCGTATTTGGCTGCACGTCCGGGGCGGCAACTCGCTACAGGTCACGGAGGTGTCGCGCCTCGCACGACTGGTCGAAGCGCACGCGCACCCGGATGCCAACTTCGTCTTCACCTCGACGGTCGAGGCTCGGCTGGCTGGTATCGAGATCGGACTCATCGGGCTTCGGGACTGAGCGCGGACGCCCTCACCGGGCCGCTCTTCGCCTACGCGGGGCACCTCGTCTCGCTCGGTCAGGTTCTCGAAGCGGGTGAACTCGCCGAGGAATGCGAGCTCGACGGTGCCGGTCGGGCCATTGCGGTTCTTTCCGACGATGACCTCGGCGAGGCCCGGACTTGCGGTCGGGTCGTAGAACGACTCGCGGTGGATGAAGGCGATGAGGTCGGCGTCCTGCTCGATGGCGCCCGACTCGCGCAGGTCCGACAGCATGGGCCGTCGCTTCTTCTGCTCGCGGCGCTCGAGCTGGCGATTGAGCTGCGAGAGCGCCACGACCGGCATGTGAAGCTCCTTGGCCAGGGCCTTGAGGCCCCGCGACACCTCGGCGACCTCGCGTTCGCGCGACTCGTCACGACGGCCCGAGGGCCCGCGGACGAGCTGGATGTAATCGACCACGATGAGCCCGCGGTGTGCGCCCTGTCTGGGCACAGTCGGGTCGGACGCGAAGCGCCGCGCCTTGGCGCGGATCTCCCCGATGGTCGGGGCGGAGGACTCGTCGATGAAGATGGCCGCCGCCTGGAAGCGCGAGGCCGTTCGCGTCAGCGCCTGCCACTCGCGCGAGCCGAGGTCTCCGGTCCGCAGCCGGCCCATCTCCACGCGGGCCTCCGTGCACAGCATCCGCTCGGCGAGCTGCCTTTCGGTCATCTCGAGGGAGAACACGAGCGCGGGCACACCGGCCTCGAGCGCGGCGTGGAGCGCGAGCCCGAGGGCGAAGGCCGTCTTGCCCATCGAGGGTCGCGCGGCGATGACGTCGAGGTCGCCGGGCTGGAGCCCACAGGTGAGGCGATCGAGCCCAGCAAAGCCGGTGGGCACGCCCGTGATGCCGATTCGCCCCTTCCGCTTCATTGCGTCGTCGAGCGGCGGCTTCATGGCCGCCCGCAGGGGCACGTAGGCCTGCCGGTGCGCTGCCTTTCCGATCTCGAAGATTCGCTGCTCGGTGCGATCGACAAGCGCGGCCACGTCGCCCGGCCCGTGCGTCGCCTCGGTGAGGAGCTCGCTCAGCGTGTGCACGAGGCGGCGCAAGGTCGCGTACTCGAGCACGACGCTCGCGTAGTGCTCGACGTGCACGGTGCTCGGCACGTCGTCGAGCAGGTCGGACAGGAACGTCTCCTGGCCCTCGAGGCGCACGAGCTGGCCTGCCCGTCTGAGCTCGGCGGCCACGCTCACGGTGTCGATCGGGTGCTCCGACGCCTCCATGCGGATCACAGTCTCGAACACGAGCGCGTGGCCGGGGTGCTGGAAGTCGCCGGCCGCAAGCCCGAGGGCCACGACGTCGGCGAGCGCGCCGACACCGCGCAGGAGGATGGCGCCGAGCACGGCTCGCTCGGCCCCGCGGTCACCCGTGGCGAATCGGTCCGGTGGCACGACCGAGTCGTACGAGCCGACCGCGTCAGGCGGCGATGCGGTCAGGGACGCGCGACGACCGCCCCGCGGCCCGCGGCGGTGGTGAGCGAGCCTGGGGGCATGCTCGACCCGATTCCGGCCGGCGTCGGCGTGGCTGTATCCTCGAGCGCAGGGTGATGATGCGCCTGGCGGTCGTATCCGACGTGCATGCCGATGTGGTTGCGCTCAGGAGCGCGCTCGCGCAGGCCGAGCGCCTCGGCTGCAAGCACGTCGTGTGCAATGGCGACATCGTCGATTACGGGCACTTCCCCGAGGCGACGATTGCGCTCCTCATGGAGCGGGGTATGCCCTGCATTCGCGGCAATCACGACCGCTGGGCGATCGAGAGGCCGGAGGAATCGCGTCTGTCGGCGGCTGCGCTCGAATGGCTTCGCGGCCTCGGGACCGCCTGGGAATTCACGATCGAGGGCGTCAGCCTGTACGGTTGCCACGCCTCGCCGCGTTCGGACATGGCCGGGATCGATCCCGCGCAGGCAACGGCGGGCGAGCTCGCCACGATGCTCGACCGGGTCGATGTCGACATCCTGATCGTGGGCCACACGCACCAGGCCTTCGAGATCACGCTCGCACAGGGCCGGCGCATCCTGAACCCCGGCTCGTCGCTCACGGACGGCACGGGCGTGCCCGGGCATCTCGTGCGCGAGTGCGGCACCTTCGGGATCCTTGAGCTGCCGTCGCGGCGATGGACCGTGCACCGGGTCGACGACGGGCGCGAGGTGGACATCGTGCGCACCTGGAAGGGCTGAGGCGGCCGCGTTGGAGCTCAGTTCCTGCTGGAAACGGACTCGATGCGCGCCGCGCCCGCGAGCCGTCCGAGGCCCGCGGCCGACGCGGAGACCAGCCGCGCGGCCTCCTCGGCCTGATCTGCGAGCTCGGGACACTCCTCGCCGACGACGGCGAGCACGAGCTCGAGCCGCTCCATGCAATCGCGCGCCGATGAGATCATGCCGAGCCATGTTGCCACCGCAGGACGGCATCGCTGGTTCATTCCTCCACCGTAGGGGTGCGACGGACATGAGCCGCGCGGGCAGCCGGATGTCGCCATACCGCTGCGCATCCTGACGCGGTTCGGCGGCAGGATGGACCCATGAGCGAGCGCGACAGGACGATTCGAACGCCGCTTCTTTACACGGAGGATCGGACGCCGCTCACCCGGCCCGAGCTCGACGCGCTGGTGTCCCTGAACGCGCAGCTCGCGGAGGTGGAGGCCTTCGTGACGGCCGAGTACACGCGACTCCACGATGCCCTCGTCGGTCGCTGCGCCGACCGGAGAAACGGCCTGACCAGCTTCAACCTCGAAGCGTCGATCACGCTCCATCTTCGCGAGGAGGACCCGGCATGGTCCGACGACGACGACAGCTACCTCTGGCAGGACGAACGCTACATGCTGCCCCTCATCGAGTCCGACTGCCGGCTCGAGGAGCGCCCCTCCGACCTGCCGCCCCTGCCGGTGCAACCGTGCTCGTTCATGCACCGCCTCGAGCATCCGGGCCACTTGCACATCCCACACCGCGACCTCCTGCGCGCGGGCCGAATCTGGGTCGACGTCCACGTGGACCTCCAGCGGATGTACGCGATCCCAGGCCCGGGCTGGCAAGCCGGGGGTTGATCGCGCCTGGCAACTTTCATGTCCGTCGCGCCGGCATGATGGCGGCATGGTCTCGAAGCAGGACACGGCCCGGGCCCGACACGCGGACTCGACCCAGCTCGTGCGGCAGTGGTCGCTCCTGCGGCTGCTGCAGGGTGCGCCCCGGAGCTACTCCGTCCGTGAGCTCGCCGAGCAGCTCGGGACGAGCAAGTCCACAATCGAGCGCGACCTGGCCACGCTCGAGGGGCAGTTCCCGCTCGTCGAGGAGTCCGACGGCAAGCAGAAGCGGCGATATCGCATCGACCGCGGCACCGCGCTTGGCGAGATGCAGTTCGGCGTCTCCGAGTTGCTGGCGCTCCACGCGTTCCGGCAGGCGCTGCCGGGCACGAAGGGCACGCCACTCGCGGACGACCTCGGATGCGCGATCCAGAAGATCCGCGCAGCGCTCGCCGAGCAGAAGAACTGCGGCATCGACGCGCTGGCGAGCGTCTTCGCCGTCCACCCGCGGAACTTCGTCGATTACGCCGACAAGGGCGAGGTCATCGACACGCTGACCGATGCCGTGGCGCGCAGGAAGGAGTGCCAGGTGACCTACCTGCCGCTCCACGCCACGACGCCGACGACGCACGTGGTCCACCCGCTACGCCTGGTCTGGCACCAGGGCGCGCTCTACGCGTTCTGCAGGTACGCGCGATTCGGCTGGCTGGGCCTGCTGGCCGTGCAGCGCATCCAGGCGCTCGCGACGACCGGAGTTACGTTCAAGCCGCCGCGCGTGGACCTCGACACGCCGCTCGAGCGCGCCTTCGGCATCTTCCTCGGCCGCGAGGAGGACGTGCGCGACGTCGAGATCCGGTTCGCCCCCGAGGTCGCACGCGCGATCGGCGAGCGCACGTTCCATCCCGCCGAGGAGAAGCGCCTGCTGGCCGACGGGAGCCTGCGCTACCGCGTGCGCACGAGCGCAAGGCTCGAGGTGGTCGCGCTCGTCCAGCGCTTCGGCGGCTTCGCCGAGCTCGTCGCCCCGGCCGACTGGCGCCAGAACGTGCTGGAAGGCGCCAGGGCGCTCATGGACAAGCACCTGGCGGCGTGATGACCCGCTCGCATGCCCGCTCGATCAAGGATCGGTCAGCACCAGCCATGCGGCCGAGCTGTGACAACGGCGAGTCCGATTCGACTGCGTCATGGGTCAGGCCCCAGAGCCCCAGCGCGAGCGCAGCGGTGGAGTCGTTGTCGCCGTCCGGCACCTGGCTTCGCCGGAAGGCCTCCTCCCAGGTCGTCGCGGCCGCGGCGAAGGTGGCGATCGCCAGGGCTTCAGGCGCGTAGAAACCCAGGCCGCTCGGCGGACTCTCCTCGTTGGCCGCAGCCTGCCTCGAGCCAGCGCAGATCATCGCGTCGACGACTTCGTGCCCTTTCGGGTGCAGATGCGTGAGCGCGAGGAACCTGGCGAGCTCCGGCGAGCCGCGAACCCCCAGGGTGACGAGGGGCAGCGCTCGACTGAGGATGCCGTTTCCGGCCGAGCGCTCCACGTCATAGCCGTGCGTGCGCAGTTCGAACGCGGCGGGTGCGCGGGCTCTCTCCAGGTGATCGGTCATCTGCTTGATCGCGGCCCACGTGGTGTCCCCAACCCCCCGGTGATCTCCGCTCGCCGCCCAGGCGACCAGGGCCCTGACCGCTCCCGCACGCAGGGCCTCCCAGTACAGCCATGACGACCAGTCGGGCGTCCCGGCCTCGGCGAGGGCGCGCATCGTGGAGAGGACGAGGTACGTGTCATCGGTGAACCGGATCGTCTCGCTGCCCCGGAGCCGGCCCTCGATTTCCTCCGGTGTGGGCGAATCGTCCTCGAAGGGCGCGCCGAGGGCGTCGCCGACGGCGAATCCAAGGACGACCGCGCGCAAGCGATCGATGCCCGGCGTACCAGCGTGGCTCATCCCGAGGATGCTGCCCCCCGACCGCGTCATCCTGCGCTGCGGTTGCCAAATGGACGCCGCGCTCGCGCTCCACTGACGTGATATCGTCAAAGGGTATCCAGAGTGGCGGTGAGGGTTCTGGCCCTTTGACCCGCCCGGCAACCTGCCCATCGGCAAGGTGCCAATGCCAGCCTCGAAGGAGGAGCGATATGCGCATTGACGGACGGATCCTGAAGCTCGAAGTCAGCGGGGTTCACGTGACGGCCTGGCTTCGCATGGCGGAGCCGGTCGGGTTTACGATCGAGATCCTCGAGCCGTACCGCGGGGCCACGGTGACGGCGGGGGCCTACAACTCCTTCTTCGGCGCGATGGCCTGGGACTGGGGCGACCGGCGGGGCAGCCTGGCCCACGAGGACGGCACCCTGACACCGCTCGGTGTCCAGCGCGCGATGGCCGGCCTCCGCCGCTTCGTGAAGGACGCCATCTGGTTCGAGCAGCACCGCGAGCCGCTCTCCGCCGCCTGCGCCCGGATCGTCGCCCGGCTCGACACGCGGGCCAGCAAGGTCCACGCGATCGACGCGGCCGAGCTCGCTGCTGCGATGGCCGCCCTGGAGGTGCAGCGCAGGATGGGACTCCGGGAGCCGAGCTACCAGCGCCGCCTCGGGGTTCTCGAAGCCCGCCACGAGGCCGGCGGGAACGTCGGCGCCCAGTGGCCGGTGCGCCTCGCCCAGCACGTCGCGGCGAAGTACGGTAGGCGCATTTCCGAGCGCCAGGTCCGCCAACTGGCGGCGCTGTTCGGGTTGCCGGTGCCCGATGGTATCGTCGACCGCGGCTGACCCGACCGGGGCCACGAGGTGAGCGTGACGGTTGACGAGCTCTGCGGACGGCTGGAGAACCTTCGCCTCGACCGCTCCAACGGGATCGTCAAGCCCTACAAGCCGCTCCTCGTCGCGGCTGTCGTCATCCTCATCCACAAGCGGAAGATCCAGTCGAGGAACGTGCTCCTCGACGGGGGCCTGAAGAGCGCGTTCCACCAGCTCCTTTCGGCCCTCTATCCGGAGTGGAGGAGCGCAGTCAAGATCGAGTACCCGTTTCGGCACCTCGAGAACGACGGCGTCTGGCGGCTGGTGCCGCTCGAGGGCGCATCCGATTCCCTCGCGGCCGCCAGGCAAGCACGCGCGGAAGCGTGGCACGTCCTCAAGCACGTGAAATGCGCACAGCTCGACGAGGCACTGTTCACGCAACTCGCGTCGCGGTTCGAAGATCGCTTCAGGGTCATGCGCCTCCTGGCGCGCCACTACTTTCCGGCCACGACATCGGGGCGACTGTGGGACTACCTCAGCGATCCGTCCGAAGTCGATGCGCGCTCCCCCGGCCGCCCGCTGGACGCAGACCGCCTCACCGAGCGCGCGCTCGAGGAGCACCTCGAACTCCACTGGCAGAAGACGCCCTTTGCCCAAATGGGCGTCGAGCTGTCGCG
>JAHFDS010000483.1 GCA_023248855.1 Myxococcales bacterium
GCGGCGCTCCGGGCCGCCCGGCCGACGATCCCACGCGCCACCGCGCGCGCGGCGTGCGCAGCAGCGGCGTCGAAGCCGACGGCCTCCACGGTGTCCGCGAGCGCGAGCGCGAGCGAGCCGCCGATGTGCCCGCACCCGATGAGCGCGAGGCGGCAGCCGGCGAGCCCGGTGCCCATCACGGTCGGCCCAGCACCTCGCCGAGCGCGCCGAGCAGGCGGTCGTTCTGCTCGCGCGTGCCGATCGTGATGCGCATGTGGCGCGGGCCGCCGATGGGCCGCGTGATGACGCCCTTTCTCAGGAGGGCCTCGTAGACCAGGCGCCCGTCGCGCTCGAGGTCCACGAACACGAAGTTCGCCTGCGTGGGGAAGTGCTTGATGCCGAGCCGATCGAGGCCGGCCTCCACCTGCGCCAGTCCCTCGGCGTTGACGAACGCGCTCCGGCGCACGTGCTCGCCGTCCTGCAACGCCGCCATCGCCGCCACCTGCGCCGGCACGCTGACGTTGAACGGCAGCCGCACCCGGTCGAGGTAGTTGACGAGGCGCGGCGACATGATCCCGTAGCCGCAGCGAAGGGCTGCGAGGCCGTAGACCTTCGAGAAGGTGCGCAGCACGACCATGTGCTCGCGCAGCGGGCGCAGCTCGCAGGCATCCGGGTACGCGCGGTCGCTCGCGAACTCGCAGTACGCCTCGTCCACGCACAGGATGACGTCGGGCGGCAGCTTGCTCGCCAGATGCTCGAGCGCCGCGCGGCTCATCCAGCTGCCGGTCGGATTGTTGGGGTTCGACAGGAACAGGATCCGCGTGCGCGGCGTCACCGCCGAAAGGAGCGCCTCGGGGTCGTAGGCGTAGCTGCGCTCATCGAGCGGCACCTGGACCAGCCGGCAGCCGTGGGCCTTGGGCGCGAGCTCGTAGCAGACGAAGGAGGGTTGATACGCCAGCACCTCGTCGTCGCCGGGCGCGCAGAAGGTCCGCACCAGGAGGTCGATGATCTCGTTCGAGCCGCCCCCCGTGAAGACCTCCTCGGGCGTGACGCCGACGTGTGCCGCCAGCGCGCGCCTCAGATGGAAGCAGCTGCCGTCCGGGTACTCGGCGAGCGGCGGCAGGTGCGCCAGGGCCGCGAGCGCACGCGGTGACGATCCGGCCGCGTTCTCGTTCGACGCCAGCTTGATGGCGCCGGAGATGCCGAGCTCGCGCTCGAGCTCCTCGACGGGCTTGCCCGGGACGTAGGGCCGGAGGGCCTCGATGTTCGGCAGGACCAGGGGCCGTGCCCTGGGCGCCATCACAGAACTGTGGTCTCGCACGTCATTCCTTCTTTGGCTCGCTCTCATCGGCCTTGTCGCGCTCGGTGGTCGGAGGCTCAGGGTCGTAGCACGGATACGACCCGATCACCTTCACGAGCTCCGACGCCGCGCGCAGGTCGGCGATCGCGGCGACGATGCGCGGATCGTCGGTGTGGCCGTCGACATCGAGGAAGAACACGTACTCCCAGGCGCGCCGGCGCGACGGTCGCGACTCGATCTTCGAGAGGTTCACGCCGCGATCCGCGAACGGCTGCAGCACCTTGTAGAGGATGCCCGGCTGGTCGCGCACCGTGAACAGCACGCTCGTGCGCATCCGGGTGCCGGGCGCCGCCGCGGACATCTGGGGCAGCTGCTCGGGCCGGCACAGCACCAGGAAACGCGTCACGTTCAGCGCGACGTCCTGGATCTGCCGGCGCCGGATGGGCAGGTCGTTGAGCTGCGCCGCCAGCTCGCTCGCGATCGCGGCGGCGCTCGGGTCGTCCCTGGCCATGCGCGCGGCCTGCGAGGTCGAGGCGACCTCGATCGGCACGACGCCTGGCAGGTGCGCCGACAGCCAAAGCCGGCACTGCGCGAGCGCCTGCGGGTGGGAGTACACCTTGCGGATCTCGCCGAGCTCGCCGTGGGACAGCAGGCAGTGGGCGATCTCGTGGGTGACCTCGCCGCAGATCTGGAGGTCGCTCCCGAGGAAGCTGTCGAGCGTGTGTGACACGCCGCCCTCGGTGGAGTTTTCGACCGGGACTACGCCGAACTCGACCTGCGACTTCTCCACCTCGGCGAAGACCGCGCCGATCGTGGGCGCCGACACGTAGAGCGCGGACAGGCCGAATCGGCGCTGCGCGGCCATGTGCGTGAAGGTGGCCTCGGGTCCGAAGTACGCGACCTTGAGCGGCTCCTCGAGCCGCAGGCACGCGCTGATGATCTCCCGGAACACCCCCGGAATGGCCTCGCGCGGGAACTGCCCCGCGGAGGCCGCTACCAGGCGGTCCACGATCTGCCGCTCCCGCGCGGGTACGTAGAAGCTCTGCTGCTTCTGCCGCTTGATGGCGCCGACCCGGGTCACCAAGTCTGCGCGCCGGTTCAGGCGCTCGAGGATCTCGTCGTCGATCGCATCGATCGCCACTCGCAGCTGCGCGAGGTCATCCACGCGCTGCAGATTACACGAAGGAAGGGGCTTGCGGCGGGTTCGGGGCTAGAGCCCGAAGCGCGTTTGATCCGAGCGCAGCGAGGCGAGGCGCAAGGGCGTAGCGAGCGCAGGGAAGACGCAGGGTAGGGGGCCCGACCGGGCTGTGCCCGGGCGGGGGAGGGGCAGTCGTGCCCCTCCTGCGGCGGCCCTCCGAGGCCGCCGATCGAGACTCAGAGCCCGACGTGGCCGCGGACGCCGAAGAGGAGCGACCACTGCCACCCGGCGACGGGCTCGAACTGCACGCGCTTGTTCGGATCAGTGCCCGCGCTGCTCGTCAGGCTGGTGTCGAACGAGATGTCGTCGGGCTGGTAGTACGCTCCGAGGTTGCCCCACGCGCCGAGCCCGAGGCCGAACGCGGGGATGATCGGGATCCGGTACTCGCCGCCGAAGCGCGCCTCGCCGAAGTACATGGTCGAGCCGAGCTCCGGCTTCTTGCCGCTCATCATGCCCGGCTGCATCATCGCCATCTGTGCGGGCAGCAGCAGCGCGTCGGCCTTCTTGTCCCAGGTCATGTAGCCGTAGCCGCCGCCGACCGTGACGAAGATCTTGATCGGCCCCACGTCGATGTTGGGACCGAAGCCGACCCCGAACTTGGTCAGGCTCGCGGTGCCGTGGTCACCGAACAGGTTGTGGTAGTTGACGTAGCCATCGACGAACAGGATGTGGACGCCGGCCGAGAAGCCGGTCGCGCCACCTCCGTTGGCCGCGAAGAAATCGGGCTTGAGGTTGGAGTCGGCGAAGGAGCCCCCCTGCTTCATGAGCCCGCCGCCCGCCTCTCCCCACAGCTCGATCAGCGACGCCTGCGCGCGCACCGGCACGGCACAGAGCGCGGCGACCAAGGCCACCCGGGCGAGCCAACCTGGAGATCGCTTCTCGAGAGCTCTTCGCATGTGTGTCCCCCCTCGGACGGTTACGGCCAGCGTCGCACGGCGGCGGAGGTCGGGCAAGAAGCCGCTCCGTGACGGCCGCCCGGGGTCCGCATCACACTCGCCTCCCGCCACCGCTGGACGTGACGCCCTACAGTGCGAACCAGAGGACGCCGACCGTGATCACGGCGAGCACCGCCACCGCGAACAGGCCCCGCACGGCGGCGCCGGGCGGGGTCTCGGGGGGCGGAGGCGCGACGCGTTCCTTCGGGTAGCGCTGGGGACCGAGGTCGAAGCGCGTGGTGTCGCGCACCGGGCGCTCGGCCGGCTCGGGCAGCGGGTCGTGCGCGGCCTCGCCGAGCTCGAAGGGCGCGTAGGCTTCGGGGGCAGGGATATCCACCGCCACCGCGCCAGGGCCACCGATGCGCGCGAGCACCGCGGTCACGTTGTCCGGTGCCCCCGACTGGCGGGCGCGGGCGATGAGCGCGGCGGCGGCAGACTGCAGGTCGCGCGCCGACTCGACGATGGTGAGCATCTCCTCGTCGGCCACGCAGCCCGACAGGCCATCCGAGCACAGGAGCAGCACGTCGCCGTAGGCGAGCGGCGCCAGCGTGAAGTCGGGCTGCACGTCCTCGCTCGCCCCGAGCGCCTGCAAGATGATGCCGATGCGCTCGAAGATCTTGGCCTCCTCGGCCGACACGTGGCCCTGCTGCAGGAGCTGCTCCGCGAGCGACTGGTCGCGCGTGAGCCGACCGATCTCGCCCCGGCGCACGAGGTAGGCGCGCGAGTCACCCACCTGCGAGCACAGCACCGACGGTCCTTCGGGGCCGTGGGCGACCCACGCCGCCGTGAGCGTCGTGCCCATGCCCTGGCGGGCTGGATCCCACCTTGCGGCCATCACGATGCGGCGGTTCGCGACGCGCGTCGCGGTGCGTAGCTGCCGCCCGCGCCGCGCCACGTCCACCGTCGGCGGGTACGCCTCGGCCTCGGCGAGCACGGAGTCGGTCCCGAGCTGGCTCGCGAACTCGCCCGCCGCCGCGCCGCCCATGCCGTCGCACACCACGAGCAGCGTGCCGCGCGCGCCGAGCGTGTGCTCGCGGACGTCCTCCAGCCGGCGCAGCCCCCGATCGAGCTCCACCACGGCCAGACTGTCCTCGTTCTTCTCGCGGACGAGCCCCGGGTCGGTGAGCATGGCGATCTCGAGGCGAACCTCGTCGCCGTCGCCCACCGTCTCGGGGACCGCGGCGGCGACGGTCATCCCTGCTCGAAGCGCAGGAGCTGGTCACCCAGCCTGAGCAGATCCCCGTGCGTGAGCAGCACCGGCTCGCGGGCGCGGAGGAACGTGCCGTTCGACGAGCCGAGGTCCTCCGCGAGAAGGCGCACCTGCGCCCCCTCCACCAGCCGCCGCAGCACGAGGTGGCGGCGTGACACGAACTCGTCGTCGGGGAAGGAGATGTCGGCCCCCTCGCGGCCGAGCACCACCTCGTCACGCACCAGGTGGTGGACGTCGCGCGGTGAGCCGGTCGTGGTCTGCTGCACGAGGCGTCCCCAGGGGGGCCTGACCGGCGTACCGAACAGGAACACGCCGCCCACGCTCTGCGGCGGCAGGTTGAGCTCGGCGTCCGAGACCAGATCGAACAGGAGCAGCTGCCGGCCCATCAGGATGGCGTCGCCGGTGCGCAGCTCGTGCGGACGGCGCACGCGCACGTAGACGCCATTTCTGCGCTCGACCGGCCAGAGCATGAAGCCCTCGGGGCGCCGCTCGATGCGCGCGTGCAGCGGCGCGAGGTAGAGGTCATCGGGAAACGCGACCTCGCAGTTGTCGCGACCGACGTCGGACACGGGCCCCTCGAGCCCGAACGCATCGCCGTCCGAGCCGTCGCGGCGGACCGCGACCAGGCGCGCCGGCTGCGAGCGATCCTCGCGACGCGAGGGATCCATCGTCACGATGACCGACGGACCCGGCAGCGGGGCGGGCTTGGGGCTGGAGTGCCTGGACACCACGCCGGAGGCGATCGGCGAGATGTCCGACGACGAGATCGGCGTCGGGATGCGCCCGGGGCGGCCGTTCGGCGCCGCGGCGGGCTTGGCGATCGGCGGCGGCGCGTTCGCGGC
>JAHFDS010000484.1 GCA_023248855.1 Myxococcales bacterium
GGCCGGTGCCCTTCGACGCGTCGCCGAAGGTCTGGTTGTCGAGGCCCATCGCCTGGCAGATCGACACGAGCAGCTTCTGGTGAGGCGCGCCGCCGGCCTGCAGGTAGCGACCGGTCTGGAACACGCCGCCGCCGGCGAGCACCCACGGCACCGAGACGCAGTCGTGCAGGCGCCCGTCGCCGAGCTCCTTGCACCAGACCACCAGCGTCGAGTCGAGCAGCGTCCCGCCGGCCGCGTCTGGCGCGGCCGCGAGCTGGGTGAGCAGGTAGGCGAACTGCTCGCTGAACCAGCGCTCGGCGGTGACGAAATCGGCGACGCCAGCGGTGTTGCCGTCGTCCATGTGCGAGAGCGAGTGGTGCCCGTCGCGCAGGCCGAGCCAGGTCGGCACGATCGGCGAGACCGTGTGCGACCACTGGATCGACGCCACCTTGGTCGCCCCGCAGGCGAGCGCGGCGACGAGCAGGTCCATCTGCTGCTTGCCGGTCACCGCGAAGTCGTCGTTGGCCTGCGGATCCCCGCCGGTGGGCGCCGGAAGCATGCCACAGCCGCCCCCTGCGCCGCCGGTGCCGCCGCCCAGGCCGAGCTCCACGCGCCGGAGCGCCTCGAGGTGCTGGTCGAGCTTGCGCCGCTCGCCCGTGCCGAGGCGCCGCTCGAGCTCGCCGAGCTCGCCGCGCACGAGGTCGATGACGCTGCGCCGGCGCGAAAGCGCGTGGTCCACGGCGCCCGGGGTGGGGCTCGCGGCGCCGAACACGCGCGAGAACGCCGCCCGCGGATCGTCGTTCGGCGGCACGAACACGCCGGGGCCGCGGTAGCTCATGCGCGTCTGCACGTTCTGCCCCCAGGCGCTCGTGTGCACGCCGAGCTCGAGCGACTCGAAGCGCGAGTCGCCGCCGATCTTGCTCGCCACGTACTGATCGAGCGAGAGGCCGCCGGTGGCCGAGCCCGCGTCGCCGCCGCCGGTCAACATCGCCTGCATGCCGGCCTCGTGGTTCGAGACGCCCGCGAAGTCGATGCCGTCGCACACGATGAGCTCGGGCTTGTGCGCCGCCAGCGGCTCGAGGATCGAGCCCGCGGGGAAGTCGAAGCTTGCGCCCGCGCCAGTCGGCCGCCAGTGCCGGTGGATGGTGCCGTTCGGTGAGAAGAACACCACGAGCCGTCTGGCCGTCCGCCCGCTTGCGGCCCGCGCCGCCCGCGAGACGCCGAGGAACGGCGCGGCGATGGCCGCAAGGCCCAGGCCGCCGAGGAATCCGCGTCGAGAGAGCATGGGAGACGCCATCGCAACCCGCGTTCCGGGCGCGGCGCGCGCGCAAGCCCGTGAAATCCCGGGCGCCGGGGGTGATCGCGTCGATCGCGGCGCCACCGCCGATCACCCCAGGGTCCCGTGCCATCATGCGGCGAGATGCGACGCGTCACCGTGTACTGCGGCTCGAACACCGGCTCCCGCCCGATCTACGCCCAGGCCGCGACCGAGCTCGGCACGCTGCTCGCCCGCGAGGGCATTGGCCTCGTCTACGGTGGCGCCGCCGTGGGCCTGATGGGGCGGGTCGCCGACGCGGCGCTGGCGGCGGGCGGCGAGGTCATCGGTGTCCTGCCCGAGGGCCTGCCACGCGAGATCGCACACGCGGGCCTCACCGAGCTGCGCCACGTCGCCACGATGCACGAGCGCAAGAGCCAGATGGTGACGCTGGCCGACGGCTTCATCGCGCTGCCGGGCGGCTTCGGGACGCTCGAGGAGCTGTGCGAGACGTTCACGTGGCTCCTGCTCGGCTTCCACGAGAAGCCCTGCGTGCTGCTCGACTCCGATGGCTACTGGTCGCCGCTCGTGGCGCTGGCGGACCGCATGGCCGACGAGCGCTTCCTGCACGCGGAGCAGCGCAAGATGCTGCTCGCCGCCGCCACGCCTGCCGAGGCCCTCGCCGCCCTGCGCAGCTTCGAGCACGTCCGCATCCGCAAGTGGCTCGACGAGTAGCCCGCCCCGTGATCTAGACTGGCCTCGTGGGCGGCGATCTCCGCGCGGCGCTGCACGGCATGCGCCATCGCCCCGGCGTCTCCGCGCTGATCGTGCTGACGCTGGCCATCGGCCTCGGCGCCTCCACCACCGTGTACAGCGTGCTCGCGGCGCTCCTCTTGCGCCCCCTGCCCTACCCCGCCGTCGAGCGTCTGGTGTTCGTGGTGGAGAGCGGCCGCGAGGCCGTGCTGGAGCGCATCCCGCTTTCGCCGCCGGACTTCGGCGACCTCGCGCGGGAGACGCGGACGCTGGAGGACGTCGCGGGCCTCATCCGGGAGCCGGTGGTGCTGGGCGGCTCGCTGCGCCCGGAGCGCGTGACGGCCGCGGTGGTGACGCCGACGTTCCTGCCGCTGCTCGGCGCGCGCGCCGAGCTTGGTCGGTTGCCGCACCCGGCCGACGCGCAGCCCGGGGCCGACCGCATCGTGGTGCTCTCGCACGCGCTCTGGACGCGGCGGTACCACGGCTCGCGACACCTGATCGGGCGCGCCATCGACGTCGACGGCGTGCCCTGCCGGGTCGCGGGCGTGCTCGCGCCGGGCTTCCTGATCCCGAGCCGCCTGTCGTTCCAGGGTGCGGCCCTCGGAGAGCCGGAGATCTTCTTGCCGCTCTACCTCGAGGACTGGCAGATAGAGGACGGCCGGTTCGATCACCGCATGGCGGTGGTCGGGCGGCTCCGACCGGGCACCTCGCTCAAGGCCGCACAGGCCGACGTCGGGCGCGTCGCGGCCGCACTCGCCGCCCGCTTTCCCCGCACGAACGGCGACCTCGGGGCGCTCGTCTTGCCGCTGCGCGAGGCGGTCGTGGGGGGCGTGCGGAGCGCGCTCTGGGTGCTGCTCGGCGCCGTCGTCTGCGTGCTGCTCGTGGCGTGCTCGAACGCCGCGGGGCTCCTGCTCGCACGCGCGGCGAGCCGCCACCGCGAGCTGGCCGTGCGCGCCGCCCTCGGCGCCACGCGCCGCGCCCTCGTGAGGCTGTTCGTCATCGAGGGCATCGCGCACGCGATGCTGGCGGTGACCCTGGGCCTTTCGCTCGCGGCCTGGGGCATCGATGGCCTCGTTTCTCTGGCGCTCGGCAACGTGCTGCGCGCCCGCGCCGTGGGCCTCGACCCCGGCGTGGTGACGTTTTCGCTCGCGCTCGCGCTCTTGAGCGGCGCGGCCACGGGCCTCGTGCCCGCGATCGGCCTCTCGAAGGGCGATTTGCACGTGGCGCTCCAGTCCGCCGGCCCCGAGAAGGGCGCCACCGCGCGCACGGGCGCGCTGCGCGGCCTGGTCACGGCCCAGGTGACCCTCGCGGTGGTGCTGCTCATCGGCGCGGGCCTGCTGCTTCGCACCTTCATCAGGCTGTCCTCGATGGAGCCCGGCTTCGACGCGCAGGGCGTGCTGTCCGCGACCCCGAGCCTCCCCGAGGGGCGCTACCCCGACGGCCCGAGCGTGGCCGACTTCTGGCGGCGCCTGCTCGAGCGAGGAGCGGCGCTGCCGGGCATCACCGCCGTCACGGCCGTGTCCCAGGTGCCGCCGCGGGCCGGCTGGGTCGTGGTCGTGGCTCCCGAGGGCGCGCCGCCGGGGGAGCTCGCGGCGGTCAACCACTTCGTGGCGGCGCCGGGCTACTTCGAGGCGCTGCGCCTGCCGATCCGGCTCGGGCGCAGCTTCGACGCGCGTGACCACGCGGGCGCGCCCGCGGTCTGCGTGGTGGATGGCCGCTTCGCCGAACGCTTCTGGCCCGGGGCCTCACCGATCGGCAAGCGCGTCAAGTGGGGCCCCTCCGACGGCGATCGGCCGTGGATGAGCGTCATCGGTGTGGCGGGCGAGGTGCGCACGCATCGTGCCGATCGGGTGTCCGCCGACGGCACGCTCTACGTGCCCTTCCTGCAGTTGCCTGCTGACGCCATCGCCCCGATCGGGCGGCTGCTCTCGATCCTGGTCCGCGCCGAAAAGCCGCACGACGCCGAGCGAGCCCTGCGCCGTGCAGTGGCGGCGCTCGATCCGGCCGTTCCCCTCGCCAACGTCATCACGCTCGACGAGGCGCTCGCCGAATCCCTCGCGGAGCCGCGACTGCGCTCGCACCTCGTGCTGGGGTTCGCGGTGGTGGCCGCCGGCCTGGCGGCGCTCGGCATCTACGGCGTGCTCGCGTTCTCGATCGCGCAGAGGCGCCGCGAGCTCGGCATCCGGCTCGCGCTCGGCGCCGAGCGCCGAGACCTCCTGCGCATGGTGCTCGGCGAGGGCCTGCGCGTGGCGGCGCCCGGGATCGCGCTCGGCGCGGGCATCTGGCTCCTGCTCATGGTGGTGCTCGGCCGCCTGCGCCCCCTCGGGGGGTTCGAGCTCGGCGACCTCCCCGCGATCCTGGCCGCGGTGGCGTGCCTTGCCGTGTGCGCCCTCGCCGCGAGCCTGGGGCCCGCGCGCCGCGCCGCGCGCACCGAGCCCGCCGACGTGCTCCGCGGCGAGTGAGCGCCAGCTCTCGGACCGGCATCTGGGCGTATCCTCGGCACGATGTCGTCGGAGCCCAGGGATACGCGGCCGCTCGGCGCCGGGATCGGCGCGAGCGCCGCGCTCGGGGCGGACACCGTGCGCGAGCCCTCGCCCGTCGCCGACACCGTGAGCCTTCCGGGCGCTCGCCCGCAGCGACCCGCGCCCCCGGGCACCCTGTCAGCGGGCGCCCAGCTCGGCCGCTACGTCATCCAGTCCACCCTCGGCGCCGGCGGCATGGGCGTGGTCTACGCCGCCCACGATCCCGAGCTCGACCGCGCGATCGCCATCAAGGTGCTGCGGGGCGCCGAGGGCGCGGCCGGCGGCACCGCGGGCCGCACGCGCCTCTTGCGTGAGGCCCAGGCGATGGCGCGTCTGCGTCACCCCAACGTGGTCGCGGTGCACGACGTCGGGACGTTCGGTGACGAGGTGTTCGTCGCGATGGAGCTGGTCGACGGTGCGGCGCTCTCGAGCTGGCTCGAGGCCGGCCACCCGTGGCGCGAGGTGCTCGCCGTGTTCATCGCCGCCGGCCGCGGCCTCGACGCCGCACACCGCGCGGGCCTGGTGCACCGCGACTTCAAGCCCCAGAACGTCCTGGTCGGTCGCGAGGGTCGTGTCCTGGTCGCCGACTTCGGCCTGGCGCGCCAGCTCGACGCGCCGCTCGCCGATCCGCCCACGCCCACGCCCTCGTCCGGCGTGCTCTCGTCTCCCCTGACCCGCATCGGCGACGTCCTCGGAACGCCCGCGTACATGTCCCCCGAGCAACACGGCGGGCGAGCCGCCGACGAGCGCTCCGACCAGTTCGCCTTCTGCGCCTCGCTCTGGGAGAGCCTCTACGGAGAGCGCCCCTACCCTGGCGAGACGCTCGGCGAGCTGTCGGCCGCGGTCGCCGCGGGGCACCTGCGCGCGCCCCGGCGCGAGCGGGGCGTGCCGCCGTGGGTCGCGCGCGTGCTGGCGCGAGGCCTGGCGACCAATCCGTCGGC
>JAHFDS010000485.1 GCA_023248855.1 Myxococcales bacterium
TCGCGCGCGACGCGGGATCGCGCGATGCCGCCAGGCCGGACGCGCGCCTCGCGGACGCCGGCGTGCGCGATGCCCGTGGGCGCCCGGACGCGCCGGCCGCCGACGCGGGCTTCGTCATCCCGGCGTGCCGGCCCGGCCCCGTGCTGGCGCGGATGCCGGTGGATCTGGCCGACATCTGGGCCATCACGCCGCTCGGCACGCTGGGCCCGACGGCGCACACGCTGCCGACCGATCACACGTACATCGTGGTGCAGAACCGCACGAGCGCCGCCCGCGCGGTCGAGGTACGCTTCCCGTCGGACGGGTGGATCCGCTCGGCGAATCGCTACACCACCGCGAGCCTCACGGAGTATTCGTTCGAGCTGCAGCCGTGCCGCGAGCTGCTGCTGCGCTTCGCCCACGTCCGCAACCTCGAGCCCGCGCTCTCGGACGCGCTCGGATCGTTCGGTCCCAGCCCGAGCACGCAGTGCAGCCCGCTCCAGAGCCCCGACGGCTCACAGGGCATCGCGTGCTTCAAGGGCCTCGCGGGCATGGAGGTGGCCGTGCGCGAGGGCGACCGCGTGGGCGACCGGATGCTCGCGGCGGGCGAGTTGTCGCCATTCCTGGACCTCGGCACGTACGACGCGCGGGTGGCGCCGATCGCGTTCGCGAACCCGCGCCGCTACGTCGCCATGAGGGACGGCCTCGATGTGTTCCACGTGGTCTGCCCGTACGACTACCTGCCGGCGGCGCTGCGCGACGGCGCGCTCGCACTCATGGGCGACGCGTTCGCCGATCCGGTCGTGCGACGCACCGTGGAGCCCCGCTGCGGCACCACCGCGATCGACCGGCCCGGCACCGCGCAGGGCGCGTGGTTCCTCGATCCCGAGCCGCCCACGCCGCACCCGGCCGACGAGTCGCGCGCGCTCGCGCTCGGCCCCGACCACGTCGATCCCACGCGCCTCGAGCTCTCGATCGCGACCGGCACCAACGCGGGCCCCGGCGCGTACTACTTCTTCCCGCGCGACACCGGCCGCGCGAACCGCGCCTTCTCCGCGATCCAGCCCGGGTCGGGCGTGTACTGCTTCGAAGGCCTGACCGATCGCCGCGGTGCGCCGCAAGGCGCGGGCGTGGTGCTGCTCGCGCTGCTGGACGCGACCACGCTCCAGATCGAGCGCGTGGGCGCGGCCTCCTGCGCGGTCGCGCCCACCACGCTGTCGACCGCGGCGACGACGTTCCTGCGCTGAGCGGCCGGCCGCCGCGGCCGGGCTGTGCCGGCCGATTCATACGACCGCTTCGGCCACACCGGTTCTGCGTCGGTCACGTACACGGCGCTCGATTCGCCGCCTTCCGCGCGATCGACACCCCAGCGCCCGGTGCCACATTCTACCGGAACCAGAGCATCGTCTTCACGGGGGTCGGCAGGGCGCGTTGACCTTCGCCTACGGCTGCAATCAGCTGCATTGGAGCGTCGATCGCGATCCCTCCTGGCAGGCCACGGGCTGCTCGGTCACCAAGGCCTCGAGTAGTCTCGCCTTAGCTATCGCGGTCCGTGGGCCTGCCCCCGATGCGCCGCGAGCCAGTCGCTCACTCGCTTGACTTGCGCGCGGGCCGCTGTCCCACGCTCCAGGGCGAGCGCGCGCTCGGATTCCTGAGCCAGTGAGACCGCGTTCTTTCGATCGCGCCCCGCATCCCAGTACGCCTGCGCCAGGATGAAGCGTGTCGCGGCCAGATCGGGCGGCAGAGCCGAGCCCTCCAGCGCGATCGCGAGGGCGCGCTCCACGAAGGGGACCGCCTTTTCCGCCTGGTGTTCGTGCACGAGCTCCAGGGCCACCGCGCCGAGCGCCAGGCTCACCCGGAGGTGGCCCGGACCGTAGGACTTCTGCCAGATGGAGAGCGCCCGCTCGTAGCGTTCACGGGCCAAGGCGTACTTCTTCCGGGCCGAAAGGACGTTGCCCAGGTTGAACCAGGTGGCCCCGACATCGGCATGATCCGGTCCGAGGACGCGCGTTCGCCTCGCCAGGATGCCCTCCTGGATCTCCTGCGCTTCGGCGAGCTTGCCCTCCTCCTCAAGGAGGTTGGCCAGGTTTGTGCGGGCTGCCAGCGCGATCGCGCTGTCGGGCCCGCCGGTCTTCTCGCCGAGGGCCAGGACCCGCAGGTAGATCTTCCGCGCCGCAGCGTTGTCCTCCTTGCGGTGATGAACCCTTCCTAGGTCGTTCAGGGTAGGCAACAAATCCTTGTGATCCGGCCCGAGCGCCCTCTCCAGCGCGGCCAAGGACCGCTCGAGGAGCACCTCTGCCGGATCGTACTTGCCGAGGTCCAGGAGCAAGCTGGCGAGGTTCGACCTGGTCACCGCGGTCAGCACGTGGTCCGGGCCATACACCGCCGCCTGGATCGACAGCGCGTGCTCGAGCAAATCGCGGGCCTCGTCGGTCTTGCCCTGATGGGCCAGCACGTTGCCGAGGTTCACATACCGGAACGCGACATCGGGATGCTTGCTTCCGAGCGCATGCTCGCTGATCGCGACGTTCCGTCGATGGTACGCGAGTGCCTCCTCGTACTTGCCTTGGTCATCCAAGGTGTTGCCAAGCCCGTTCAAGGGTCCAGTCAGGTCGAGGCCAAGCTTGCCCTCGAGCTTCTCCCAGAGCTCGAGCGAGCGACGGTGATGGGCGGTCGCTTCCTCGTACTTCTCCGCGCGGTAGAACAGGTTGCCAAAGTTGTTCTCGAACCGAGCCCGGTCCTCCTCGTCTCCTGCGCCGCGTCCGAGGAATGCGCTGGCGCATCGTGCCCACCTCTCGCCGTCCTCGAAGCGTTCGTGTCCCACCACGCCGACCAGGCCAATGAGCGCCCTCAGCGCGAGGGCGTCGTGGCGAACCTCGATGGCCAGAAACAGAGTGTCCATCAGGGCCGTCTCGGCGTTCTTGAAGTCGCCGTTCGAACGCAGCGCGAGCGCCTCCATGCCGCGCGCTTCGGCGTCGAGCGGTGGGTAGCCGACCGCCCTGGCGTTGGCGGCCACCGTGTGGGCCAGGGTCAGTGCCTCCTTCTGCTTGGCGGTTCGCAGCATCGCGCCCACGCGAGACAGGTCCTGACGGATCGCGGCGACCCTGGTCGCGGTCGCCGCATCGGTGGGCGGGTGAATCACGGCGCGGAGCCGCTCGGCGTCTTCGCACCGCCCGAGGGTCTCGATGCCGAGCGCCGCCTGCGCGGATTTTTCGATGAGGCGAGCGTCCGCGTGGGCGAACAGCTCGGTGAGCGCGCGCACGTCCCCGAGGCGCTGATCGAGGCACTGCATGCGGAGGTCGAGGAGCTCGGCGGACTGCTCGCCGCGCGCGGTCGCCTCGCACGCCGACGTGCGCATCCCGACCCAGTCCTTGGTGTACCGATCGAGCGCGCCCGCCGCCGTCCGGAAGACGTCCTCCGCGAAGGGCAGCCCGGTGGCCGCAAAGGCCCCGTGGATCGTGCTCTTCCTCGCCTCGTCCCAGACGCCCACGAGTCTTTGGTCGGCACCCCGGCAGACCATGCTCTTCGAACGCGCGTAGGCGAACAGCGCGAGCCCCGCGACGCACGCGGGTCCAAGCCGCAACGCCCAGGTGCGGCGGACGCGCGCCGGGTCAGACCCGAGCGCGGCGAGCAGCGACTCCATGGAGGGGAACCGATCGTCTGGCCGCGCCTGAAGGCCGCGCAGAAGGACGCGTCGGAGCCGCGCGGGTACGCGAGCGCCGGGCGCCGAGGCGCGCACCTGCCCACCAAGCACCGCGTTCATGAGGGCGCGGAAGCTGTCGCCCGCAAACGGGCGCTCTCCGTGCAGCGCTTCGTAGAGCGAGACGCAGAAGCTGAACTGGTCGGTACGCGCGCCCGCCGGTTCGCCGCGGAACTGCTCGGGCGCCATGTAGGCTGGCGTGCCCAGGATCGAACCCGCCTGGGTGAGGTCCCTCTGCAGCTGGGAGTCCCCCGACATGGCTTGCATCGTGGACTCGATCCCCTTCGCATCCGCCGCCGTCTCCACCGCCCGCGCCAGACCGAAGTCGAGGACGCGGGCGCGTCCCGTCTCGTCCACCAGAACGTTGTCTGGCTTGAAGTCTCGATGGATGAGCCCTGCCGAGTGGGCTGCCGCGAGACCACGCCCCGCCTGGATGAACATGTCCACGATGGCCCGCTGAGTGTGTCCCCCCGCCTTGACCCAGGCGCCGAGAGCCTGGCCCCGAATGAACTCCATGGCGACGAAGACGCGATCGGACAGTACGCCGACGTCGAAGACCGCGATGACGTTCGGGTGTGACAGCTTCGCCATCGCCTGTGCTTCCCGCATGAGCCTCGCCCGCCCAACCGATGCGCTCCCGTCGCCGACGTCTGGACGAAGGAGCTTGAGGGCGATCCTTCGGTCGAGCTCCGGGTCGAATGCGGTGAAGACCTCCCCCATGCCGCCCGCGCCGAGGCGCTCGATGACCAGGTAGCGTCCGAGGGTCGTTCCTCGGGCGACGACCGCGCCGACGGTTGGGTGGGACCCGGAGTCGGGCGCCCGGGCCCCTGTCACGCCGTGGGGATCGAGCCCTTGCGGGGCACCCTCGGCAGTCGCGCCGAGAGGGTCTGCGGTCGCGGAGGGTTCGTGTAGGCCAGGCATTTCGGGCGCGAGTCTAGTTCAAACGGAGCGTCCCATCTTGCCGATTTCTCCTTTCTGGATCGGCGGCAAGGGCGTCGGTGCATGGAAAGGGGATGTCCTGGTGGAGGAGGGTGGCACGGAGGCAAGCGTCCAGCTCGCGGCCGCCGGAGCCGGTGGCGCTGGACCGAAGTGACGGCCATGAAGGTGGTCAATCAACCCGGAGGGCTCGACGGTGTCGCGCCCACCGGTCTTCCGCGGCCCGGGAGGCGCTGGCTGGTGCTCGGCCTCCTTGCCGTGTTCCCCTCGACGCCGTCATGGTGTGAGCCCCCGCACCAACCCTCGCGGCCACCCGATGAGAAGTCAATCATCCTCCCACCGGTTCGGCTGGCCACCGACTGCACGCCTTGCTCGACCAGCCAGTCGACCAACTCCTCGAGCTGCGGCGTGGTCGTGCGAAAGACTCGCACGTTGGGCGCGCCGTCGGCGCGTGCCGGGCCACAGACCCAGTGCTCCGTACTGCCGACATCGATTCCGGCCACCAACGGTCGAATCGTCGGCAACGACGTGACCGCCACGGGGCGCTTCTTCTTCCTGGATTTCGTGCTCTTCGCCATGTATTCACCTCGAGTGAGGCGCTGGCTCCGGCCCGAGGTGGCGATCGTTACGGACTCTGACCTCGGGGAGTGCTTGCGTGGTGAACCACCACAACAAGCCTCACCAGTGAAGGATGGCCTACTCGGACCCAAACTAGCCCTGGGGCACAGGGCACCAACGGGTATCGGGGTGTAGCTGCCGGAGCCACGCCTCACTCTTGATGCCCGATTCCGCGCAGAGTTTCACCCTTGAAGGATCCGTGCCGTCGGCGGCGC
>JAHFDS010000097.1 GCA_023248855.1 Myxococcales bacterium
TCGGTGCGGCGCCGCGAGAGCTCCGCCAGCTGGCGCGCGACGCTGCGCCGGGCCGCCTCGTGCCTGCTGGTCGACGCCGAGGCGCGCAGGCGGCTGTCCAGGCTCGACTCGATGGCCGCGCGCCAGCTGGCCACGGCGGGATCGGGCTCGAGCATCTCCCGGCTGACCAGCGCGAGCGTGGTCGAAAAAAGGCTCTGCGCCAGCGCCGTGGCCTGCCGCTCGCGCTCGAGGGCGTCGACCTCCGTGCCCTCGAGTCGCTCGAGCTGTCGCAGCTTCTGCTCGATCGCGGCGACCTCCGGGGCGTAGGCCTGGGCGCGCGTCCGCCGCTCGAAGCGCAGGCCCTCGAGCGTGCCGACGGCGGTTTGCGCGCGCAATGTGGTCTCGTCGGCGACGGGCGGGATGCCGGGGAACTCGACGACGACGTGATCGCCGCAAGCCGCCGAGACCGCGCGCGTGATGCGGGCGCGATCCGGGTACACCACGACCTCGTTGACCGGGGGCACCCACGGTTGCGCGGCGGCCACCGCGAAGAGCACGGGCGTCATCATTGGTGCAGCCGGTAGCCCTTCGGGCGCTCGAGGGAATAGACCAGGCGCACCACCTGCTTGGCGCGCGCCGGCACCAAGAGGCGCCACTCGACCCCGCCCTTGCGTGAGAGCTGCTGCGCGTCGGCGTCGCTGGCCTCGGAAAGGCGTGGCTCGACCTGCAGGCGCTTGACCTTGACGTGGTCGTCCTGCGCCAGCGGCAGCTGCTCGATGATGCGCGCCGAAAGGGGCGTCGCGTAGGGGTTCGCGAGCTCGACGGTCACGCGGTAGGTCGAGACCTCGTCCTTGGAGATGAGGCCGGTCTCCTGCGTCTCGACGTCGACGTGGCGGACGGCCTTGATCGCCGCGTCGACGCCCAGCGGGAGCACCGTGGTCTGCCCCGCGCCGACGAGGCCGAGGTGCGCGGTGCCGGCCGGATCGTCGCCCACGAAGAGGCGCGCCTCGCCCTCCGGCAGCGGCTGGCCGAGCGGATTTCGCAGGAGACCCACGAGGTAGGTGTCGTCCGAGAGCGCGGGGACGATCCGACGTTCGACCGCCACCGGGAAGCTGCGCGCGAACAGGGCCACGCGCCGGGTGCCCTTGGCCGAGCGCACCGTCTCGGGGGCCGCTGCCTGGTAGACGAGATCGTAGCCGCCCGAGAACGCCGCGGGCTGCGGCACGTCGCCGCGCATGCCGGGCGGGCGCAGGCCGAACGACTGCACGGGCACTGGCGCGCTGCGGCTCGATCCGGAGGGCCTGCTGGTGGACAGGACCTCAAGGACCGTCGACGCCTCGGCCGGTGCGGGCGGCGGCGCGGCCGGCGCGAGCTTGGGAGCTTCGAGGACGATCTCGGCTTGCTCTGCTTCCTTCTTCTCGGGCTCCCGCGCGGCCGCGCGCGCTCCGAGCACGACCCCCTTCGAGACGTCGGTCTCACTGGCCCCCGCTCGCGCCAGCAGCTCGCGGCGCAGTCGATCGCGCAGGGCCGCCGGCGTCTCGACCCCCTCGCGCGGGGCGACGGGCAGCGGGGGCGGCGAGAGCGGTCGCGGCATCGCCTGCGGAGTCGGGATGAAGCGTTCCTGCTCGCCGATCTTCCAGACCGGCAGCCGGGGCCAGGTCGTGGCGCTGCCCGGCGCGGCCGTGGACACGGTCAGGCGCGCGTCGACCCAGTCCTCGCCGCTCTCCTGGTTGACCAGCGCCGCGAAGTAGACGGTCACCTTCTGCTCGCGAGGCTCGTAGCGGATGTCGTACGCGGGCTGCCAGCGCGCCCGGCGCGATATTCCCGACAGGTGCAGCCGCGCGCGGCCGTGGCCCTCGACGCGCGCGCGCACGCGGTAACCGCCCCGTCTGCCGCCGAGCCCGAGCTGCTGCGCCCGCACCACGAGTCGCGCGCGCTGCTGGGCCAGCTCGCGCAGCTCGTCGCCGAGATCGCGCACCTTCCCCTGCACTCTCTCGCCGTAGCTCCGCGCAAAGGCGAGCACGGCGGCAAAGCCACGGCCGTCCACGCGCGGCGGCGCCCGGGGAGCGTCGAGCGCGGGCGTGCTGGGGCGCAGGCGCGGCCCGAGGTCGAGCTCGCGCCACGCCTCGAGGTCGCGCTGCAGCTGGGCCACGCGGTCGTCGAGCCGCTCGAGCGCGTCCAGCACCTGCCGGGCCTCGCCCACCGGCAGCTCGTCCTCCGACACGCGCGTGATCTCGAAGGTGTCGATCTGGGCGTCGGGGCTCTCGAGCCGCAGCGTCCCGGGATCGAAGCCGGCCTCCAGCACTGGAAACACCACCGTGCGTCGGCCCGCCAGCGTCACGGTCGCGGTGTGGGTCACGCGCGCGCGGTCGCCGTACACCGTGACCGCGGTGACCGGCGCGTCGACCTCGTCGCCGCGAGGCGCCGCCCCGGCCTGGGCCGCCCACGCGAGCACGGCGACCAGCAGCGCCGCACCACGTGGTCTGTGGGCCATCATCGGCCAGTCAGCGTATCACGCTGCGTGAGCGCACTTCTCACCGTCCATGCTCCCCTGCGCCGCCGTCCAGCACGAAGCCGAGGGAGCTGCCGCACAGAGGGCAGTCGCGCAGGGCGAGGAAGATGCTGTGCCCATCGTGATGAACGGTCATGCCGGGTTCCCGGCCTGCCGGGAGCACCGTGGATCGCTCGAAGAGCGACCACGAATCCTTCAGACGCTGATGTGCTTTCGCAGTGCACATGACGTGCCTCCATCCCCTCCGTGCCCAGCGGCACCTGCATTCGATTCGATGCCTCTGGGGCAGTTGGATGCATCGGACGTGCCCTGTAGAGTGCATTCCTCGAACGAAGCATTTGCGGTGCCCCGAAGGACAGAATCTGTCTCCGCCGCCAGACCGTGGCGACCACATTGTCAGCTGAATGGGATGCGTCGGCAGGTCACGCCGGCGCAAGGAATGCGGCCATCCGAGCCGGCGCCTTGATGCCTTGTGTCGTCATCCAGGCGTCCGCCCCCGCGGTCAGGGCGGCCCCCTCGGCGCCGCCGCGGAGCACGCCCAGTTGGCGCCGCGCCGCGCTCATCCACAGGGCCATCTCGAGGCGCTCGAACGCCGTGCCGGCCGCGCCGAGCAGAGCCGCTGCGCCCTCCTGGTCTCCCTGCAGTCCCGCCAGGCCGGCGCGTAGGAGCATGGCCAGGCTGGCGGCAATCGGGGCGCGCTCGCGATCGAGCTTGCGGGCAGCCGCGTCCGCGTCGCGCAGGCCCGCGCGGCGTGGGGAGCCCTGGCTCGCAGCGGCGCACGCGAGGGCGATGCGGCCGGCGAGGTAGCGCACCTCGATCCGCACCATGTTCACGCGCAGCAGCATGGAGGCCCGCAGCGCAGGCAGGCCCTGCGCGAGCTCCGCCCGCGCCGCGTGCGCGTCGCCGCGGTAGAGCTCGAGCTCGCAGCGCGAGTGCAGCGCGAAGAAGTGCTGCACCTGGAACGTCGACGCCGCGGGCAGCCAGGACGACAGTGCGTCCTTCACGTCACGCTGGCCGCCCGCCGGGTCGTCGCGCATGAGCCACACGAGGCCCAGGCGCGCGCGCAGGCTCACCGCCATGTAGCGATCGCCGCGCCGCTCGGCCTCGCGCACGAACATCGGCACCTTCTTGTCGAGCTCGGCCAGCTGGCCCAGGTACAGCTGGTTCAAGCAGCCAAAGAGGCGCATGGTGTCGACCTCCCAGATGCCGCCCTGGTGATCGTGAAACAGCGCCGTCCCCCGCTGGATCGCCGCCAGCGACGCGCGCCACGCGTTCTCTATGTAGTAGTGCACCGCTGCCGATGAGAAGTGCGTCCACGCCAGCAGATACGGGTCGCCGAGCCTGGTCGCGAGCGGCAGATCGAGCGCGGCCACCGTGCGTGCGCGGCTCGAGCCCTGCGTCGCGAGCAGGATGGCCTCGAGCCCCAGCGCGCGGCTGATGCGTGCGGGATCGCCCGTGCCCAGGGCGAGCAGGAGGTGCCGCGACTGGTAGTCCGCGGCGCGGATGTTGTCCACGACCGACAGGCCCATGGCGACGCCCCAGCAGATGTCGATGCGCGCCAGCACTGCCGGGGAGATCTCGCTCTCGCTGCGCTCGCGCCAGGTCAGCCCGCGCAGGCGCAGCCAGGCTCGTCGCAGCAAGAGCGAGAGCAGCGCCGACATCGGCGAGCTGGCCAGCTTGAGCCCGATCGCCGCGAGCACCGCGTGGATCTCGCGCAGCCCATCCTCGAGGTGGCCGCCGCGCAGCAGCGCCTCGGCCGAGCGACGTTGCAGGTCCAGGCGCACGGCGGGCTCCGCTCCGGCGGCGGCCGCCCCGAACGCCCGCGCGGCCTCGCCCGCTCGCCCCGCGTTCGCGAGCGCGTCGCCGAGGGCCGCCTGCAGCCGGCGGCGGTGTGCGTGCTCGCTCTGCACGTCGAATGACCCGTGGTCGAGCGCGATGCGATACAGGCTCGCGCAGTGGTCGAAATCGAGGCGGGCCAGCGCCTCGTCGCCCGCCTTCTCCGCGTGCTCCGCGGCGCGCTGCGCGTCGCCAGCCCCGAGCCAGTGCCGCGCCAGCTGCTCTTCGGTGGCCTCGTGCCACTGCTCGAGCGCCAGGGCGATGGCAAGGTGATGCGCGGCCCTTCCGTCGTCGTCGATCCGGCCGAGCAGGGTCGCGCGCACGCGGTCATGGTACGGCTCGAGCCGATCCTCACCGCGATTGCCCGGCGTGCGCACGAAGCGCAGCGTGCGCAGAAGGCCCACCTCGCGGTTGAGCTCGGCCTGCTCGAGGCCCGCCGCCCGCGCCACGGCGCGGCGCGAGATCGGCTGGCCCGCCAGCGCGACGATCTCGAGCAAGCGCCGGCCGGCGTCGGACAGCTGGTCGATGCGTTTGCCGAGCACCTCGTCGAGCGCCACGGTCCCGAGCTCCTCGGGGTCCACCGTTTGCGCGTACTGGGCGAGCTCGCCGAGGTAGTAGGGATTGCCCGCCGCCTCGCGCGCGATCCGCCGTGCCAGCGCGAGCGACTCGGGGCCGAGCAGCTCGAGGGCCACGTGGACGGCGGCCTCCTCCTCGAGCGGCGCCAGCTCGACGATGTCTCGCGCTGCGTCCATGCCGCGCATGAGCTGCTCGATCGGCGCGCTGCCGTCCACCCTGCTCGACAGCACAAGGAGCAGCGGCGGTGGATCGGGCGGTCGCATGAGGTCGGCCAGAAGGGTCGTCGTGTTGCTGTCCACCCAGTGCATGTCGTCGAGGAACAGCACGAGCGGGTGGCGCGCTGCCAGCCGCTGCAGGAGCTCGCGCAACGCCGCGAAGGCGCGGGTCCGCTGCTCCTGCGGGTCGGCCACGGCGCGCAGGCGCGGCGCTGTGGCGACGACGGGAACCCGCCCGAGCACGGGGAACAGGCGCGCCAGCAGGCTCGCTTCGTGCGGCAGGAGGACTCCGGCCGCTTCCTTCGGCAGCTGCAGCCAGTAGTGGCTGAGGTTGTCGATCAGGCTGTCCATGGCCTGGTAGGGGACGGTCTCGCGTTCGAAACAGCGCCCCTGTAGCACCACCAGGTCCGGTACCTGGAGCCGCGCCCTTTCGAGGAACGCCCGCGCCAGCGTGCTCTTGCCGATGCCGGAGGGGCCACGCACCAGAACCGCGCTCGCTTGCCCGCCGCGCAGGGTCTCGAGGGCGCGCGTCACGCGTCCGAGCTCGAGCTCGCGCCCCGCGAACGGGGCCGCACGCTGCACGCTGGGGCTCGTGTAGCGATCGCCCGACAGGTCCGCCGCGGTGATGGCGCCCAGGCGGCGCAAGAGCGCCGGTCCGCCGGGGCGCTGCGCTGGATCCTGGCTCAGCAGGTCCACGCAGAGCTCGTCGAGGTCCTTCGGAGCTCCCGGCACCACGGCGCGCGGTGGCGGCGGCGTGTGCTGTTGCTTCTCCACCAGGACACGCAGCACGGGGCCCGCGAACGGCACCACGCCCGTCAGCGCCTCGTAGAGCACGGTGCCGACGGCGTAGTAGTCGGCGGCGGGCGAAAGGCGCGTCTCGCCCTGGCACTGCTCGGGCGACATGTACGCGGCCGTCCCGACGACGTGGCCCGCGTGGCTCTCCGGATCGGTGCTCTCGGCCTGGACGACCAGGCCGAAATCGACCAGCACCACTCGCCCCGTGGTGGTGACGAAGACGTTCGAGGGCTTGACGTCCCGGTGGATCTTGCCGGCCGCGTGCAACGCCATCAGGCCGCGCACGAGCTGTGGCAGCGCCAGCCGCAGCCGCGCCTCGTCACAGGCCAGATCCTGCGGCGGGGTGTCGGCCAGGACGACGGCGGCCGTGGGCTGCGAAGGCGAGAGGTCCTGCGTGGCCGCGAGCGCGATGCCCGGCGTCGAGCCGTCCCGCAGCGGCGGGGCGGGGCGCCCGCAGACGTGGGACAGGAAGTCGGTCCCCTCGAGCAGCTCCATGGTGAAGAAGCACGCGTCGCCGACCTCGAGCTCGTGCAGCGCCACCAGGTTCGGGTGGCTGAGCTCGGCCAGCGCGCGGAACTCTCGCTTGAGCCGGTACAGCGTCTCGGGGTCGGTCTTCTTGAGCGTCTTGAGCGCGACGCGCTGACCGCGCTCGCGGTCCTCGGCCTCGTAGACGACGCCCATGCCGCCCTGGCCGATGCGTCGGATGATCCGGAAGCGTCTGGTGCCTGGAAAGTCCGGGACGCTCAATCAGCGGGGAGTATACGACGCGCCACGGGCCAAGCGGCGGCGGGCCTACTTCCTGGCTTCGAGCACCAGATTGAAGGGCGTCTCCGCGGCGCGGCGGAAGCGCTGGAAGCCTGCCTCGAGGAACACGGCGCGCAGGCGCGCCTCGCCGGCCTGCGCGCCGAGGCCGAGGCCCACCTCCTGGGACAGCGAATTCGGCGTGCAGACAAACGTCGAGGCTGCGTAGAACATGCGACCCACCGGGTTCAGGTTCTGCTCGAGCCGGTCGTTGGCGAAGGGCTCGACCAGCAGCACGGTGCCGCCCGGCTTGAGCGCCGCGAAGGCGTGGCGCGCGGCGCCGATCGGGTCGCCCATGTCGTGCAGGCAATCGAAGAAGCAGACGAGGTCGTAGTCGTGGTGCGGATAGGCCTTGGCTGCGGCCTCGGCGAACTGCACGCGATCGGCGACGCCCGCGTCCGTGGCGCGCTGCTTGGCCGTCTCGACCGAGGCCTTGTGGAGGTCGAAGCCGAAGAAGCGCGAGTTGGGGTAGGCCTGCGCCATCACCACCGTCGATGCGCCGTGGCCGCAGCCGACGTCGGCGACCTTCGCGCCCTGCTCGAGCTTGGGCACCACGCCCTCGAGCGCGGGCAGCCAGCTCGACACCAGGTTGGCGCGATAGCCCGGACGGAAGAAGCGCTCGGTGCCAGAGAACATGCACGGGTGGTGATCTCCCCACGCCAGCCCGCCGTTGCCGCGGAAGGCCGCGACCACCTTGTCCTTGTCGAGGAACATGCTCGCGAGGACGACGGCGCCGCCGGCGACGAACACCGGCGAGTCCTCGTGCGCGAGCGCCATCGCCTGCTCGGGCGGGAGCTGGAACTTTCCGTCCGTGTGCTCCACGTACCCCGAGGCGGCCTGCGCGCTCAGCCACTCGCGTACGAGGCGCGGGTTGCACTGGGTCCGCTTCGCCAGCTCGTCCGATGTGACGGCCACGCCGTCGGCCATGGCGCGGTAGAACCCCAGCTCTTCCCCGACGATGACGCTGGCCATCATCGCGGCCCCACCCATGTCTCCCACCAGCTTGCCCATGAATTCGTGAAGCTTCGCCTCGTCCATGTCCGCCTCCTCCAGTGTGCTGACGCTCGCGTCTGGAGCGCAGGATTGATCGTCGTCAAGACGCGCCGCAAGCGCAGAACGTTCCGACGTGCCGTGTCTGGCCGCACGGTGGAGCCGCTGGACTGTTACGAGCGCCGCTGCGAGCCGGTCAGAAGCTGCTCGGCAACGTGTATCCGCGCGCGGCGATGGCCTCGGTGATCGTCGGATACGTCATGCCGCCACTGGTCGTGGTCATGAGGTCGAAGGGATAGGTCGTGTCGGTGGGATCGACGATCAGGTTGGCCTGGCTGGACATGCCGGTCGTGGCCCCGGTCAGATCGCGATCGTACCAGAACGTGGCCCCGCCGGTACGCTGAGCGTTCGTGTACTGGCAGCTGTTGGTCGGCGCATAGCGGACGTCGGAGCCGCCGGTCGGCTGGGTCCAAAGCCCGGTGGTCGAGTTGAACGTCAGGTTCTGCCGCTGCGCGTAGGCCTGGTAGGTGTGGCTGTTGCCCGGACCCGCCCAGTTGCAGATGAACCCCTTGATGCTTCCATTGGTCGTTCCGATGTTGTCGCCGAAGCCGAAGTAGGCCTCGCCGTCGGGGGTCGCGCTGTTGATGCGCACGTCGAGGATGCGGCTGCGGTCGTCCATCGAGCCGGCCTGCCAGGCGTACGCGTAGGACCCGGCCAGGCTGGTGGAGGTCGGATCGTACGAGCCTCCGAACCTCGAGAAGTCGTTGGCCCAGCCCTGCGGCCGCGCGGCCAGGTCGTAGGTGTACGCGGGATCGATCTGCCCATCGGCGGCGTAGGCGCTCGCCGAGAAGGTCGCCAGGGTGGCGCAGTAGTTGCTCGCTCGCTGGGTCAGCGTGAGCGCCGTGGCGCTGGTCTGGGCGTACTTCAAGGTGCCCGCGTTGGTCGTGGCGCTTGCGCACGCGCCGGAAGGCGGCATCCCGTCCACCTTGAAGCTGAGGAGACCCGAGAATGCGTCCGGCGAGCTTCCAGGCGTGTGGGTGAGCGTCACGCTGGCATTGTGGGACATGCCACCGACCGTGAAGGAGAAGGTCAGCGTGTAGGACCACGTGGTGCCGGTGCCGTCGAGGGAGAGGCTGGCCACGGTGAAGGTGGCCCCGAGCGCGAGGGCGTTCATCTGCGCCGTCACGTCCACCGTCGTGCCCGCCGACGGAAGCGACATGCCGGACGCGAAGATGCGATTGACGATGGCAGCGAGCCCGATGAGCGCCATGTCCGCCTGCGCCGCGATGCCGTCCATCCGCGCGTTGAGCTCGGCCGCCGCGCAGGCATTGCCGCTCGCGTCGACCTCCTTCCAGATCCCGAGGTCCCCGCCGGGCAGCTGGCCCGCGCTGGGCGTGCCGTCGGGATGGCTCGTGTAGGCCATCGAGGGCCCGTAGCACGGCGACCGACCGGCGCCCATCAGCAAGGCGCCTGCATTGAAGCTCGCCGCGACCGGGGAGCTTCCGAGCGCGATGCCCCGGAGCAGGGCCGCGACCTGCTTGGCGAGCGGCACGAACCCGCCGGGTGGCGTCTGGACCTTGTCGAGGTCCATCGCGGGGCGCGCGAGGTCGAGTAGCCAGCCCTCGAGGCGGGGCGTCATCGTGGCTGCGACCTGCGTGGGCGAGCCCGCGGCGACGCCGAACGGAAACGCGCGGATCCCACTCCCAGCCGCGCCGCCTGCTCCAGCCGCGCCGCCTGCTCCAGCTCGGCCACCTGTTCCCGCCGCGCCGCCTGTTCCTGCCGCGCCGCCTGTTCCTGCCGCGCCGCCTGTTCCTGCCGCGCCGCCTGCTCCTGCTGCGCCGCCTGCTCCTGCCGCGCCGCCTGCTCCTGCTGCGCCGCCTGCTCCTGCCGTGCCGCCTGCTCCTGCTCTGCCGCCTGCTCCTGCTGCGCCGCCTGCTCCTGCTGCGCCAGCCGTGCCGGCGCTTCCCGCTCCACCTGCCTGTCCCGCCCCACCGGCCGCGCCCGCACCGCTGCTCCCGCCTTTTCCGGCGCCCCCGCTCAGGGTGGCATCGTCACCGCACGACACCGCGAACACACCAAGCGTCACTGCAAGCAGGAATGGAAAGCCAGGTCTCTTCATGGTCCCTCCCGGACAGCCGAGCGGTCGATCACAAGGACTGTGATGAGCTCACTCGGTCCCCCGGATCATCATATCGCATCTGGGTGGGTCAGTTGTCGCCCTCCCGTCTTGATCCCGCGGACCTGGGCTTTCCTGCGGGCTTCAGCGGGAACGGGCGCGAGCCGGCCCGGCCTCGGCGTGCGCGTCGGGCACGGTCTGCTCCTCCCACTCGCTGCCAGGCGGCCCCTCGATCTCCCAGATGAGCTCGATGGCGCCCGTGGCGGCGTGCCAGTCGTCGAGCGTCGATCGTCCGAGTCGCCTCAGCGTCTGCGAGAACCCGCTCATGGCATCCCTCCCGCGGCTTCCTCCTTGGACGGAGCCGGAGGCTCGCAGGTTCCGCGGTCTGCGTAGCAATCGTAGGAAACGTCAGAAATGGAACGCCATCCGGGCGGTGGCGTAGGTGGCATCGAAGACGACGAGGGAGTCCTTCCGCTGGTCCGTCGAGGTGCTCCGGTTGGAGGAGGCGTAGGCGAATCGCAAGCCGACCTCCATTCCCAGCGAGATCTTGCGCGTGAAGAAGTACTCCGCGCCGCCAGCGACCAGGCCGCCCACCGGGGAAAACAGGGCCTCCGTGGATTCCGAGCTCGTGCGCATGCCATCCTGCTCCCCACTGACGAACGCGAAGCCCTTGAAGGCCCCGACCGTCAGAAAGGGCGAGAGGCCGCCGGCCGCGGGGGGCGTCAGGTAGTACTGGAGCTCCACGGATGGCGCGACCTGCAGGATCGAATCCTGGTGTCCGCTCGAGTCCGGCACTCCTGCGGGAACATGGACCGTGGCCTCGGAGGTGGAGCCGAGGCGTGCGTAGCGCAGCCCAAGGCCGAAGCGCAGCACCAGTTGCCCCCACTCGACGCCGATGCCAAAGCTCGGCACGCCAAAGACCGACAGGGCGAGCCCGCCGACCGAGAAGTCTCCCAGCCGGGCTGACAGGTGCAGCCGAGCCGCGGAGTCGCCCGCTGGTTCGTCCTGGGCGAGCGCCGGCCGGGCGGTGGTGAGAAGGGCGGCCAGTGTGACCGTTGCGACCGAGAAACGGAAGACGCGCATGGGAGAGCTCCTGTCAGGCTCCGAGGCCCTGACATTCCTCTGGGCAATCCATGGGCCGCGTCCGAGGCGGCCACATCGTGCCGTTTCCATGTGAATTTCTTCTCCGTTCCCGGCAGCCCGGTCAGTTTTCGCCGGGCTCGGCGTCGAGAGTTGACCAGGTTCCACCTGGAGTCACCGAGCCGACCCGCCGACGAACCGGACCTGGTAGGTGCTGTTGGCCGTCTCGACCTGCAGCGTCTCGCCGGGCACGCCCAGAATCCGCCGGATCGGCGAGGTTCGGATCCAGCGCGCCAGGTGCTGGTCCCGGCGCAGCAGGACCATGCGGTGGCCGAGGCGCAGCGGCAGGATGAGGGTGCAGCAGAGGCGCCGCACCGAGGGGTGCTCGGCGCTCCCGCGGACGATCAGCACGTCCACGGGAACCTCGGAGCACGGGCCCTCCCTCGCTCTGTCGCTCACGACGCCGGTCCACCTCGTTGACGGACAAGGCGGCATCGCGTCGCGCGTGAAAATCGCACGCTTCGCGCCACGTGGCCCTTTCGCGCGACCCTCGGGCAAGGGGCCTCCGGCGATCACGGGCCGCAGTACTGGCTCACGATCCGCAACAGCTCGTCGAGGTCGATGGGCTTTCTCACCAGGCCGGCGAGGTCGGTGGCGTGATCGCCCAGGTGACCGTAGGCCGTGACCAGGACGACGGGGATGCTTGCGAGCGCCTGGTCTGCCCTCCGGGCCGCGAGGAACTCGAGCCCATTCATGATGGGCATCATCAGGTCGAGCAGGATCAGCGCTGGCCTGTCGATGGCTTGAAGCTTGCGCAGGCCCTCCTCTCCGTTCCCGGCCACGTCGATGGTGTAGCCGGCGGACTCGAGCGCCAGCTGCAGGCTCTCACGGATGTCGGCGTCGTCCTCGATGATGAGGATGCTCTGGTGGGGCGCCTTCGCGCCGCTTGCGCCTGCCGTCGTCATGAGCCCCCCGCCGCCCGGCGCGGCAGCTCGACGGTGAAGGTCGCGCCCTCCTGTGACTGGCTGGCCACCTGGATGCGGCCGCCCATCGCGTCGACCAGCTGGCGGGTGATCCAGAGCCCCAGGCCGAGGCCCCCATAACGGTGGATCGACACCGCACGCTCGAAGCGCTGGAAGATCCGCTCGTGGTCCTCGGGCGCGATGCCGATTCCGTGGTCGGTGACGCGCAGCCTCGCGGCCTGATCGTCACTCGAGAGCTCGAGCTCCACGGCGCGTCCGGCGCCGAACTTGATCGCGTTCGACACGAGATTGGTCACGATCTGCTCGAGCCTGATGGGATCCCACAGGCCCGGAATCGGCGCGTCGGCCCGTAGGGCCAGCGGACATCTGGCGCGGGTGGCATCCTCGGCGAGCCGGGCCGTGGCCTCGCGCACGAGCACCGCCAGGTCGAGCTCTTCGGGCTCCATCCGGAGTCGACCTTCGGAGATGCGCGAGACGTCGAGGAGCCCATCGACCAGCTTCTGGAACTGGCGGATCTGGCGCATCGCCAGGTCGAAGCCGGCCACGAGCTCGTCCGGCGTGGCGGGGCGCCCCTCGCCGCGTGCCCGCTTGCCGAGGCTCTGGATCGTGAGCCCGAGCGACGTGAGGGGGGTTCGCAGCTCGTGCGCCGCGACCGACAGAAATTCGTCTCGGACGTGGACCGCGTCCTGCGCCTGCCGAACCGCGCGATCGAGCTCGACCAGGTGCTGCTCGGTTCGCGCGGCCGACTCGGCCAGCCGGTCGGTCATCTCGTTGACGCCCTCGGCGAGCCGGCCGATCTCATCCTTGTAGTAGACGGGCGTTCGCAGGGTCGCTTGCTGCGGATCCCCCTGGCGGACGATCTGCTCGATCATGCCCCCGATGTTCCGGAGCGGCCGCGAGAGCGCTCCCGTCAGGAAGAAGGCGCAGATCGGCCCCCAGGAGGACGCGACCAGCGCGAAGAGCAGGAGCGCCGGCGTCGCCGTCTGCCCGGGATGCGACGCCACGCTGACGCTCTCCATGTGAGCGATGCTGGCCATCCAGGTGGTGGGCCCGATGGCCAGGCACACCATCAGCATCGCCAGGCGTGCGCGCAGCGACAGGCCTTCGGCCCCGAGCGTCACGCCCCGAGCCCGGGCGTGAAGGGAGATCGCTCCGGCGGTCGGCGCCACGAGCGCGCCCGAGATGGTGTACGACAGCGACAGCGCCGCGGCGCTCACCCCGAGCGCCAGGAGCGCGGTCGCCAGCATCGCGTCTCCCTGCAGCGGCAGGCGATCCGGCAGGAGGTGCGTCAGGACCTGCGCGACGATCGGGTAGACGGCCGCCCAGACGATGCACCAGGCGCAGCCGATCACGGAAGGCGCGCGATACGCCGCTCGCCCCGCGCGAGCCAGGAGGTCCGGCCGGTCCGCGCCGTCGCCGGCCGCGAACCATCTCTCGATCGGTCGCAGGGTCGCGACGATGACCGCTGCCATGATGGCTTCCTTGACGAGGTGCGCGATCACGGCGACGTAGACCACGAGGCGCACCGGAGCGTCGGCCAGGCCCCACAGCCGTGTGAACGCCGCGACCGTGAGCGCGATGAAGAACGCGTCGACGGCGAGGCCGATGCCGAGGAAGCGCCGCGTGATGTGCCTCGAGGCTCGCAAGTCGAGGCCAAGATTACTCGCTTGCGGCTCGTACACCAGACGTCGCGCAGGCTGTCACGCGAGCGAAGGGAGGAGCGCGCGCAGCGCCGAGAGGGCGCCAGCGTCCTTCCGGGTCAGGAGCGGGCCCCGGGCGGCTTCGAGGTCGGAAGCGGCGCCCGGACGATCGCCGAGCGAGAGCCGGGCCAGACCGCGGTTGAACAGCGCCTCCACCAGCTCCGGATCGAGCTCGAGCGCCGCGGTGTAGTCGGCGATGGCGCCCTCGAAGTCCTCGAGGCGCTGGCGGGTCACGCCGCGGCCGTAGCGCGCGAGCGCGAGCGCGGGGCAGGCCTCGAGGGCGGCGGTCAGCTCGTCGAGCGCCTCGAGCAGGTCGGTGTCGATGCGCGCCGCCGCTCGGGCCAGGTGGTGGTCGGCCTGCAGCACGGCGACGTCGGCCACGGCGACGGTGGCGTCCTGCCGCGGGCGCGCGGCGATGACCGAGAACGGCTGCGCGCGGCCGAGGTCGAGGCGTTCGGCGAGGTCGCGGCGCGAAGGAGCGGTCGGCCAGCGTGCCGTGATGCCGCCGCCTCCCCCGCTGGAAGGAGGCAACGTGTCCGGCAGAGCATGCAGCGGCGCCGCGGTCAAGCGGCGCTCGGTGAGCGCACCCGAGCGTGCGTCGATGAGCTGCTGCAAGGCGACCTGCATCTCGCGGGCGCTCGTCCAGCGCTGCCGTGGCTCTGCGGCCAGGGCGCGGTCCACCAGGGCGTGCACGCCGCACGGCAGCCCGGGCGCGACACCGGCGAGCGACGGCGCGGGTTGGTTCAGAGCCTGCACCACCTGCTGCGACGCCGAGCCCTCTCGGACCAGCCGCCCGGACAGCAGCGTGAACATCGTGGCGCCGAGCGACCACAGGTCGGTTCGCCCGTCGACCAGGTCCCACCGGCCACGCGCCTGCTCGGGCGCCATGTACGCGGGCGTGCCGAGAGCCACCCCGGTCGCGGTCTGCAGGCCCTCGGGCGTGGTCGGATCGCGGCGCCGCGCGAGCCCGAAGTCGAGCACCTTGATGGTGCCGTCGCGGGTGATGAACAGGTTGTGCGGCTTGATGTCGCGATGCACGATGCTCGCGGCGTGGGCGCTCGCCAGGACGTCGAGCGTGGCCCACGCCACCGGCAACACCACCTCGAGCGAGAGGCGCCCGTCGGCGCGTTGCCAGCGCGCGCTGATGTCCTCACCCTCGAGCCGCTCCATGACGAGGAAGGCCGTGCCGCCGACACTTCCGGACTCGAAGATCTCCACCACGCCGGGGTGGCGCAGCAGGCGCCAGATCTGCCCTTCCTGGGCGAAGCGCGCGCACATGCCCGGGTGGTTGGCCAGGTGCGGGTGCAGTATCTTGATGGCGACCGACTTGCCCGAGGGGTCGGTTGCCGCATAGACGGTCGCCATGCCACCGCCACCGAGCTCCGCCTCGATCCGCCAGCGGCGTGCGAGGAGCGAGCCGGGTCGAAGCTCGTGGGGCTCGCCCCGCATGATCGCGATCATCCATCGCTCCGGGCGGCCACGCATAGCAGATTCGCGCTGGGCTCACGAGCCTTCCGCCCACGACGACGCTCGTCATGGCGCCTCCCGGGACTTCAACCCGTGTAGGTGATCCAGGCGTGCTCCGCGCTCTTCATCAGGCGCGCGAAGGCCGTCCGGGACACGTGGATGAGGTGCTGGTGATCGCCGCCCTCGAGGTACACGTCGGGCTGCTCGTCGAGGGCCCGGTCGACCACCGTCCGCAGGCCATAGGGCGCGCCGATCGACGGCACCGCGCCCGGGCTGCAGTCGCGGAACAGGAGGTCGAGGTCCGCCGCGTCGGCCTTGTGGATGTCACACTGGAGGACCTCTCCGAGCGCGACGCAGTCGAGCCGGTGCGTGGCCGGGACGACCGCCAGGACGAAGGACTCTCCGTTCTCGACCAGGACACCCTTGGCCAGGCGTGCTGCCGGCACGTGCGCGCGCTGCGCGGTCTCGAGGCTGGTCATGCTGGTCGCATGGGTGACGACCTCGAAGGGCACCTCGCGGTGCTCCAGGTAGCTGGCGATGCTCTCGGGGATGCTCATGACGACGCCCTCCTTCCCAGGGTCGCCGGCCACGACGACCGCTACAGCTTGCAGGTAGCACATCCTGGCGAAAGCGCGAGGCGTGGAGCTCTGACGCGTCAGACGCGCATTGGCTTCACGCGCATTGACAGTCGGCGTTGAAGCCGTCGGGCTGGAGCTGGCAGCCGGCCTCGGGGGCCGGGGCGCAGTGCGCGGGCGGCGGCGTGCACGGGGGCGTCCCCGGCGGGGGCGGGGCGCCTCCGCAGCAGGGGTGGACGCAGAACTGCCCGGCCCCGCAGGTGGTGCTCCCGCATGGACCTGGGGCAGGTGGAGGCGGCGTACATGGCGTCATTGCATGCGAGCCGTAGTAGACGGTCGTGCACTGCGGACCCGCAGGCTGGACGCAGCAGCGCTGGTTCTGAGCGCTCGCGCAGTCCGCGTCCCGCGCACAGGCGACGCCCGTGCCTCCCCCACCCGCGCCACCCGCGCCGCCGCTGCCGCCATCGGGCGGCGTGCAGTGTCCCGCGTGCTCCACGCGGGCGCCCGCGCACGTGGCGTCGCACGCGCTGGCGTAGCTGATGCCGCTGTCGGCGCAGGCGGTCACACCGGGTGCGCAGTCGCATCGGCCGGCGACGCGCGAGCAACGTCCGAGCGATGTGGTGCGAACGCCGGCACAGGCCGCACTGCACGCGTTCGCGTACGTCACGCCGTCGGCGCCGCACGCGGCGTCGTCGAGCGCGGGGCACGGGCACTTCGCGGTGGCGCCACCGCCCCCGCACGAGAGCACCAGCGCGAGCAGGAGCCATCCGCTTTTCCGCATGTGACCTCCGGGCCAGATCCAGAGCAACCCTCGCGCCAGCCCCGTGGCCCTGAATCCGAGGAGATCCGCCCAGACCCACCTCGCGCGAGGCACAACTCGGCACGAATCCGGGGTCTCGACTCCCGCGCAAGGATTGATCGACCAGGATCGACGCGGGTGTCACCTGCGGAAGTAGGCGAGGCCGAGGCCGGCTGCTGCGGCGGCGAACGGGATGGCGAGCGCCGATAGCCGCACGCGCTGGGTCCATCGTCGTCGGCTCTGGGCATCCGGTGCGCGCGTGCGTAGCACCACGGCACCGACGCAGTAGAGGTTGGCCGCGGCGGCGACGAGGCCCGCGGCCAGCTTGGCCCAGAGCAGCGGACTGGGGGGCCAGACCCGGGCGGCCAGCGCCGCGCCCGTGCCGACGACCGCGACGATGAGCGGCAGCTCCACGAGCATGTCGATCCAGAAGTGCACTCGCGCGATCATCCGCTCGGCGTCCTCTCCGCCGGGAGCGAGCTCGAGCACCGTCTCGCCGAGCACCACGCCGCCCCAGGCGCTGACGAAGATCAAGTGCGCCACGTGCAGGGGATCCAACGGTCAGAGGATACGCCGGTTCCATCGCGCCCCTCGGCTGGCGGGTGTATCGTGTCGGGCGACGATGCCCGCGGCCGTGGCGGATCAGCGCTTCTTCCGGGAGGTCCTGCGCGTCCTCGTGCACGTGGCGTTCGCGGATGGCCACGTCAGCGTGGAGGAGTCGTTCGGCATCCTCGAGACCGCACGCGCGCGCGGCTTGCCCGCGGAGGAGATCGCAGCGCTCGAGGCCGCCCTCGCCGGCAAGGCGCCGCTGCCGGAGCTCGACCTGCCGTACCTCGCCGAGCACCGGGCCCGCGTGCTCGAGGTCGCCCGGCTCTTCGCAGAGGGCGACGGCCTCGTGGGCGCCGAGGTGCGAGCGCTCGAGCGCCTCAACCGCCTCCTGTCCCCCTGACTTGCCTCGCGCCGCGCGGATCCCCGGGGCACCTCACGGGCGAGGGGCGATGCCAGAGCGGCCAGCCGCGCGCCGCACGAGCGGTGCCAGGACCTCGGCGACGGCCTCGGAGTCGACGAGGAAAGCCAGTGCCTCGCGACGCTCGACGACATGGCCGCTCGCGACCACCTCCTCGCTCGCCACCGCGTCGAGGAGCAGGTCGGCCGCCACGAGGCGCGTCACGGCCTCGAGGGGCAGGTACTCCACGCCCCCGGCAGGACCGAGCTGCTCGAGCAGCTCGTGGGTGCGTCGTGCCTGCTCGCCGAAGGCGACCGAGGCCTCGCGGAGGAGCACGCCCGCGTCGGCCTGGCGATCGAGCAGCCGTCGTTGCAGCCGCCCGATCATCATCGGGGCGCCGCGCGCGTTGTCTCCGTGCACGTCGACCGCGAGCCGCAGCCGGCGCCCGCTCGCTGGGTCGAGCAGTGACACCACCATCGGTGGCCGTGGCCCCACGCGCGGCTTCGAGGGCGCGTCGACCTCCAGCACCTGGATCCCTGCGACCCGCACCGCGCGCTGGGCGGCACCCTGCAGGACCTGCACGACTGCGCTGCGCAGCCGGTCCTGACGCGCGACCGGCGAGGCGAGCTCGGGGGCATGCTCGGCCGTGCCGACCGCCCGCGCGAAGGCTCGCGCGACCGCGCCCGGCGTGGGATCGGCCTCGGTCCGAGAGGCCTGGCCTGCGGGGCTCGCGGATACGGCCGAGGTGGTGGTCGCGGGCGGCGCGGCGACGGTGGCCCCGGCGAGCGGCGCCTCGACGATCCGGCCCTTGCGCCGCAGCTCGGCGAGCGCCGCGCCCACGTCGACGAGCACGCGACGGAGGGTCGGGCGCACGGCTCGCGCGTAATCGTGCAGGTGCGCCTGCGAGAACGGATAGCTCGGGTAGGGGGGCGTCACACCTGCGCGGCGAAACAGCGGACCGAGCCTCGCCGCCACGAGCGCCGCGGCGTCGTCGCCGGTGGGGAGCGGCAGCGGCAGGAGCTCCCGCAGTCGATCGAGGGCCGCTTGCGGCAAGCGCCCGCGCAGCTCGGCCCACACACTGGTCTGGCACATGAGCACGAGGCAAACCGGGAGCTCCTGATAGAGCTCCATCAGCGCGGTGAACAGCACCACCATGCCGTCCATGCCGAGGAGCCCGCTCGTGCTCTCGAGCTGGTCGAAGCAGAGCACGAAGGGACGCTCCGCGATTCGGCACAGGGCGCGCAGCACCTCGAACCCGCGCGACTCGCCGTCGAGCCCGCGCCGGACCCCGAGCGCCGCGAGGTCCTCGTCAGGCAACTCGGCGCCGCGCAGCCACTCGAGCGCGAGCGGCTCGCTCTGGGCGTCGAGCAGTCTCGAGAGCACGCGCGAGAAGTCGGGATCGACCTCGGACCAGGGCGGCATGGTGCGCAGGCGCGGAGCCAGCACGCTCGCGAGCGTCGGCTCGGCATGGAGCTCGGCACGCAGCACGCGGATGAAAGCCGGCCCGGCGCCGAGGAGCCCATCGATCGCGGTCGCGAGCTCGCCGTCGGCGTCCTGGCGGGCGCGCTCGGCCAGCTCTAGCGCAGCGCGACGGTGCGCGCCCCAAAGCAAGGGCTCGAGCTCCCGATGCGCGGCGAGGCCGAGCACCAGGTGCCGCAGCACGTGGGCAAATGGCGCGCCCGGATCCTTGAGCGGCGGGATGCTGACGACGTGTGCTCGGCCGCGCTCGCGCTCGCGCAGCCAGGCGATCTCGTGCGTCTTGCCTTGCCCCGGGTCGCCCTTGACGAGCACCATCGCCGGCCGCCCCACCGCGCTGGTCGCGACCGCCTCCGCGATCGCCGTGCGCACCGGCGTGTGCAGCGTCGCGACGTCGGGCGGCAGCGGCGCGCTGGCGTCGAGCTGCGCGACCGCGCCGGCGAACGGATCCTCCCCGACCTCGAGGAGCGCTCGATCCCACGCGGCGAGGTCCACGTGCGCTGCGCTCACGACTCCTCCCTGCACGCCACGTAGTAGAGCAGGCCTCGCCCGGGGCGCAGGATGCCGGCGGCGCTCTCTGCGACCTGGGTCGGCGCCTGCGCGACGTTGAGATCGATCACGAAGTCCCGCTCGAGCGCCTCGAGCGCGGCGTCGACCGCCGCCGGCTCGAATCCCTGGGGCGCGAGCGCTCGCCGCAGCTCTGGAATGGGTACGAGCCCCCCGTAGCGATGTCGCACATCCAGCTCGCGCAGCGCCGACAGGACCGCCCGGCGCAGCGCACCGGGCTCGATCGAGGGCGACGGCGACGGCGACGCTGCACTCGACGATCGAACCTCGAGCCGAGCCTCGATGCGCGCGACCGCCCGGCGCAGCTCCTCGAGCGCTCCAGCGATCTGCGCCAGCACAGCCTCCGAGCCTGCCCTGCCGCGCGCCGGCGCGCTGGGCGTCGGGGCGACCAGTCCGGCCGCGATCCGCGCACCCTCGGCGGACAGCGCGATCAGGATCGCGCGCCCTTGTTTGCGTGCCTCGACGAGCCCGGCTGCCTGCAAGGACCGCAGGGCGACGTTCCGCGCGGCCGCGGCGGGGCGCTTGATCTCGGTGGGCGTGCGCGCGCCGTCCCGGAGCGCGCACAGCACAAGCATCTGGTTCGGCTCGAGCGAGGCCATCGATGTCTCCCAGGCTAGCTCGGGAGGCTGACACACACGGTCATCGAGCCTCGTCGGGGGCGCCGGTGCCCCGGGCAGCAAGGTCGGCACCGGGTCCCACGCGCCCCGTGCCCGCAGTTCTTTCAGCCACCTGACGTGGGAACGCCGGCTGCAACGGGCTCACCCATGCGCCAACCGCTTTCGAAGCTGCTCGTCCTCCTCTCGCTCGCCGCCCCGGTGCCCGCAGCGCGCGCCCACGCTGGCCTTGCCATCGGTGCGGCCGTGGGCACGGCCAAGGTGGTCGGCACCGGCTCCGATGGCCTCGCGCTCGGCGTGAGCACGCAGGCCCGCGTCGGCTATTCGATCGGCTTGCCCTTGCTGACCGTCACGCCGGAAGCGGTGTTCGGCTGGACCCGATGGGGTGTGGACGACGCCGACGCGAGCGCGAAGTCCCTGCGCCTGATGGCCGGGGGACGCGCCAGCCTGGGTGGCGTCGTCAGTCCGGGCGCCTTCGTGCACGTCGGCTACATGCGCAACGCGTCCGACGGCATCTTGCGCGGCCAGGCCCTCAGCACCTCACAGAACGGCGTGTCGTTCGAGGTCGGCGGGGACCTCGCGATCGAGCTGTCGCTGGTGCGCCTCGGCGTCTACCTCGCCTACAACCGCGGCTCGCTCGGGGATGCCGAGATCACGGCCGGGGGGCGGACCACGACCGCGCCTGGCAAGGACGACGCCGCCAGCTGGGTCGACGCGGGCGTGACCGCCAGCCTGTCATTCTGAGCGCAGGCGCTCGAGCTCCATCACACGGGTGTGCAGCTCTGCCATCTCCGCTGTCATCGCCACCACGCGCTGCGCCAGCGCCCGCAGCTGCTCGGCCATCGCGGCCACCGACGTGGGCGCCTGGGGAGGTGTGCCGGCAGGGCCCGAGAACGGCGTCTCGGCGAGCTGCGTCGGCGCATCGTAGGGTGACGGGCAGGGCAGGGGCCAGCCGAGCTCGGTGGCGTGCGCGGTCCTCATGAGCGGCGTGTCGAAGTCCGGGCCCTCGAAGCTCTCGGGAAGGCCGGAGGATGCCCCCGGGGACGGCGGGGGCGGCTCGGTGTCCCGAAGCGACATGGGCACGGCGCTCTCGCTCGGCGCCTCGAGTGGCGTCCCTCCCGGACCCTCGGCGACCACGTGCTGCAGCACCGGCCCGTCGATCGGGATCGCCTCGAAGTGCGGCGTCTTCGAGGGGCGCCGATCGAAGATGGAAGCATCCCGCGCCATCGTGAGGTCCACGACCAGGGCGTCACTGTCCTCGAAGTGACGGCGGATCGCGCGATCCAGCGCTTCGGGCCCCGTGAGGTAGGGGCGCACGACCTTGCGCGTGATCTGACGCAGCGCGTCCAGGGGATCGCGCTGCGAGGGATCGACCATCGCCGTGTGCACGAAAGGGCCCTGCATCGCGAAGGGCAGGATGCCGTGTTGCTCGTAGGCCGTGCGGGGCAAGAGGGACAGCACCTGGTCCGGGATCTCGACGCGATCGAGGGGCGCCACGGGCAGCTCGAGCTGTGCCGACAGGGCCTCGAGGACGGTGGTCTCTGACAGGACGTGCAGGCGCACGAGGAGCTGACCGAGCCGGCCGCCGTCCTCGCGCTGAGCGGTCAGGCAGCGCGCCAGCAGATCGGCCTCGAGGGCCCCCATCTCCACCAGAATCTCGCCCAGCCGCTTGTTCGCTTGCACGGATTCCCCCTGAGACAAACTTGCGCCGATCGTGCGGACGCGCAATGGCCAGGAACCGGAACAGATTTCCGGTCGAAGGCGCCCCCCTGGCTGGGGGCATCCCCCCCAATTGGGGAGCGCGGACCCCACCGGCCGGGATGGCGTTCGAGGAGGCACCCAGGACCGCTCCGGCGCAGGTCTGGTGAAGCTCCGGTATTCAGAAGGAATACGGAAAATTCAGAATTCTGGCTGAAATGGCAGGGTTTTTGGATCACCCACAATCCATGATGAAGCCACGGTGTGAATACATCCCCATGACCCTCGTCGCCGCGTTCCTGGGCGCGCTTGTCAGCGCCTGCGGGGGGGACGACCGGGCGAGCGCGCCCGCGCCGGTTGCCGAGACCAGGACGCTCGAGACCTGCGCTTGCGATCCCGACCAGCCCCAGGAATGCAACTGCACGGTGTGGACGTGCCAGACGGTACCCGAGCAGTTCCGGATCAAGGTGCACTGCACGGCCAACGTGCCTGATGGCGGCGGCCAGGCGCCGGGCAGCTACCAGTGCGACGGGATGGAGCTGGCGCCCCAGTGCCCGGGTACGGGCGCGCCGGGCGACGGCGCCTGGGCCTGCACCGCGACCCGCACCACGCTCACCTG
>JAHFDS010000486.1 GCA_023248855.1 Myxococcales bacterium
CGGTGCTGTCGTTCGGGCCGGCACCGTCACACGACGGCCCCGGCGCGCGCTGCGTCCGCGAGCTCGCCACCCAGCCCCGGGCCCTCGTGCTGCACGGCGAGGATCCGAAGGCCATCGCCGCGCAGGCGAAGCTCGTCGCGGGGCTGCGCCAGCGCACCAAGCTCGCGCTGCTCGCGCTGCCCGCCGGCCGCCGCGTCGGCTGGGGCGTCTTGCGTGGCAAGCTGGCGCGCACCCCCCGGGGCGCCACACGCAAGGTCGACGAGCGCCTGCTCGATCAGCCCGACCTGGTGCTGCTCCGCCTGGCCGGGCAGACTGACGTGGTCCTGCTCGGTCCCGACCTGCAGGACCTCGGGCCCTACCTGCCATGATCCGCCCTGCCCTCGCCGGCCTCGCGCTCCTCGTCCTCGTCGCGCACCCCGCCACGGCCGGCGACGACGGCCGCCCGCTCGGCACGGGCGTCCTCTCCTATTACTGCGTCGCCCGGGAATCACCGGGCCCGAGAGACACCACGCTGTGCACCACCAAAGGCAAGCCCCTGGCGCGGGTCACCCGCAAGACGGCGCTCGCCGCGCGCCTGCAGGGCACCCTCCTGCTCGAGGACGCGCGCCTGCTCAACGTCGCCGGTGGCCCCTGCCCGTGCGCCTTCGGCCCCTGCTTTCTGGAGGTCGATCGCCAGACCCACCCGTTTGGCCTCGGCGCCCGCGGCAACCCGCTCGTCCCCTACCGCACCGTGGCCGTCGACCCGAAGCGCATCCCGCTCGGCGCGCGCCTGTTCGTCCCGGGCCTTCTAGGGCTGCCCATCCCGGCCGCCGATGGCCTCGGCACCACCCCGCACGACGGCTGCGTGACCGCCGGCGACGTGGGGGGCGGCGTCGACGGCCTGCAGATCGACTTCTTCGTCGGCGCCTGCAGCAAGGACCACCCCGCCCGCAGGCTGCCCAAGCACACCCGCGTGCACCGCGACGCCGGCCGCTGCCGCTCCGCGCCCGCCGGGTAGCGCGTCAGGGCTTCGGTGTGCGGCCCATCTGACGCAAGAGGGACCGCACCAGCTTCTCCACGACCGCATCCACCGAGCCCAGGGCCTCGGTGGACGGCCGCCAGGTGGTCGCCAGCACCAGCCGCTGCTGTTCAGCCCAGTCCTGACGCGCCGCATCCTCCCCTTCGCTCCGGTGGGCCCGAAAGGCGTCGTAGGCCGCGCGAAAGGCCACTCGCCAGTTCTGCGCGGCGCCGCGCATCGCCTCCAGATCCGGCTTCGCGAGCGCACCTTCCTTGGCGCCGACCAGCTCGGGCGCCGCCGGTGGATCGAAGTACACCTCGTCCGCGGTCGGCGCCGGCTGCTCCCGGACCACCAGCATGGGGATCGCCGCGGGCCGGCCGCCTGCGGCGTACACGACGAGGCTGCTCGAGCCGCACAATCCGACCGAGTTGCGCGCGGGATCGAAGCCGATGCAGAGGTCTATCAGCAGCGCCGCGTCCGCCTTGGTCGATCCGAGCAGCTGCGCGATGAAGCCGTCCTCGGGCTCGCTCTCGATCCAGGAAGCGGGCCGCTGCGCGAGCACCGTCGCCCGCAGCGGGCTCTTCTGGATGCTGCTGGGCGCATACATCAGCGTCCGCTGGAGGCGCTCGACCGGGTTCTTCGGGGGCGCCCGATCCACCGCCGATTTTGCGTCGGCCATCGCCTTGGCACGAGCGGCCGGATCGTCGATGGCGCTCGGATCCGGCACCGCGCCCGGCGCCGCGGGCACCTTGGGGGCCTTCTTCTCCTTGTCGAGCGCCTGATCGAACGAGGGTTGCTGCTCGAAGGCGCCCCCCGCGGCGGGCGCCGCCACCGGCGTACCGAGCACCGACTGCACGAGCGCTTCGCTCGCGGTCCCGGTGCGCTTTAGGTGCCCGCCCGCGAGCCCCGGCGGCTCGGCCAGAAGGCCGAGACCATCCTCCAGGCGCGCCGCGATCAGGCTCTCCCGGCCGCTCGCCCGATACGCCGGGTTCTCCAGCACCTCGTGCCTGGGCACGAGCGCGATCCCGTGCTCGGCGAGCACCCGGTCGACCACCGCGAGCACGCGATCGTCGAGCTCGAAGCCGACCGACGGATGCATCCAGGGGTTTCTCGCGCTGGTCCGCACGACGATCGACACGGGCACCACGCGCTTGACGTCGGCCAGCCGGTTGAGCGCGCTCGCCCGCGCCGAAAGCGACGGCCGCGAGAAGGGGAAGCCGTCGACGACGTCGGTGGCCTCCGGCTTGACCTGCGCAAACAGTCCGGTCGAGCCGCAGCCGGCCAGGAGCGCGAGCATCGAGAGCCGAAGCAGGGAGGTCGGCATGCGCGACCTTTAGCACGATTCGGCGGGGGGCACCGTATTCCGTCGGTGCGGGCTCTCACGGTTCTTGGCTGATTTTCGGGTAGACTGCGACCAGTGAGCCTGAGCGGCCGTCTCGACGACGTACCCCTGCAGGACATCGTCCAGTTCCTCCACGTCAACGGGCGTTCGGGCACGCTCCTGCTCCGCCGTCCCGGCGAGAGCGCGTCCATCCTGTTCGAGCAGGGCAACATCGTCTCCGCGTTCGGCCCCGGCAAGCGCCAGCTCGGCGAGATCCTGATCGGCGTGGGGGTGATCAGCGAAGCCGATCTCACGGCCATGATCCAGCGCCAGCGGGACGAGGCCAGCACGCTCAAGGCCTGGAACATGAAGAGCGATCGGCGGCCTCTCGGCACGATCCTGCTCGAGGAGGGCCTGGTCACCGAGGACCAGCTGCGCGCCGCCATCAAGCGCCAGGTCGAGGAGACCATCTACACGCTCGTCACGTGGCGTTCGGGTGAGTTCGAGTTCGTGGCCGGCGGCGTGACCAAGGCCGACGACTTCGTGATCACGCCCCTCGAGGTGCTGCCGCCGGGGGCGATCAACACGCAGTTCGTGCTCTTCGAGGCCCTGCGGCTGCTCGACGAGAAGGTGCACGCCGAGCGCTCCGAGCCCGATCCGCTGCTCCCAGGACCGGCTCCCGAGGCCGCGGAGGTCCCGCGCGCCAAGCAGCCGTTCACCGTGCTCGTCACGGCCGAGGCGGTCGTGCGCTCGACCCTGCGGCGTGCGTTCGAGGACATGGGCTACCTGGTCGCCGAGACGACCGATCCGGTGACCGCCAAGCTCTGGCTCGCCGAGGGCGTGGCGCGCGGCCAGGCCCTCGTGGCCGTGGTGGACCTCGAGCTGCCTCCCGAGGGTGACGAGGCGCAGCCGGGCCGGGCCCTGGCCCTGTCGCTTGCCTGGACCTACCCCGAGGCGCTCCTGCTGTGCTTCTCGGAGCAGGCACCGGCCGAGCAGCTCCACGAGCTCTATCGCGCCGGCGTGCGCGCGGTGCTGCCCGGGCCGAGCGCGTGGGGCGCGGATCGAGAGGCCGATGCGCAGGAGCTTGCGATGTCCGCGCTCTGCGTGGCCTCGCTGGCCCAGCCGCAAGGCGCGGACGCGACGGGGGCGCTACGCCGCTGGCTCGAGCAGCTGCGCGATGCGCTCGGCCAGGTGCGCGACAATCCCCAGGTGTCCACGGTGGCGCTGGGCCTCCTGCAGCTGGTGGGTGAGCACGCCGAGCGCGCGGTGCTCATGCAGCTGCGCGGCGGCGAGCTGGTCGGCCTCGGGGCCTTCGGCAGCTCGACCGCGACCGGGGAGGAGCTGGCGGACGTGACCCGCAGCATGCGGCTGCCCGTGGATCGCTCCGCAGCGCTGCAGTCCTGCATCGAGGAGCGTCGGCCGGTGCGCGGCCGCTGCGACACGCCCGAGTGGCCCGCGCTGCTGCTCGAGCTCATCGGCCAGCCCCGCAGCCGCGACGCGGTGCTGATCCCGGTGGTGGCGAGCGGCGAGACGGTGTGCGTGCTGTTCGCCGACAACGGCGGGCGCCAGGCGCCCGTGCGCGAGATCGATCTGCTCGACTTTGCGGCCGCGCAGATGGGCCTCGCGCTCGAGTGTGGGCGGGCCCGCCGGCCGCCCCTGCCGCCGGCCGTGCCCGCGCTCATCCCCACCTGACGCTCTGCGTCGCGACCCCGCAACATGCCCGAAACAATCGCCCCCTAGGATCGTCTTCGCCCATGCAGATCAACACCGGCGACACCGCCTGGCTCCTCGTCTCGACCGCGCTGGTCATGCTGATGACGCCTGGCCTGGCCCTCTTCTACGGCGGCATGGTGCAGCGCAAGAACGTGCTGTCCACGTTCATGCACAGCTTCTTTGCGCTCGCCATCGTGAGCTTGCAGTGGGCGCTCCTCGGCTACTCGCTGGCGTTCGGCCAGACCCACGCGGGCCTCATCGGGGGCCTCGATTTCGCACTGCTGAGGGACGTCGGCATGGGCCCGCGCGACGCCAGCTCGACGGTGCCGCACCTCTTGTTCATGACGTATCAGGGCATGTTCGCCGTGATCACCCCGGCGCTCATCTCCGGCGCGTTCGCGGAGCGCATGAAGTTCTCCGCCTACACCCTGTTCACGCTGCTCTGGGCGACGCTCGTGTACGACCCGCTCGCACACTGGGTCTGGGGCACCGACGGCTGGCTGGCCAAGAAGGGCGCGCTCGACTTCGCCGGGGGCACGGTGGTTCACCTGTCCTCGGGCGCCTCCGCCCTCGTGGTGGCGTTCGTGCTGGGAAAGCGCAGCGGCTACCCGAGCGTACGCCACCCGCCCCACGACCTGACGATGACCCTCATCGGCGCCGGTCTGCTGTGGTTCGGGTGGTTCGGCTTCAACGCCGGAAGCGCCCTGGCGTCGAGTGGCCTCGCCGCGCTGGCGCTCGGCAACACGCACCTGGCCGCGGCTGCCGGAGCGGTCTCCTGGGCCCTGGTCGAGCTCGTGCGCATCCGGAAGGCGACCGCGCTCGGTGTCGCGTCCGGCCTGGTGGCGGGTCTGGTCGGCATCACGCCGGCCGCAGGCTTCGTCTCGCCGATGGCGGCCATCGCGATCGGTCTTCTGTCAGGCGTCGTCTGCTACGGCGGCGTGCTGATCAAGGGCAAGTTCGGATTCGATGACGCCCTCGACGCGTTCGGCGTGCACGGCGTCGGCGGTGCGCTCGGCGCGCTGCTCACCGGCGTCTTCGCCCAGAAGGCCTTCAACGCCGCAGGCAACGACGGGCTGTTGGCGGGCAACGTGGGGCTGCTCGGGACCCAGCTCCTCGGCGTCGGTGCGGCAGCCGCCTATGCGATGGTCGCGAGCTTCGTGCTGCTCAAGGTCGTCGACAAGGTGGTCGGCCTGCGCGTCGACCTGGACGCAGAGCGCGAGGGCCTCGATCCCGCGCTCCACGGCGAGAGCGCCTACAGCGGCGAAGCCGGCCAGGGGCACTAGTGCCGCTCGTCAGAAGTTGGACCGGAGTAGAGTTGTGGAGAGAAATCGTCGAACGCCCTGCGTGCGGCACTCGCGAGCGCAGAGCGCGAGCAAACGAGACACCTAGTGCTGTCCG
>JAHFDS010000098.1 GCA_023248855.1 Myxococcales bacterium
ACAGCTCGCTCGAGGTCGCCCAGGTGCGCCATCGCCTCATGGGCACGGTGGGCGCGAACGAGGTCACCGGACCTGGTCAGCGCCGGCTGAGCGGTCTCGAGAGCACCGTGATGGGCGCCGAGCGCGGCCTCGGCATCGAGGAGAGCGCGACTGTCGGGCTGTTCGGCGCGATGCGCCGCGCCGGCGAGACCTTCGAGCGCGGCGACGAGGGGCAGCAGGCTCTGCGCAAGCTCATCGCGGATGCGTTCGTGTCCGGCGTCGAGCGCACGCGGCTCGGTGAGTACCTTCAGGGCGTCGAGGCGCTCCTGCGCTCGGAGCAGAGCCATACCGCGGGCGGCGCGAGCGCGCAGAACCTGTCGCGCATGCTCGGCCTCCTCGGCGGGAATGCGCAGCCGGGTCTGCAAGGCACCTACGGCGCGCAGACGCTCGCCCAGCTCTCCGCCGGGATCCGCGCACCGGGTGGCGGCGACGCGGGACGCTCGATCACGATGCTCGCGCTCCAGCGCGGCACCTACACGCGCTCGCTCGCCGGCATGGAAGAGGGTGCGACACCGGAGAACCTGGCGCGGCTCTACCGTCACATGCAGAAGACCTACGGCCTGCGCGGCGAGGTGGGCGCTCGCGTGTCCGAGGAGGCCATCCTGCGCATGTCCCAGATGACGGGCGTCGGTCTCTCGAAGCTCGCGGGCAAGGACTTCAAGGACAGCGGCCGCGTCGCGGAAGGGTCCGTGCTCGCGATGATGCACCGCCTCTCCTCCGGGGAGGCCAGCGGCAAGGAGCGCGCGGAGCTCGAGTCCAGGATCGAGGCCGAGCTGGCGGATCCCACGCGCAACATCGAGAAGCACACGGCCAAGCAAGCCGAAGTCACCGAGCGGCTGCTCGAGGTTGGCGAGAAGTGGCTCGAGAGCGAGGATTCAATCCAGAGCCTGCTCGCCGAGAAGATCTACCCAACGCTCGCCGACATGGGCTCCGGCATGATGGGCCTGGTCAAGGAGCTGGTCGGCGACCGCGCCCAGAAGGAAGAGCTCGCTCGCGCCGTCGGTCGCCTCGCGGAACGTGCAGCGGAAGCCAGCACGGATCTTCAGGGCGCCAGGACCACCTACGAGCGATCGGGCAAGACCGATCGAGATCGCGCATCGCTCGCCGCCGCGGTCGAGACCTACAACCGCCGCGCCAAGCATCTGCGCGGGCGGCTCGACGACCTGGGTCCGGAGGCGGCGCGCGAGTCGCTCGCGGTCGACACCGGGGCGCTCGGCAAGCTGCGCGAGCTCTGGCGCCAGCCCGGCACGTTCACCGCCAACGCGGGCATCGGCGCGGTCAACACGCTGCAGGGCATGGGCGGTTTCGTGCTCAACGCGCCCTCCAAGCTGTGGCACTGGGATCTCGCGGACGAGTCGATCTGGAAGACCGACTACGTGCAGCCCTACGCCTACGACGACGAGTCGCTGCGAAATCCCGGCGCCGCGCGCATGCGGTTCGATCCGGTCACGCTCGACGACGCCATCGCCGGACGCCTGGGCAGCGCGCGCCACCAGGCGGGAGGCGGTCTGCCGGCCGCGTTCCCCGAGGAGCTCGCCGCGTTTGCCGCGCGCGGGGGTGGGACCTCGCCCGAGGAGAAGGCGCGCCGTGAGGCGATGACGCACCCTCCGAGTGATCGCGGCCCGAGCTCGCGCCCCGAGCCGCGGCGGATGAGCTTCCAGCACCAGATCGACATGCGCGTGTTCGTCAACGACACCGCCGTCCAGGCCTCGGCGATCACGGCGCCGACCACGTCGGTCCTGCAAGGAGCGCCCTGATGCGCTCGCGCTGCAAGGCAATCCTGTGCTCGCACGACGCCACGGTGAACCAGGGCAAGCCGCTCGATCTCTCACCCTGGATCGTCCAGTGCTCGGTTGGAAAGCACATCAAGGGCGACGGGCAGTGGACGCTCGTCCTCGTGCCCGCGCCCGCGCCGGCGGCGAGCGCGCAGATCCCGGAGGACGGCGCACCGACACCGCCCGCCGTGCGGATGGCAGGGAGCTGGCTCGACGTCATCCGCCCCGATGATGTCGTCTCGATCTACCTCAGCGACGGTGCTTCGGGCGACGTGCGCGTGATGTGGGGCTACGTGGACTCGATCGAGCGGACGACCGAGGTCATCACCCAGACGGGCGTGGTGCGCACGCGCTACACGGTCTTCGGCTCTGACTTCGCCAAGGCCCTGCGACTCACCCAGCTCTACTTCAACCCGTGGGCCTCCGAGGTGCTGAGCCACCAGCTCGGCGCGCGCGCCACCGGCACCGCCGCCCTCTCCGACAACCTGGCGGGGGCCGAGATGCTGCGCCAGGGGCTCAAGTGGTTCGGCACGCCCGCCGACATCATCGAGTCGCACCTGCTCGTCGTACTCGGCTACCAGGCCCAGTGGCGTCTGCCCGCGTCGTACCTGGCGCTCCCGGCGCGCGCGAACGGCAACGTCTTCACGGGCGGCACGGACGCGCGCGGCGACGTCGATCACCTGCGGCTCGTGCTCGAGCGCCGCGTCGGCGCGCCTTCGGTTCCGGCCGATGCCGACCTCTCGGACCGGGCGCTCGTGGACGCGACCGGTCCCGGTACGCCTTCCTCCTTCGGATTGCTTCATCCGCTGCAGAACGGCGCTCCTCTCGTGACCTCGAAGAGCGCGCACTTCCTCGCAGAGCGGGCCGGGCGCGGGCCACACCTCGGCGTCGATCTCGTCGCGCCCAAGGGCACGCCCGTACACCCCATCGCGCCCGGCGTGATCGCGCACCTCGCGTTCCGTCGCAGCTCGAGCGTCGCGCAGGGGGCCGCGGGAAACTTCATCGTCCTCCGCCACGAGCTCGGCGGGACCGTCTTCCATTCGCGCTACATGCACCTCCAGGACTGGTACTCCGACGGCCACGATCTCGATTCGCCGAGTGGCGCCGATCTCGCGCTCCTCAACCGGCATCCAGCCTCGCAGGCCGACGATGGCGACTTCAGCGCTGGCCGGGCCTGGCGCGTGGGCGACCGGGTCACGCCCGCGGACGTCATCGCGTTCTCGGGCGACACCGGGAACGCCGCCGGACACCCGCACCTCCACTTCGAGCTGACCGTCACCAAGCTGCTGCCCGACGGGCGGCGGCGCGAGGCCTACCTCGATCCTCAGAAGTTCATCCCCGCCATCGGCGGTGGGCCGGGACCGAACGCGAACCCGAATGCGGCCACGGCGGCCCCGGCGGCGCTGCTCGCAGACGTGATGAAGCACCGGCGCGCCAAGCCCGCCTTCCGGACGCTGCTCGACCTGCTCGACCGCAGCTACATCGAGCGCGAGCACATCGACGGCTTCATGGCGTCCGAGCAGATGCTCTCCGAGTCGGGGAACCTGCTCACGCTCCTCGAGTCCCGCTCGAACGACTGCATGAACGAGCTCTTCTTCGACCTGCGCCTGGCCGGCCGCGATCCCGGCTCGGCCGCACCGATGGTCCCCGACGAGCTCGGCGGAAACGTGGACGAGCAAGGCGTAGTCACCGCGCCGGCGTACCGCCCCGCGGTCATCCTGCGCGAGTACCCGTTCACGACCATCTCGAAGGAGAGCTACCCGAGCTCGGCGCCGGTCACTGCGCCCGGTCCGGTGGGTTCGGCGCCCGGCGGCGGCACGATCGCCGGGTCGCAGACGGTCTCGGCGGGGCTCTCGGGGCCGGTCTACGGCCTCCCTGCAGATCCCGGCGTCTTCTTCTCGAGCCGCGAGCACCCGGTGCTGGTCCAGCCGTGCCGCCCGCTCACGAGCGCGACGCCCACCGATCCGAAGCAAGCCGCCAACGATGCAGCGACCGCCCGCGCGGCCGCGCCTTCGCCTAGGTACGTCGATACGGCGCTCCTCACGCTCGACCGCATCGTGCGCATGCAGGTCGGGCGCAGCGACCACGACTACATCAACGTCATCGACCTGCGCTCGAGCGAACTACAAGCCGACCTCAAGTTCATCAACCGGGGCGTGGTGCCGCTGCTCTCCTACGACAGCTTCGTGCGCCACGGCATGCGCGTCCGCGAGATCGCCTCGAGCTACACGCAGATGGGGCTCGCCGCGAGCGACGCCTCGCTGAGAAAGACGCTGGCGCGCTGGGCCATCCTGAACGACCACTGGCACCAGCACGGCAACCAGTACCTCGCCGGCACGATCGACTGCCTGCCGCTCCTCGATTGCCGCGTGGGTTACCGGCTCGACATCCCGGAGCTCGACGAGTGCTACTACGTCGAGGGCGTCCGCCACGATTGGACGCTCTCCGCGGACGGACGCGCTTCGCTGCGCACGCAGCTCACGGTCACGCGCGGCCAGCCGATGATCCGGCGCGCCAGCGAGAGCATCCGGCACATCTCGATCCCCGGCTCTCGCCCCGGCGACACCGGCTCGACCGACTCCGACGGCATCAACGCCGTCGTCGGTGGCGCCACAGTCCCAGGCACCCGGCGGACCGTCTACCAGGTCGCGAGCGCGGTGTCTGCCCAGAAGCCTGCGCCGACGGTCACGGTCAACCCCAAGGACATCTACCTCCGCCGCGCGATCGGGACGCGCTACTTCCCGATCCTCGACGCGGCCGTGGGCCGGAGCCTGCGCACGCCGGTGCGGCCATGACGCGCAGGTACTGGAAGACCGCCTCGGGGCACCCCGTGCAGGGCGCCGCGGTCGTGCCGCGCTACCCCTCGGACTTCCTCTTCGGCGGCCAGCTCGGGATCGTGCTCGAGGTCTACGACAGGAGCGGCCGGGGCGCGCTCGGCGCCGGCGCCGCCGCGATCACGCGCGAAGTGGATGGCTTCACGGCGCAGGTCCTCATCGTGGACGACGGTCGCCGCACGCCCTACCAGGTGCTCGAGGGCGTGGTCGTGTGCGCGGGCACGCCGCTCGGTGCAATGAGCGCGTCGCGCGTGCGCCCGAATCCCACGAGCCAGCGCGTCCTCTCTGTCGCGCAGCGCGCCGAGCTGCAGCAGAGCGGCCGCCTGCCGGAGGACCTCCCGATCGACGCGCTCGACGGCGACTGGTGCGTGGTGAGCTACCTCGGGGGCAACGAGCAGCGCCCGTACGTGAGCGCGTTCTGGCCGGCGCCATGCCGCGTGCAGCCGGGCTCGAGCGCGCCCGCGCCGAGCGATGAGGTCGGGATCGCGCTCGAAGCCAGGCATGCGGGGCTCGCGATCCAGATCGATGCCCGAGGAAGCCTCGCACTCTCGACCGAGCAGTCGGGCACGCCTGCGACCTCGGCCACGATGGAGGACGAGACGGACGCGGCCGGCCCGGCTGCCCCGAGCGTGGGCGGCGACCTCGACCTGGCGCTCAAGCCCGGCCGGCAGATCCGGATCACGAGCGCGGGCGTGCGGATCCTGACCGTGCGCCACGACGGCGTCGGCCCGGTGCTCGAGCTCGGGGACGCCGGCGATCGCGCCTTCCAGCACGCGGTGCTCGGCGAGGCCTTCATCGCCTTCTGGAACCAGTTCAGGGCCGACCTCCTCGCCAAGCTGCAGGCGCTCGAGGGGCAGTTCGAGGCCTTCTACACCCAGGAGTACGCGCGGCATCAGCACGGCCTCGGCCCGAACGGCACCACGCCGCCTGCCCAGCCGCCACCGAACCCCACGGCCGCCGTGTTCCAGCCCGCGCCAGCGGCTGCGCCCGTGGCGCCGGCGCCCGGAGCCGCCCCGCCCGAGCCGCCACGCACGCCGCCTGGCAACAGGACCGACGACGGGACGTTCGCGAAGATGAAGACCTACCGCCTGCTCTCGCCCGCGCTGCGGATGCCCGATCCGGCCGCGCGGCCGGCACAGGCGCCCGACGAGGAGGTCTGACGATGGAGGGCGCCGATCGTCAGGCCCCGAGGCTCTCGCCCGCGCAGATCCGGAAGCGCGCGAGCGCGGTCGATATCCTGCTCAACGAAGCGCACAAGGACGACCTCCTCGGAACGCCCTACAACGAGAACGCCCTCTACGGCGGCACCGGGACCGATCGGCAGCCGCTGTATCACCTCATCGTCATGACGACCGGAGGCGGGAGCCTCGATGTCGCGACGGCTCCCGATGGCCAGGACCTGGTGTACTCGTTCCGGCCGAATCCGCAGGAGATCGAGATGGCCGAGCCCGCGGCCGCCGACATCCAGGCGCTCCAGGGCGGCGGCCGCTACATCGAGCACCAGGGCGACGCGCTCGGCGATCTCACCATCGGGGGCACGACAGGGGTCTTCCTCCCAGACCTGCCGCCGCCGGCGAGCCCCTTCGACCAGTACCAGCGCCGCGCCCTGCTGGGCAGCGGCATCGGCGAGCTCGACGCCGGCATCAAGTCGGCGAGCGGCCCCGGCGCCAGCATCAGCCCCGGCCTCGGCCGCGCCTGGGCATTCCAGGAGAACCAGGACGCCGACTTCGACTCGGGCGCCAACGACGAGAAGCTCAAGACCGCGGGCACGAGCTACCGGACGCCCGCGTACTCGACCACCGGCTTCGACCGCATCGTCGAGCTGCGCGCGTTCTTCCGGCTCTACCTGGATCTCAAGAAGGGCAAGCTCACGACGCCGGACATCACGAAGCCCGACGACTGCTTCGTCACCTGGCTCAACTTGAAGGACGGGGAGTGGTGGATCGTCGAGCCGCTGCTCCTGCGCGTGCCACGCTCGCGCGATCTCCGAACCGGATACCGCTACGAGCTCCAGCTCAAGGTGCTCGGGCGCATGGATCCCTCGAGCATCCCGTTCGCCGCCGGCGTCGAGGAGCGCCTGGAGGGCCTCGACTCGACCGCCGGCGCCGGCGCGGGCCTGCTCGAGCGCGCGCAGAGCTTCGTCGCCAAGGCCAATGCCGCGCTCGGCGAGCTCAACAAGGCGATCCAGGCGGTGCACGACGTGCTGAACGAGGTCGCCGCGCTCGGCGGCAGCATCACGAACCTGGTCTCCACCGCGTTCGGTGTCGCGCAGAACGCCATCGGTCTCATCAATGACGCGTCCGATCTCGCCAGGGACGCGATGGACCTCATCGGCGGCATCGCGCAGGGCTCGGTCGCGCTCGTCACCGTGCCGGTGCGTGACTGGGAGAACCTCACGCTGTTCGCCGACAACTTCGCGCGCTCGCTCGAGTTGCTCGGAGACCAGCTCCCCGGCGCGAACGCAGGATCGAGCTCACCTGCGCCGACCGCGCTCGGCGCCGGCGGTGACCTCGAGAGCTCGATGCGGGATCTGGCCCGCGCGGGCAAGCGCGCCGTGAACGCGCTTCGCGCCGAGGGCAGCGCGGACTCCACGGATCCGCTGGTCGCTGCGCAGCGCCGACTCGAGCTCGCGCGCGCCGTCGATCCCGTGCTCGCGGCCGCGCCGCACGCGCGCAGCGTCGCCGAGGCCGTGATCCTCCAGGGCGAGACCATCCGCGACGTCGCCTTGCGCGTCCTCGGGGACGAATCGCGCTGGAAAGAGCTCGTCCTCATCAACGATCTGCTGCCGCCCTACGTCGGTCCGGCCCGCGGCCCCGGCCTTCTCTCGGGCGGAGACCGCATCCTCGTGCCCTCGTCCGCGCCGGCTCCGGCCGCGAGCGTCGCGCCGCGCACGGGCGCCGGCCGGCGCGCGGATCTGGCCGAGCGCCTCTACGGCACGGACCTCCAGCTCGTCGACCCGGCGCGTTCGGCCGGCGCGGTGACGGCCCTCGCGGCCTCCACGTTCGATGGCGCGCGGTCGGCCGAACGCATCGCGCAGCAGATCGAGATCGTGCGCGAGGTGCGCGGCGGCCAGGCGGTGTTCGACTTCGCGCTCGTGCGGGGCGTTCCGAACCTGGTGCAGGCCATGTACATCAAGGCGTCCACGCAGCCAGGCGATCTGCGGCTCCACCCGAGCTTTGGCTTCTCGCTCCCGATCGGGACGCGGCTGTCCCCGCTCCTCCTGTTCAGGGCGAAGTTCCAGGCGTACCGGACCATCGCCGCCGACGACCGCATCGCCGCGCTCGAAGACCTGTCGGTCCGCGCGCAAGGCGACGTCCTGCGCATGAAGGTGCGCGCGACCGCAGTCGGCACGAGCGCCCTGGTCGGCGCCGCCACCCCGGGGTTCTGATGTCGTTTCAGCGCCGCGTCTTCGCCGAGATCCTCCAGGACATGATCGACCATGTCCTGTTCAACACGCCGCTCTCCGACTTCCGGATCGGCTCGGTGATCCGCACCCTCCTGGAGGCGGCGGCGCTCGAAGACGACGAGGCGTATTTTCAGATGGCGCAGCTCCTGCGCGACTTCTCCTTCACGTCGGCGACCGGAGTCGAGCTCGATCGGCGGCTCGAGGACTTCGATCTCGTGCGCGAACCGGCGGCCCCCGCGCTCGGCGAGCTGGTCATCACGGCGCCACGGCCATTGCTCCGGGATACGCCGCTCATCGCGCCGATCACGGTTTACGCCGACGAGACCCCCGATCGCGCCCGGGTCGACTTCGTGACCACGGGAAACGGGCTCATTCCAGCCGGCCGCACGGCCTCCTCGCCCCTTCCGATCGTCGCGACCGTGCCGGGCAGCGTGACGAACGTCCCCGCCGGCGCGATCCAGTTCCTGCGCTCGCCGATCCCTGGGCTCGAGGGCGCGACCTGTACGAACCCCATCTCCAGCTTCGGCGGCCGCGACGCCGAGAGCGACGACGACCTCCGCGCGCGGGCGCGCCGCCACATTCGCGCGCTGCCCCGCGGGACGGTCGCCGCGCTCGAGGGCAAGGTCATCGGCGTCAAGGCCTGGAATGACGCCGGCGCGCTGCTCGGTCAGGTGTCCTCGGCGCACCTCCGCGAGACCCAGCCGGGCGAGAGCACGCTCTTCGTCCTCGACGCGACCAACCTGTTCGCGCAGAGCACGGAGACCCTGGTCCAGCCGGAGGTGGTCCTGGGCGCGGCGACCGCCGGGCAGCGACATGTGCGCTTGCGTCACGTGCCCATCGTGCCCGCGACCTTGCGGCTCATCATCCAGACGCCCGGCGTGCCTCCGGCGCTCTTGCTCGCCGCCAATGACCCGGCGTTCGCCTCCTACGCGGCGCTCGACGACACCACGGGCGTGGTCACGCTGGGGACGCTGCCGCCCGATCACGCATATCGCGATCCTCGCACCGGTGCCGCTGCGCCGGGCCTGCGCGCCGGCGCGACGGTGAACGCGACCTACGCCTTCTACACGGGTCTCGTCGCCGAGGTGCAGCGTGTCATCAACGGCGACGAGGACGATCGCTTCCGTTACCCCGGCTGGAAGGCGGCCGGGACGCGCGTGCGTGTGCGCTTCCCCTCCGTGCGCCAGATCGACGTGCGTCTCGCGCTCACCCCCAAGGAGGGCTTCGCGCGCTCGGATCTGGCGTCTCCGGTGACGGCCGCCGTCGAGGCCTACATCAATGGCCTCGGCCTCGGCGCCGAGGTCGTGCTGGCGCGGATGGTGGCGCTGGCGATGGACGTGGCCGGCGTCTTCGACGCCACGGCGCTCTTGCCCACCGGCAACGTCGTCATCCTGGAGGACGAGATCGCGCGTGCCCCGCGCGGCAGCGTGATCGTGCAGTGAGGGGTCTGCGTGTGGTGGCTCGCCGGTTTCGCAGGTTTCTTCGGAGGCTCGTCATGGCGACTGCGTACGTGCTCGAAATCGTGACCCGCTGCAAGCCGCGCGAGGTGCACCTGTGGCTGCCGACCGATCCGATTCCCGCGTGTGCGGCGCGGCCCGGTGCCAACCGCGGCGTCTTCGAGGCGCTCTACGGGGCCTCGGGCGAGCTGCTCGGCCCCGGGACCTGGATCGGCGTCACGGGCCTGCCCGCGGGGTACGACCAGGTGGCGCTCGACCGTGCGCGCTCGGCCGGCATCGCGGCGATCGTGACGCCGCTCGAGCGGCCATCGAAGAAGGCCGACGCGCTGTGCTTCGGGATCACCCTTCAGCCAGGCTTCTCCGGCACGCACCGGCTCGCGGTCGTCTTCACCGGCGGCAAGCTCGCGCCGGCGCGCAGCGAGCGCCAGCTCGCGGTGATGCGGGTCGCCGTACCGGCGTCTCTTCCCCGACATGCCTGCGATGGCAGGCTCGAGGCCGAGCTCGAGGAGGTACCGGTCGCGGTGATGGCGGCGCTCGCCGCGGGCAAGGCCGCTCTCGAGCTCGCACCAGCCGCCCGCGGGATCGCGAAGCTCGGGGCGTTCGAGGCGACCGGCCGGACGAGCGGCAAGCTCGGGTTCATCGCCGGAGAGGCTGCCGGCGATCAGCACGTCCTCGCCGTCACGGCGCGGTGCGCGGAGGACGGCCGCACCATCACGGCCGCGAGCGGGCCGTTCTGGCATCAGGCAAGCCCGCGGCTCGAGCTCCGGGGCCCGGCCGCTGCGCGCTCAGTGCCAGCGGAGCCGCCTGCGCTCTACCGGATCGGGCCCTTCGAGGGCATGCGCGATGGGGACGCCGATCTGGTGCACGCCGTCTTCGGTGACCTGCGGGCGCTCGGACACGCGTACAAGGGCAGGCCCTGGTCCTTCCAGCTCCGGGCCCAGCCCTACCGCGCCGCGAGCGGCGGCATCAACCGGGCGGTGCCCGGGGTCGTCTCCGGTCAGCTCGATCGCGCCGAGGGGGGCGATCTCGGCGTCGTGATCGCCGCGGATGCGACCCACCCGCGCCAGCTCTACGCGCTCGTCGAGGACGGCAAGGTGAGCGCGCGCCGTCCCATCCTGCCCACCGGCAATGCGTTCCTGCCGGCGGACGGCACCTTCCCGGAGTTGGCCATCGCGCTCTCGGGCGCAGGGATCGAGAAGACCCTCTCGCTGCCCGATCACGCGGTGCTGTTCTTCCTCGACGAGTACGAGCTCACCAACGCGCGCGACGGCCTTTTGCGTGCGCTCGATATCGCAGAGGACCACGCCGGGACGCCCATCCTCCTCGCCGTGCACGCGCTCGCGCCCTGCGGCTGCGTGTCTCGGCTCGAGCTCGAGCCACCCGCTGCGCAGGGCCCGTCGCTCTCCTTCGTGCCGGACCTCCGCATGGAGCGCGCGCATCCGTGAACGCCTACGCCCTCCTCTACGACCGGCAGATCGCGCCGCCCGCGCACGGCCTCCCGTTCGTGCGCGCGGGCCTCGTCATCGTGCCGCTCACCGGGCTCGACCGGGATCTATCGATGGCGGAGGTCCTGTCCGCTGGCGAGGGCATCCTGCGGATCGCGCTCTCGAACCACGGTGACCGCACCGGCGAGCTCCGGCTAATTCCGTCGCGGGCGCTCCTCGGGCGGTTCGCGTTCTCGCTCGCGGTCCGCTACGCGGATGGCATCCAGCACACGGACAGCAAGCTGTCCGGTGAGGTGTTCGTACCGGCCGAGCTCCGCATCCGCTTCACGGAGCACGGCACGGTGCGCGTGGACTTCCCGATGCCCCTGGCCGTCACGCCAGCGCTCACGGAGCCAGCGCGCTACCGGATCGAGCCGCTCGGCGGCGGTGCCTGGCTCCAGGTCCGGACCGTCGGCCGGGAGGAGCGGCGGCCAGATCCAGGCACTGGTCGCGTCGCGCCCATCGACGATCCGACCTATCTTGAGCTCTTCGTCTCGCCCCTGGTGGCGGGGCGATATCGCCTGCACCTGCCTCCGCTCGCCACGCGCGCCGGGGGCGTCTTCGGACCGGCGAGCGGTGAATTCGTGACGCGCCTGGTGAAGCGGGGCTTCGCCGAGAAGACGCTCGGCCCACGCGTGGCGCACGCGCACGAGCTGGCGCCTGGCGTCGTGCTGTCCGCCATCTTCGCCGAGGACGAACGCGCGGCGGGGCGAGGAGTCGGTCATGGCTGATCGGTTCCAGGGCGCCATCGACCAGGTGCGCGACGAGCTGTTCGTCGATCGGGCGGACGGCCGCTACCTCGACACCATCGGCGAGAACTTCGGCGTGTTCCGGCCGCGTGCCGGCGTGGACGACGAGACCTGGCGACAGGTCCTGCGCCTCTGCATGATGGCGCCGAAGACCACCGAGGAGCGGCTCCTCGCGCTCCTCGATGTGCTGCTCGGCGACACCCTGCGCATCGAGTACGCCGGCGACCCAGTCACCGCGCCGCCCGACCTACACGTCGAGGTCCTGGCCGATGCGAGCGCGCCTCCCAGAGATGGCGTGGTCCCGCCGGCCACGGCGGTGCGCCTGACCGGCCGCGGCCTGCCCGCGGATGCCCCCGCGCCGTCGGGCACCGGGACCGTCACCATCACCACGGCCGGTGTCCAGGTGGGCACCGCCGGATCCGTTGCACCGAACCCGCCGGGGCCTGAGGTGGTGGTGGCGCGGGCGGTCGGAGGCCAGACGACGGCGCAGCTCGCGTTCTTCCCTATCGTGCCGGGGTCGGTGGAGCTCTGGGTGAACCCGCACACGCCCGCCGTGCCGGCTCCCGTGCGCCTGGGTCCCGCGCGCTACCAGGTCGATCTCGGCGGACAGGTCACGTTCGACCTGCTGCCCGCGCCGCTGACCTGCTTCGCCATCGACCCCGCGACCGGTGCGCCCATCCCGCGGCCCGGCTTGCCCACCGGCGCCGAAGTGCTCGCGACCTACCGCATCGACACCCGCACGTTCGGCGGTCTGGCCGCGGCGCTGCATCTCAAGCTGCCAAGGGTCTATCGCGTGACGATCCCGCCCGCGTCCGCCGCGCATGCCTGGGCGGATCTCGACGTGGCGGACCGGCGGATGGCGGCCGCGCTCTTGCCCGGACCGCCCGCCACCGAGGATCCGAACCCGCGATTCCTTCAGCTGGCCACGCGGATCGACCTGCGCTCCTTCGCCGTCTACGACACCGGCCGCGCCCTCGGTCCACCCGACGCGCAGCCCACGACGCCATTCCTCGACCAGCGGACCCTCGGCCCGCGCGTGTTCGTGGACCTTCTGCGCAGACAGGACGTCACGCATGTCCGGGCGGACCTGCGGCAGGCGAGCTACCTGCACGACGATCTCGCGCATCCCGCGCCCGCCGCGCAGCCCGACCGCATCGTCGAGGAGCCGGCAGGCGAGCCGTGGGATCCACCGCCCCCACCCAGCGCGGCGCCCGCACCGCAGCTCTGGGCCTTCCACCCGTGGAACCGCTCCGGGGATGCGGCCCGGCTCGCGACCGACCGGGCGTTCCCCGGCCCCTACGTCTACACGTTCGATGCGCGCCTGCAGGTCTGTGGGCGCGAGCGTGTGCCTGGCGATCCAGCGAGCTGGGAGGCGTTCCCGGAGGAGTTCGCCACCGTCCTCGCGCTCGACCCGCGGACCGGGCAGAACGAGCCCATCGTCGCGCGCCAGGATCCACTTGCCATTAACCCGTTCACGGGCGCGGCGCTCGAGACCGCTCCCGGATCAGGCGAGCTCTACCGCGACGTCGCCAGGCCCCGGCCCTATGCACCGCGCGCGGATCGCTCGGACCACCCGCTGGTCCTGTTCGCGGACGACTTCTGGATCGAGCGCCTGAAGACCCTGGTCGACCTCGTGCGCGCCGCGGGCGTGTTCGTCACGTTCGAGCGCGGCCCGGATCCGACGCCGGGCACGGCGCCGCCCTGGTTCTGCGAGCCGTGCTACGCAGTCCGCTTCTACACGGAGGCGCCGTGACGCCGGCGCAGGGTGAAAAGACGCTCACCGCGGAGGTGACCGACCTGCGCTGGGAGCGCGAGCAGCTGACGAGCGCCATCGCGACCAAACAGGCCATCCTGAATGACCTCGAGTCGCGCACCGCCACGCTCGCCAGGCTCAAGGAGCGGACCCTCCAGGAGGCGGGCGCCGCGCAGGAGCGCCTGCAACGGCTCCAGGCCGAGCTCGACCACCTGCTCGCCACGCTCCCCGCGCTCCGCACGGACCTCGCGGAGGTGGTGCGCAAGGCGGTGGAGGCCTCTGTCGATCAGCGCATCGATCGCGCGGTGCGCCTGGGCCTGAAAAAGCAGCTCGTGCCCGCCCTACGCGCCGCGCTCGCGACCTTCTCGGAGGCATCGAAATGAGCAAGCGATTGCGCGTGCTGGGCAACCAGCGCATCGATCTCGAGGACTTCCTGCACGGAGGCAGTGGCTTCGCCGCGGCCGAGCTCAAGGTGCACGTGCAGCAGCTGTTCTCCGAGCTCATGGGCGTCGTCGAGGGCTTCGACGTCGCGCTCGATGGAACCCCCGGCACGGCGACCAACGTCCTGCGCATCTACAACGGCGCCGCGCTCGACCCGACGCTCCAGCTCGTGCACATCGAGGACTCGCCAGGCAGCGTGGTCACGCTCTCCCTCGAAGGCGCAGGCCTGCACCACATCGGCGTCATCTTTCGCCTCGTGCCTTCGGATACCGCGGCGCGCTACTTCTGGGATCCGGGAGCCCAGAACCCCGACGGCACGACCGGGCGCGAGTTCGTGCAGGACGTGCGGACGCGCCTGTCCGTGACCTGGCAACCCGTGGACGCGCTCGACGACCCCACCTTCGCCACCTCGGGCGTGGACACTCCGGGGCTCGTCATCCCGCTGGCGGTCATCCCGGTGATCGCGCCGCAGGGCCGCAGCGTGATCGACGAGTCCCGCGTCCGCACCGAGGGAGCGATCGGCAAGGTGCTGTCGCTCGACACCAGTGACCCCGCACGGACGACCCTTCGCGTGGCGCGCGCCGCCCTGTTCCGTCCGGGCTCCGCCCTCGGCGTACCGCTCTCGGCGAACGCGTACAGCCTGGACGTCGTCGACCCGGTCAGGAACGAGCTCGTCGTGACGCCGCCCATGCCGCCGGCCGACCAGGCACGCGCGGTGGCCCTCGGCTTCGTCGCGAACCTCGCCCTGGCGCTGCCGCCCTCCACATGGGGCTACCGATTCGTCCGCAGCGTGGGCCGCCTCGCCGATCCGAGGGACCCGAACGACCGCAGCGCGCCCGGCGACGTGCGCCCGCGGCTCTTCGAGGGCGATGTCCTGCGGGGCGAGAAGCTGCTCGCGCGCACGCTCGACGTGCCTGACCGGCTCGGTGGAATGAGCGAGCGCCTGACCGGCCGCGAGGAAGACCAGCTCGGCACCGTCAAGAACTTCCGCGACGCGCTCGCGTTCGTGCTGGCCGAGGCCAAGTTCGGCCATCCCGGCACCTGGTCCCCCGTGGGCACCGATTCGCCAGCGCCACGCTGGATCGACCCGGTTCCCGTCCCGCTCTGGGACATCGCCCGGCTCTACTTCAACGAGCTCAATGGCACGGGCGTGGTCGAGGGCGGCCTCCCCACGCAGCTCGAGCTCGTGGCCGGTGCCGCCCCGGGCCAGTTCACCGCCCGGGTGCACTTTCCGGCCACGACCTACTACGCCGCCGGCGTTCGCCACCGCATGTCAGCCACGGTGGACAGCGAGACCTTCGCGCTCAATCCACCGGCCGGCATCGTGTTCGCGTACTTCTGGGGGACGCCGCAGCCGAACACGACCGATCCCTCCATCCCGCTCACGAACCCGGACTGGCAGACCGCGCCCACCCGCCTCCAGCACACGAGCTCGCAGGACTTCGAGCCCGACCCCGCGGCACCCACCGCGCGCTCCGTGCTGCTCGGAGCCGCCCGCTTCGACAACCGAGCCGGCGGTACGGTCCCGGTGGCGACCATCATCCCGATGGCGCGTGTCCCGCGGCGGATCGCGGACGTGTTCGGCCCCGACGCGCACGGGCGCCTCCAGCGCGATCTCGTGTTCCGCACCTGGGCGGCCTTCGGAGACCCTGGCCGGCGCATCACGGTCGACGATCCGCGCGGCAAGCTCCGGATCGATGTGGGCGCCGGCGTGCTGAGGGTGCACGGGACCGGCACGATCGATCTGCTGAGCGATCTCCCTGGCGCGCCCGCCGCCGTCCGCGGCCACCAGGCCCAGGGCGCGATCACGGCCCGGCTCGACGCCTCCGGCGTCGACCTCGCGCGCGGGGCGGGCGTGCGCATCTGGGATGCTGACCTCGGCGGCCGCGGGGAGCTCCTCGGCTCACTCGAGTCAGGCCAGGATCGCGGGCGCGGCCTGCGCGACCTCGGCCGCCGCGCGAGCCTCGTCGGCTACTCGGGCGACGCCACGGTGGCGGCTGCGCTCCGACTCGACGCCGCCGACGGCTTCGACCAGGACGGCTGGTCGGACGGCACCATCGCCGTAGACGCCGAGGTGCTCGAGGTTCGACGCCGGCTGCGCCTCATGGGCCAGGTCGCGATGATCAACGTCGAGCGTGACGGCGTGGGCAACCCAGTGGGCCCCCAGGGCTTCAACTTCATCAACCCCTACAAGGTGCCGCTCGCCTGGGCGTATCTGACCTACCAGTCCGGTGGGATTTTCACGCTGCGCGCACAGTCGCACTGCATGGTGTCGGACGGCGGGGACACGCCACAGCGCGCCGTGCCGGAATGGCGCCCGCCCTTCGCCGCGCCGGTCTCACCAACGCCGCCTCTGGTCGAGATCGTGGGACCCAACACCAACGAGGGGGCGGTCTACGGCTTCCAGCTCCCGTGGGCTCCCTGGTTCCGGCCGAACGCACCGAGCGCGTACGTCGTAACGCTCGCCGTGAACCCGCGCTACCAGAAGTGGCGCGAGTACTCGATGTGGAGCACCAGACCGCGCCGCCCGTACGACCAGATGCCCGCCTACTGCACCGCGGCAGACGTGGCCTGGGCCGGCTTCGGCCGCGACCTGGTCTTCGACGCCGGCGCTCGCCTAGCGTTCGTGGACGGCCCGCTCATCGCATACACCTTCCCCACCGCCTACCTGGACGGCATCGAGGGCATCATGGTGCAGGTCTGGGGCACGCTGGGCGGCACTCTCCCCAGTGCTGGCGTCGGCAATGGTTTAGTCTCGGCTGTGTGATGGTGCATCGACCATCAAGAAGACGACGACCCTGATGGACTTACAGACTGTCCAATTTCAGGTCAATGAGGAACTCTGGATTCCGGTCTACTACCTTCAATCTCAGGCAGAGCGCCAGAGAGACCAACTTCCGGACCATAACTACCCTGCTCTCGCCGGATGCCTTGAAGGAGCCGTGCGAGAATGGGCCCGTGGGCGGCAGGCATCGGGAAAGGACGCCACGACGTTCCTGCAGATCGCAGAGCGCTGGACGGCCCTTGGAAACAGCCACTGGAGACCGATCTGCGACAGCCTCGTGGCTCGCCTGCCAGACGCAGGGAGCTTCCTGATCGTACCCTCCAGCCGTCACGAGCGCAGCGAGCCTCTGCGCAACGCTGCGCGGACCAGGTGGCCAGACGCCACTGATCTCGCGTACAAACGCCCGGAGGGCGTCCGGTACATCGATCTTGCGGAAGAGGCGATTCGCGATTCGCTGCAGGCGACGGCGGAGATCGCGCGCTCGCCCGGAACCCCGATCGCGATTCTCGACGACTGCTTGGGCAACGGCAGAACGTTGCGAGCGGTGGCGAGGCGACTGTTGACTGACTTCCCAAACGCCCCTCTCTTCGCTGCGTTTCCCGGCATCGACGGCAGGCGTGAGTACTCGCTGGCGTCGCGGCCGTAGCTCTCCCGCTCCCAACCAGACGCACACTGCCGGCGACCCTGCCCGATCTTCCGACCTGGTCGCTCCTGAACCGACGTAGCGGCGCACTCGCGCGCCAGGTCAGGAGTCGATCATGCAATTCACGCCGTCGTTCACCCCCATCCCGGGCCTGCCCGGATCCGACGTGCTCGGCGCCTGGGACCAGCTCACCCAGGCGATCACCAACTACAAGGTGCTGGGGCTGATGGGCCTGCTGGCGCTCGTCATCGGCGTTATCGTCGCGGTGCTCAAGCGCTGGGAGACACACGGCCCCGGCGTACCGAACTGGTGGGCGCGGCTGCCACGCTGGGGCCGGCGCACCGTGGTCGCGGCCTTCGGCGCGCTGGCGGGCGCCCTCGCGGCGATCCAGGGCGGGGCGAATCCTGGCCAGGCGATCGTCATCGGGTTCGCCGGTGTCCTGTCGGTCGCGGGTCACGAGCTCGGACGGAAGCTCGGCCTAATCCCTCCCTCCGGCTCCGATGGTGACGCCTCTTCGGGCGATGGCCCCTCGCCGCCGCCGGCACCGACGACCCCCGAGTCGTAGCTCAGCGTGCTGCCGGTCCTTCCGATCGCGGCCGCTCCCACGGGAGTGCTCGTGGGAGGGCGCACGCTTTTTCTGCCTCTCGCCGCGCTCTACCCCGAGTGCCAGATCCTGACGCGCCAGCACCCCGCCATCCGTCCGCTCGCCTGCATCGAGGACGGCGGCTGCCACCTCGGCGTCAACGCCCGCTGCACGGAAGCCCTGGCCCGGCGAACGGGACGGCTGTTCGACCACCTGCCAGGGCTCGAGTACATCCTCGTCCACTGGCCGCTCGAGGACGCCGGGCATCGCGGCATCGCGTTCGACCGGAGCCTCTCGGCGCCCCGCGTCCAGAAGCTGCGCGCGGGCGCGCTGCTGCGTTACCTCGCCGAGGGTCAGGCCGTCGCGCTCCCCGCGGCCCTGCTCGCCTGACCGATTGGCCGACCCGCTCGTTCGGGAACCGGGATTCGAGGTCAACCATGCGCACGATCTGCGAGCAGTACCTCTCCAAGGGACCGCGCGCGCTCTATCACGTGGCGCTGCGCGAGCGCGACGATGGACGCGTCGAGCTGTTCTACCGCTGGGACAACGCCAAGAGCGTCGACTCGCGCACCACCCTCTGCGACAGCGAACGGACGGGCCGGAAGTTCTTCGACCAGAAGCTGCAGAACCTCATGGAGCGCGGCTACGAGAGGAGCGTGCGCCCGGTCCCCATGCGCGACCAGGCTGTGGCGCCGCCCGCTCCCGCGGCGCCTGCCGCTGCCGAGATGGGCCACGCGCTCACCAAGCCGCCGGCCCGCGATCCCGAGTCGCTGACGGCCCTGATCGAGAAGCGCCGAAAGGAGGCCTCGTGGTCGCTCGGCTAGACGTCTCGCCGCGGGCGCCGGAGGTCACGCGGATCGTCGTTCGCGACCAGCTCGCCCAGCTCGAGGGCGCCTTCCCGGAGGACGCCGTCCGGCAGGTGACCTCCTATCGCGTGCGCGGCGCGGAGTTCACCCCGGCCTATCAGAAGCTGCGCGCGGACGGGTCACGGCTCTGGGACGGCCGCCGACACCTCCTGCTGCGTCCGGACAACCTCTTTCCAGCGGGCCTCGTCGAGGAGGTGCACCGCCTCCTCTTGCGGCACGGCGTCCCGACCGAGATCCTGGACCTCACCGACTACCCCGCACCGGCGCGCGACGCGCCCGAGTTCTCCGATCTGCCCGCAGAGGGTCAGCTCCGCGGCTACCAGCGCGAGGGCATCGCGCGCGCCCTCGTCTTGCGGCGCGGCATCGTCAAGATCGCGACCGGCGGGGGCAAGACCATCCTCGCTGCCGGGCTGGTCTCTCAGCTCGGCGCCCCGAGCCTCATCCTGGTCGAGTCGAAGGACCTGCTCCTGCAGACCCAGTCCGTGCTCGAGCGACACCTCCGCTCCGAGGTGGGTGTCATCGGAGACGGCCGCTGGGAGGAGAAGGACATCGTGATCGCATCGGTGGCGACCCTCGCGAGGCGCATCGCAGAGCCGCGCACCCGCGCCTTCCTCCGGACCCGCAAGCTGCTCGTGGTCGACGAGGTGCACCACGGCGCATCCGACCGCGCGTTCCAGGTCATCATGGCCTGCCCGGCGCCCTACCGCATCGGCCTCTCCGCGACGCCCACCGGCCGATCCGACAACGCGGACCTCAAGGTCCGGGCCGGGATCGGGCCGGTCATCCACGACGTTTCAGCTGGCGAGCTGATCACCGCCGGGGTCCTCGTGCGGCCGGTCGTCGAGCTCATCCCGATCGGGTTTCCATTGATCTCCCAGGTCGACTACGCGACCGCGTACCGGCGCGGCATCGTCGAATGCCAGAGCCGCAACCAGCACATCGTCACGCGCGTCGCGCAGCTCCATCGTGAGGGCCTGCAGACCCTCGTGCTGGTCCGTGAGCTCGAACATGGCGAAGCGCTGCTCGCGTCGCTGCGCGCCACCGGCGTGGAGGCCGAGTTCATCTTCGGCGCCGGGAACACGAGCCGGGAGCGCAAGGCCGTCCTCGACCGCTTTCGCGCGGGCGAGCTCCGGTGCCTGGTCAGCTCACCGATCCTCGACGAGGCGATCGATCTGCCCAACATCGATGCGCTCGTGCTGGCGGCCGGTGGCAAGAGCGAGATCCAGTGCATCCAGCGGATCGGACGCGGCATGCGGGCGGGCAAGCGCTCCGCGGTGCTGCTCGTCATCGACTTCCTCGACCAGACCCACCGCTACCTGACCGCGCACAGCCGCGATCGGCTGCAGACCTACAACAGCCAGGGCTACGAGGTCCGCTACCCCGACCACTGGGCGTTCGCTCGGTCGAGGTTGGCGTCGTGACGCCGTTCTCGACCCAGGCGCTCGAGCTCGCCCCGTGGAGCGTGACCAAGGCGAAGTTGGTCCGAAGTTGCCCGTTGGCCTGGAAGTACAAGTACCGAGATCACCTGCCCGAAGACATGCCCGGCCTCGTGACACGCGTGGGGCGAGGCGCCCACAGCATCCTCGAGCGCACGACCCGCGGCGAAGCGCTCGACGCCGCCATTGACGCGGCGAAGGCCGAGCACGGGTTCTCGGCCGAGGAGATGGCAGGCATCGCGCGCTTCCTAGAAGGCATCCGCGCGTTCGGCGCCACGCTCGCGCGCTTTCGCGCCACGACGCCGATCCGACGCGAGCTCTGCGAGGAGAAGGTGGGCCTCACCGCCGCCCTCGAGCCCGCGCCGTTCTTCGGCAACAACGTCTTCTTCCGCGGCGCCTGGGATCTCGGCTTCCTGCTCGAGGATCTCTCCGCCGCCGTGATCGACCACAAGACCGGCCGCAAGGGCGACATCAAGTGGCACTCCGCCCAGCTGCGCGCCTACGCGCTCATGGCGCTCTGCCACTACCCGGAGCTCAAGAAGGTCTGGCTCGGCATCCACTTCATCGGCGACGCCGAGCTCGTCTGGGCTAAGCCGTCCTCGGCAGATGTCATCCGAGGTCAGGTGCGCTCCTGGTTCGTGGGCTGGATCAATGACGCCGCCGAGCGCGCCTCGTTCCCCGACCCGCAGCCCGTCGTCTCCAGGTTCTGCGACTTCTGCTCTTACCGCCCGATCTGCCCGGCGCACAACTCGATCGAGGCCGCGACGGAGCGCCTCGTCCAGCTCAGCGCAAAGCGCCGCCGCGGCGCGGGGTGATCGGCTACCTCACGCAGCGGATTCGAGGTTCTGTCGGATGATTCGAGGATGACGCGCCGCGATCCGCAGCAGGGCAAGGCCGGGACCGTCCGGGGTGACGCGATCCTGCTCCCAGTTGCGAAGTGTGTGCACGCTGATCCCGAGGGCACGCGCGAACTCCTCCTGGCTCAGGCACACGAATCGGCGCAGCGCAGCCACATCACCCGGCTGAAGGTCTCCCGCGACGATGCGCTGGCGTTGAGCCCGGGTGAGGGCACGTCCGAGCTCCTCCTCTGTCAGTTCAGGTCTGGTGGCCATGCAGCTCCTCCAAGAACTCCTGGTACATGCGGCGTTCCTTCGTGGTCGCCCACCACGCGCTGATGATGCGAATCACGTCGTCGTCCCTCTCCGTCCAGACGACCAGGACCAGGCCTCGACGGACGGGGCCGACGGACTTGAAGCGGTCCTCGGTATCGCTGTGCTCGACGTCATAGATCTCGAGGGTCTCGGCACCTGACTCGAACAGCTCGCATGCCTCCTCGAACGTGACATCGTGAACCTCCTCGTTGCGGGCCGCCTTCTCAGGGTCCCACTCGAAGCGCACACCTCAGTCTAAGCTATTAGCTTAGGTGGTCAAGGGTGGATTCCGAAGTCTGTGAGAGGCGACCTGCGGCTCCCCGGCAAGGCGGAGGGCGGGACGTACCGCCGGGCTATTCGATCACGAGCTCGGCGGTCACGAAGGCGAGCGTGCGCTGCGTGATGCTGTCGGCGGTGCCGGTCCGCGCGAGTGCCCACGCGCGCTGGAAGGCGAAGATGGCCTGCCTGCTCAGCGGCCCGAGGATGCCGTCGAGGTCGCCAGAGTACATGCGCAGCCGTTGCAGGGCCGCCTGGACCTGGACACCCGACAGGTCCATCTCGGCGCCGTAGTGGTCCTGGATCTTGGCCTCGAGCCCGGGCGCCGTGCTGTGCGCGCACGCGCAGGCTGCCAGGTACCTCTGGGCGTCGCCGCCCGTGCCGAAGAAGTTGAAGTGCCACGCCTCGGAGGCGAGCGCGTGGTCCTTGCGGTGGCAGTACCAGCCCTGCGACACCATGAAGTCGTCGAGCTCGCGCTTGGACATCTGCCAACGGTCCATGCAGTCGCGGATGTCGATGTCGATCGAGAACCCGAAGTTGTGGCCCGAGAACGCCGGGCGCTGGGCG
>JAHFDS010000487.1 GCA_023248855.1 Myxococcales bacterium
CTACAACCGTTGCATCGGCACGCGGTACTGCGCCAACAATTGCCCGTTCAAGGTGCGCCGCTTCAATTACTTCAACTACACGAAGCACACGCCCGAGCTGCACAAGATGGCGATGAACCCCGACGTCACGGTGCGCGACCGCGGCGTCATGGAGAAGTGCACCTACTGCGTGCAGCGCATCAACCAGGCCAAGATCGCCGCCCACAAGAGCGGCAAGGACGTGGTCGAGGACGGCGCCATCACCACCGCCTGCCAGCAGACCTGCCCGACCGCCGCCATCACGTTCGGTGACCTGTCCGATCCGCACAGTCGGCTCAATGCCCTCCTCGCCGAAGGCCGTGATTACAAGCTGCTCGAGGAGATCAACATCCGCCCGCGCACGAGCTACCTCGAGCGCGTGAGAAACCCGAACCCGGAGCTCGGCTGATGTCCGTCTTGTCCGTAAACGAGCTCCCGAACGACGAGCTCCGCGAGGCGATCGAGCGGCATCCTCAGATCCTCGAGGGTCGTGATTTTCACGGCATCACCGAGGACGTCGCAGGGGTGGTGGAGCGCAAGACCCCACCTCTTTGGATCATCCTGCTCGGACTCACGGGCTCGATGCTGCTCATCCTGCTCGGGTCGCTCACGCACCTCTTCTCCGAGGGCATCGGCGTCTGGGGCAACAACCACCCGGTCGGCTGGGCCTGGGACATCACCGGCTTCGTCTTCTGGATCGGCATTGGGCACGCCGGCACGCTGATCTCGGCGATCCTGTTCCTGTTTCGCCAGAAGTGGCGCACCTCGATCAACCGCGCCGCCGAGGCGATGACGCTGTTCGCGGTCGCCGCCGCCGGCATCTATCCGGCGGTCCACGTCGGCCGCATCTGGTTCGCGTACTGGCTCTTCCCCATCCCGAACCAGATGGACGTCTGGCAGAACTTTCGCTCGCCGCTGCTCTGGGACGTCTTCGCGGTGTCCACCTACGGCACCGTCTCGCTGCTGTTCTGGTACGTGGGTCTGGTGCCCGACCTCGCGACCATGCGCGACCGGGCGAAGACGCGCGTTCGCCAGATCGTCTACGGCATCTTCGCGCTCGGCTGGCGTGGCTCGCACCGCCACTGGCTCAACTACGAGAAGGCCTACCTCATCCTGGCGGGCCTGTCGACGCCGCTCGTGCTCTCGGTGCACACGATCGTGTCGTTCGACTTCGCGGTCTCGGTCATTCCGGGCTGGCACACCACGATCTTTCCGCCGTACTTCGTCGCCGGCGCGGTGTTCTCCGGCTTCGCGATGGTGATGACGCTCATGATCATCTGCCGCAAGGCCTTTGGCCTGCAGCACATCGTGACCATCCGCCACCTCGAGAACATGAACAAGATCATGCTCGCGACCGGCAGCATCGTCGGCTACGCGTACGCAATGGAGTTCTTCATTGCCTGGTACTCGGGCAATGAGTTCGAGCGCTTCACCTTCGTCAATCGCGCCTTTGGCCCGTACGCCTGGGCCTACTGGATCATGGTCACGTGCAACGTGATCTCTCCCCAGCTGTTCTGGTTCAAGAAGATCCGGACCAGCATTCCGGCCATGTTCGTCATCACGATCTTCGTGAACATCGGCATGTGGTTCGAGCGCTTCGTCATCATCGTGTCGAGCCTCGCCAACGACTTCCTCCCGTCGAGCTGGTCCTACTTCCACCCGACCATCATCGACATCTCGACGTTCGTCGGGACGTTCGGCCTCTTCTTCACCCTGTTCATGCTGTTCATCCGGTTCCTGCCGATGGTCGCGATGGCCGAGGTCAAGGGTGTGCTGCCCGACGCGGATCCGCACCAGCCCGGCCACGACAGGGCCCACGGTGCGGCCCACGCCCACGGTGCGGCCCACGCCCACGTCCACGCGGAGGCCACCTGATGTCTGGCTCGATTCGCTCGCACACGACCAGGCCCGGCGCCTACGCGCTCGTCGGCTGGTACGACTCGCCGGCCGGCCTCTACCACGCGTGCGAGACGCTTCGCGACGCGAACCTCGGCACGTCGGTCGACGCCCACACGCCGTTCCCGGTGCACGGGCTGGAGCGCGCCATGGGCCTTGCACCCTCGCCGCTCGGCTGGATCGTGCTCATCGGCGGCGTGCTGGGTTGCCTTTCGGCCCTCGCGCTGCAGACCTGGGTTCACCTCTATGCGTATCCGCAGGTCATCGGGGGCAAGGCCCTGTTCTCGTTTCCCGAGATGATCCCGATCACCTTCGAGCTGACGGTGCTGTTCGCGGCCTTCGGCGCCTTCTTCGGGATGTGGGGCCTGAACAAGCTGCCGCAGCATTACCACCCGGTCATGCAGCATCCGACGTTCGATCGCTTCTCTGACGATCGCTTCTTCCTGTCGGTCGAGTCCAAGGGCGGACGTACGGACCTCGTCAAGGCGCGCGCGCTGCTCGAGAAGACCGGCGCCAGGGAGATCACGGAGGTGATGCCATGAAGGTGTTTCCCGTGGTCCTGGTGGCCGTGCTCTCGATGATGGCCGGGTGCCGCGGCGACATCAGCGACCGGCCGCCGTTCCACCTGATTGGAGACATGGACTGGCAGCCGAAGTATCACCCCGAGGGGGAGAGCGCCTTCTTCGCGGATGGCCGCGCGATGCGCGCGCCGGTGGCCGGGACGGTCGCCCTCGGGCAGATCCGCGAGAACGAGGCCTACTGGAAGGGCACGCAGAACGGCCAGCCCATCAGGAAGCTCCCGGTCGCGGCCACGCCCGAGCTCGCCCGGCGCGGCAAGCAGCGCTACGACATCTACTGCGCGCCCTGCCATGACGAAAACGGCGGCGGCAAGGGCATCGTGGTCCAGCGGGGCTATCCCGTCGCCGCCGACATGGGCGGAGATCGCCTGCGGCAGATGACGGACGGCGAGGTCTTCATCGCCATCTCCAGCGGCATCCGTAACATGCCGTCCTACGCCGCGCAGATCCCGGTCGAGGACCGCTGGGCCATCGTGCTCTGGGCGCGAGTGCTCGGTCGCGCGAACCACGCGACGCTCGACGACGTGCCGGCGGAGCAACGAGACAAGATCGAGCCGGAGGGCGCCAAGTGAGCTCGCATTCGTTTTCGTCTCCCCCGGCTCGCCCGGACGCGCTTCGCGCGTCGTTCCACAAGGCGAGCCTCGGGCTCCTCTTTGTCGGCATCGCGGGCAGCGTCCATGCGCTGGCCACCGATCCGAAGCGCTTCGGCTTCGCCTATCTGGTGTCGTTCGTGTTCCTGACGACGCTCGGCTGCGGGGGGCTGGGCTTCGTCATCCTGCAGCACGTCTCGCGCGCGGGCTGGTCGGTCGCACCGCGGAGGCAGGCCGAATGGCTGGCCGGCGTGCTGCCGCTCGCGATCGTGCTCTTCATCCCCATCGCCGTGCTTGCGGGCACCATCTTCGGGGCGTGGATGCACCCCCACGGCGAGCACCTCAAGCTGCTCACGCACAAGCGGCCGTACCTCAATCCGACCTTCTTCTGCATCCGCGCTGCCATTTGCCTCTTGGTCTGGGCGGGCCTGGCCTGGTTCTTCCGCACGAGCTCGAAGGCGCAGGACGCGAGCGGCGATGTCGCGCTCACGGCCAGGATGCAGAAATGGAGCGCGCCGTCGCTCCTGCTCCTCGGCTTGACCATCTCCTTTGCCGGCTTCGACTGGGTGATGAGCCTGCAACCCGAGTGGTACTCGACCATCTTCGGCATCTACATGATCGCCGGTAGCCTGGTCTCGGCGATTGCGGTGCTCGCGATCGTGGTCACGCTGCTCTCCGACCACGGCGCGTTCGGCGCGGTGTGCACCAAGGAGCACCTGCACGACATCGGCAAGCTCCTGTTTGCGTTCACGGTCTTCTGGGCGTACATCGCGTTCTCGCAGTTCATCCTCATCTGGTACGCGAACATCCCGGAGGAGACGGTGTTCTTCAAGCACCGCTTCGAGGGCTCCTGGGCCACCGGGAGCGTGCTGCTCCTGTTCGGGCACTTCGTCCTGCCCTTCGTCGTCCTGCTGTCGCGGCACGGCAAGCGAAATCGCGCGGTCCTGCTCGGTGCAGCGATCTGGATGGTGCTCATGCATTACTGGGACATCTACTGGAACGTCATGCCGAACCTGGACCCCGCGGGCATCAAGCCGAGCCTCATCGACGCGGCGACGCTGTGCCTCTTCCTCGGCGTGCTCATCCAGTGGTTCGCCCGCCGCATGGCGGCCGACAACTCGTATCCCGTTCGCGACCCGCGCCTGGCCGAGGCCGTGCGCAACGTGAACCTCTAGTGTTTCCCGCGTTGGAGACGGCACCATGAGCGACCACACGCAAGGCGGGCACAGTGAGACCAGGCTCGAGGCCGACCGGCCCAGGAACCTCTCGATCGCCCTCGCGATCCTCGTCGGCGTCCTGGTGGTGGGCGGCATGATCCGGGGCGTGGACGAGTTCGTCCACCTGTCGATCCGGGAGGAGCAGGCGGCCAAGCTCGGGGCCGCCCCCGACGCCCTGCGCACGCTGCGCGCGCAGGAAGCAGGGCGTGCGGCCCGGTACCAGTGGATCGATCGAGCGACCAACGTGGTGCGCATTCCTGCCGAGCGCGCGCTCGAGATCGTCTTGCGTGAGCGGGCGGCTGTTCCGGAAGGCACCACCGCGCCTGCGGCCCCGGCGGCCCACGGCGAGCCCGGTGGCGAGGGCCCGCGCCCGTGACCCGGATACGCCGGGTGCCTGCGCTGCCGACCGGCCTTGTCGCCGGGCTGGTGGCGTTCGCGCTCGGCGCGGGATCCGCCAGCGCGGATGCCCCTCGGTTGGGCCAGTCACGGACGCCGGTCGGCAACACCGGGCCCGCGAGCGCAGAGGAGGTGCCGGCCCAGCTCGCGGGCATCGGCATCGAGGATCGCCGCGGCGTCTCGCTGCCGCTCGAGCTCCCCCTGCGCGACCAAGAGGGCCGGGCGGTCCGGCTCGGCGATTATTTCGACGGGACGCGGCCGGTGTTGCTCGTCATGGCCTACTACCGCTGCCCGATGCTGTGCACGCTCGTGCTCAATGCGGTCGGCGCAGGGCTCAAGGCGCTCGCGTGGAATCCCGGCGAGCGATTCCGGGTGGTCACTGTCAGCATCGACCCGCGTGATGACGCGAAGGCCGCGCGGGACAAGCGCGCAAACCATCTCAAAGAGCTCGGCAAGCCCGTCGCGGCGCGTGGCTGGGACTTCTTGATCGCCGACGAGGCCAGCGTGCGCAAGCTGACCGACACCATCGGCTTTCGCTATCGCTGGGACGAAAAGGCCCACCAGTATGCCCACGCGGCGGGCCTCTTCGTCGTCACCCCCGAGGGCAAGCTCTCGCGCACGATGACGGGGGTCGAGTTCCCCGAGCGGACGCTGCGCCTCGCGCTGGTCGAGGCCGCCGGCGGCAAGATCGGCGATGCCGTCGACCAGATCCAGCTGCTCTGCTT
>JAHFDS010000488.1 GCA_023248855.1 Myxococcales bacterium
CGCCAGCGGGGGGGATGGCCCGCGCAGCGCCGACGGCCCGCGCAGCGACGCGCTCCCCGCGGGGGACGGCCAGACCGACGCCCGCCCGGACGCCTCGCGTCGCGACGGCCCTCGCAGCGACGGCCCTCGCAGCGACGGTCCGCGCAGCGACGGCGCCACCACCGACGGCGCGATGCAGGCCTGCGCCGGCAACGTCACGCCCACACCCATCCCCGTCATGGGCATGGGCGGCACGATCATGGCGTCGAACGCCATGTCCCCGAACAACGCGAGGGCGAGCTGCGACACCAGCCGGCGCGCCGGTGGCGGTGAGGCGGTGTTCCGGTACGACGTGCAGCGCGCCGGGGACCTCGTCATCACGGTGACCCCGGCGATGTCGCTCGATGCGGTCCTCTCGGTGCGGCGCGCGTGCGGCGATCCGGCGACCGAGCTCAAGTGCGTCGATCAGGGCTCGGGCGGCCAGTCGGACACGATGACGCTCCAGGACGTCGAGCCAGGGCCGCTGTTTATCTTCGTGGACGGCTACGATCGCTCGGGTGGCACCTTCACCCTGGTGGTCCAGGAGCAGCCGAGCCGGTGTGGCACCGCCGCGATGCTCACGCTCGGGGCGCCGCTGTCGGGCTCGACCGTGGGCAGGCCCGATCTGGCCAGCTCTGCCTGCGGCGGCGGGACGTCGGGGGAGCAGCTCTATCGGGTCGTGCAGCCCGCCGCGGGGCCCCTTCAGCTCGACGTCACGACCATGTTCGACGGCGTCGTGTATGTCCGGTCGGCCTGCGCGGACCCGCTCGCGGACGTCGCCTGCGGCCGCGTGAACAGCACGACCGGGCGCCTCATCGTCCCGAGCCTCGCGGCCGGCACGTACTACGTCTTCGTCGACGGCTTCGGCGGCGCCAGCGGCGCATACACGGTCGCCGCCAGCCGGCCCACCTCGTCCTCGAGCTGCGGCGCGATGGCGAGCCTGCCAGTGCCCGGCATGGTGACGGGCTCGACGAGCGGCGTCGGCATGACCGGCGGTAGCTGTCGTGCGTCGTCGTCGCTCGGTGGTGCCCCCGAGGCCATCTACTCCGCGAGCGTGCCGGCGGGCAACGATCTCGTGGTCGACGCGACGGGCCTCGGTGGCTACGACGTCGTCCTGTACGCGCGCCGGGATTGCGCGACGCCGTCCAGCGAGCTCGCCTGCGAGGACGGGCGCGTCCAGAGCGAGCGCCTGGTCGTGCGCGATCCCGGCGGTGCCGTCGCGGTGTTCGTGGATGGCACGGCCGACTTCGGGGCGTCGGCGGCGGGCGGCTACTCGCTCACCACCTCGCTCCGGCCGGTCCGACCCGCGGGCCAGCCGTGCCCGACCGACGACTCCGCACGCTGCGCCGACGGGCATGCGTGTGTCGCCGGCAGCTGCACGCCGAGGGCCCAGGCCTGCGCAGCCGCGACCGACGTCACGCCGCTGCTCATGGCAGGCACGGCGACCGTCACGGGCACGACCACCGGGGCGTCGAGCGCAGTCGAGCCGAGCTGCTCGATGACGCGAGGGCGACCCGAGGCGCTCTATCGCCTCACCCTCGCGCAGGCGGCCACGCTCACCGTCGAGACGAACTTCCCGCGCACCGCGTTCGACACGGCGGTGGTCCTGCTGAGCGCGGATTGCGCCACCGAGGTCGCCTGCGCGGCCACGACGCCGAACGGCTCGTCCGAGCGCGCCACGCTGCTTCGGCCCATGCTGCCGGCGGGCACGTACGTGGTCGCGATCGATGGCGAGCGCGCCCCGGGCGCCGGCGCCTTCGAGGCCCATTTCACCGTGCGGTGACGCCAATGCCGGATTTTCCAGGTACGACGCATTACGGTCATTCGTAGAGGGGAAACCGGCAACCCTGAACGATCGCAGTGCAGCGACACTGAATCGTGCGCTCTCGCACGGTCGGTCCTGTAGATCCCGCAGCTCGGCGCGCTAGACTGGGGGCGTTTCAGACCAGAAACGCCGCATCCAGCACCAGCCGAGAGAGGACGAATGCACCCAGGGACGGGCGAGACCTCGTGGTAGTCGGACGGTTCGAACCAAGGGGATTCCGGTCGAGACGAGCGCGGTGGCTGGCCCTCTTGGCCCTTTGCGCCGCGGCCTGCAGCTCGAAGGGCACGGCCGGCGGTGGTGCCGGCGACGACGGACAGGGCGGCGGCGGGGGTACGCGAGAGGGTGGCGGCTCGGGCTCGAGCGGCACCGGGGGCTCGGGCGGCGTGTCCGCCTGCACGCCGTCCTCGCTGCCGAAGGGCCCGGCGCGGCTGCGTCGCCTGTCGGCGGTCGAGTACAGAAACAGCGTGCGCGACCTGCTTTCCGGCGTGACGCTGCCCCCGCTCGGGCTCGTGCAGGAGACCATCGTCAACGGCTTCGAGAACAACGCGGGTGTGCAGGCGCCGTCCACGGCGCTCATCGAGAAGCTCCACGAGAACGCGACCCGCGTCGCCGAGGCGGCGGCCCCCGAGCTCGATCGCCTCTTCCCTTGCGATCGACGGGCGATGGGGCAGGCCGCGTGCGGCGCGCGCTTCGTTCGCGAGGCGGGCCGGCGCTTCTTCCGCCGGCCGCTCGAGGATGCCGAGGTCGATCGGTTCACGCGCCAGTTCGAGGAGGGCCGCGCTGCGCTCGACTTCGCGGGCGCACGCGCGATCGTGCTCGCGACGTTCCTGCAGGCGCCGCAGTTCCTGTACCGGCTCGAGCTGTCGGCGCCGGCGGCGTCCGAGCTCGAGATCGCGACGCGCGTCTCCTATCTGCTGTGGCAGAGCACGCCGGACGAGACCCTGCTGGCCGCCGCCGAGGGAGGGCGCCTTTCGACCGCGACCGACGTCGAGCGCGAGGCGCGGCGCATGCTCGCCGATCCGCGCGCCCGGGCGATGTGGATCGACTTCACGCGCCAGTGGATGAGCCTCGATCGTCTCAGCAGCACCAACAAGGACGCCGAGACCTTCCCGGAGTGGGACGACACGCTGCGCGGCGCGATGCGCGAGGAGATCGAGCGCGACATCGTGGACGTGCTGCACGACGGCGACGGCAGGCTCGAGACGCTCCTCTTGTCGCGTCGCACCTGGGTGAACCAGGGGCTGGCCGCTCTCTACGGCGTGCCCGCGCCCGCAGCAGACACCTGGGTCAACCTGGAGCTCGCGGCGGGTCAGCGCGCGGGTTTGCTCACGCGGGCGGCATTTCTGGCCACGCGCGGCCACGCGGTCGAGGGTTCGCCGGTGCTGCGCGGGGTGACCGTGCTCGAGCGCCTGCTGTGCGCGCCGCCGCCGGCACCGCCGCCCGATGTCAACACCACGCCACCCTCGCGCGCGACCTCCCCGAACCGCACGAACCGCCAGCGCTACGAGCAGCACGAGTCGGTGCCGCTGTGCGCGAGCTGCCACAAGCGCATCGACGGCGTGGGCTTCGGCTTCGAGGCGTACGACTCCATCGGCCGCTTCCGCGCGATGGACCAGGGCAGCCCCGTGGACGCTTCCGGGACCCTCGGCGGCACCGACGTCGATGGCCCGTTCCAGGGCGCGATCGAGCTGTCCGAGCGGCTCGCGCGCTCGAAGAAGGTGCAGGCGTGCATGGCGACCCAGTGGTTCCGCTTCGCCTTCGGCCGCGACGAGGGCTCCGAGGACAACTGCACCCTCGAGCGGCTCACGCAGGGCTTCGCCCAGTCGGGCGGCAACTTCCGCGAGTTGCTCGTGCAGCTCGCCATCTCCGAAGCCTTCAGGACGAAGTGACATGGCAAACCCACTCGGTAGACGCGCGTTCCTCACCGCCCTCGGGCTCGGCTCGGGTGCGCTGTTCCTGCCGTCTCTGCTCGGCCGGCGGCAGGTGCGCGCCGGCGCCGCCATGCCACCCAAGCGTCTCGTCATCTTCTACACGATGCACGGCCAGGTGACCGACAACTGGCGCATGCGCCGCCCGGGCCTGGGCGAGGACCGGCCCTGGGAGCTCCCGCTCGACGACCCGGATCCGATGTCGTTCTCCGAGGTCCTGCGGCCGCTGCACGAGCACCGGCAGCACCTGCTCGTGCTCGATGGGCTGTCGATGACCTCGTGTCTGGGCGACATCATCTTGAACGAGCACCAGAAGGGGCAGGCGCACTCGCTCACCGCCGCGACCGTGACCCGCGTGGGCGACGGCGACTGCGTGGCGGGCGGCCCATCGGTGGACCAGCTGATCGCCGACCACCTCGCGCGGCCCGATCGCCTGCGCTCGCTCGAGCTCTCGGTGGGCTGGACGGGCGATCGCTCGGTGGTGTACCGCCGCGCCGGCGAGCGCGTCCCGATCGAGACGGCACCGAGGGCCGCCTTCGACCGTCTGTTCCCGGCCACGAGCGGCAGCATGGTCGACCCGGCACAGGTCACGCGGCGCAGCGTCCTCGACGGGGTGCAGCGCGAGTTCGACGCCTTGTTGCCGCGCCTTGGCGCGGAGGACGCCCAGAAGCTCCAGCTCCACCGCGACACCGTGCGCGATCTCGAGCGCCGGCTCGACGCGCTGTCGGGGGTCGCGTGTGATCGCCCCGCCAGCCCCGGGGACACCGGCGACCAGGACACCGCCGCCGGCCATCGCGCCAGCATCTCCGCGTTCAACCGCATCATCACGAGCGCGCTCGCGTGCGACCTCACGCGCGTCGTGACCCTGCAAATGGGCACGCTGTCGAACGACATCTGCGACGCTCCCCCGGGGGACATGCACGCCGACTTCGCGCACCGGGTGACCACGGACGCCGGGGCCAAGCAGGTGATGACCCGCTATGGGGTCGTCCATGCCCGGGAATTCGCCGAGCTCATCGGCCTATTGGCCCAGGTGCCGGAGGGCAGCGGCACGCTGCTCGACAACACGGCGGTGCTGTGGTGCAGCGAGGTCGCGACCGGCAATCACGAGCTCGACCAGTGGCCGGTCGTCATCGCCGGTGGGGCTTCTGGCGCGTTCCGGACCGGCCGTTACCTGCGCTGGCCGCAGGCCACGCCGAACCCGCACCAGGGGCTGCCGTCCTGGGGCGGTGGGCCCTTCGTCGGTCCGCCGCACAGCAAGCTCTGGGTGTCGCTGTGCCGGGCGATGGGCGTCAACACCGCGCAGGTCGGTGACGCGAGCACCGTGACCGTCGACGGCGTGCGGGTGGACCTGACCGGGCCGCTGGACCGCCTCGCGTGAGGCGCTGGCCCCTCGCGCTGCTGCCGCTTCTGGCCCATTGCGGCAAGGATGACGCGGCCGCGACCGGTCCCCGTGCGGATGGTCCCGGTGCATCGGCGTCCGACGGCGCGCGTGCGTCCCGAGACGGGTCGACGGTGGACGCCGCTGACCATCGGGATGGCCCGCGGGCCGGCCGTGACGGTGGCGCGCGCGACGCGGGCGGTGGGGCCGACGCCCGCGGGACGGGCGACGGGGCGGCGGGGGCGAGCGGGGCTGA
>JAHFDS010000489.1 GCA_023248855.1 Myxococcales bacterium
GGGCCGCCGTGGCTGCGGAGGCGGCCGCCACCGCAGGCGCCGCCGCTACCGGCGCGGCGGCCGGGTCCACCAGCCGATGTGGGGTCCATGCGCCAGCCGCCATCAGCTGCTTGCGCAGGGACTGGAGCTCGAACGCGGAGATCTCGCCCCGCTTGTGCCGCTCTTCGAGCTTCTGCAGCTCTGCCTGACGCTCCGAATCCGTCATTGCTCTGCTCCTTGGGAGGTGCTCGCCCGCGCGAGCGGGTCGCTACTTGGACCGCCCGCGCGTGTCGGGAGGCTCATCGATGAAGATCGGGATCTCGGGAGAAAGCGTCGCGCGCTCCTCTCGCAGCGTGTCGGGCGCCTCCTCCTCGGGCGGCAGGTCCGCAGGCGGGTCCTGCTCGTCGGAAGCAGCCAGGAGCTCGAGGTAGGCCTCGCCCGGTGGGTGCGTGAAGGCGAGCTCGAGCAACTCGCCCTGGCAGCGCGAGACCAGGCCCTGGAACGTGGCCACGGCGCCGCCCGGGAGCTCGACGTGCCCGCTGACGCGCGTGCCCACGGCGTACCGGACCCGGTCGAGGCGCGGCGCGTCCACGAGCGCGCCGCTCGACCACAGCTCGCGCGAGGTCCCCACGTGGAACGCGAGGAGCGATTGCAGGCTCGACGCGCTCTCACGCGCGTAGAGGACCCGGAGCCGAGCACGCAGGCGGCTTCGCATCGCTTACCTGTACAGGGCCTCGAGCCGCTCGCCGTATTTCTGGACGACGTTGCGCCGCTTGACCTTGAGCGTGGGCGTCAAGAGGTCGTTGGCGGTGGAGAACTCCTCGGCGACGACGAGGAACCTCTTGACGCGCTCGTAGCTCTTGATGTCGGCGCTGTATTTCTCCATCTCGGCGGCGAGCGCCGTGCGCACCTTTTCGTGCGCGCACAGCGCGTCCTTCGACAGGCCCTCGAGCCCCTGCGTCTTGGCCCACGCTTCGAGGGCCGCCAGATCCGGCACCACCACCGCCACATTGAAGGGCTTGTCCTGCCCGTGGACCATGATCTGGGCGATGAGCGGCGAGAGGGTGATGGTCTCCTCGATCGGCGCCGGCGCCACGTACTTGCCGTTCTCGAGCTTGTAGATCTCCTTGACCCGGCCCGTGATGTAGAGGAACCCGTCGCCGTCGAGCCGGCCGAGATCTCCCGTGCGCAGGCCCCCCGCAGCGGTCAGCGTCTCCTTGGTCTGCTCGGCGTTGCCGTGGTACTGGCGCATCACCGAGGGGCCGAGGATGACGATCTCGCCGTTTTCGCCGTCCGCACCGGCGACGTTCTTGTCGAGCTCGATGCGGATGCCGGGCAGCGCCTGCCCCACCGATCCGATCCGCACCGCACCCGGCCGGTTGGCGCACGCGACGCCGCAACACTCGGACAGGCCATAGCCCTCGAACACCACGATGCCGAGGTTGTCGATGAACTCGGCGACGTCCCTCGACAGGGCCGCCGCGCCCGACACCGCGAAGCGCAGGCGGCCGCCGAAGCGCGCCACGATCTTCGAGAAGATGATCTTCTTCGCGATCGCGAGGCAGAGCGCACCGACAAGGCCCACCGGCTGGTTTCTCTTCTGCGCGCTCTTGGCGCGCATCGCCTCGGCGAAGATGTGCTGGATGATCTTCGGCTTGCTCGCGATCTGCTTCTGTACGCCGTCGTAGATGCGGTTCCAGATGCGGGGCACGGCGAGCAGGATGGTGGGCTTGACCTGGGCGAGCGAGTCCACCAGCGTGTTGACATCCTCGCAGATCGCGAGCGACGCGCCGAGCGAGACCATGCTGTGCAGCTCGATGCAGCCACCGAAGACGTGGGCCCAGGGCAGAAAGGCCAGCGAGCGGTCCTCGTTCGTGAGCGGCAGGACCTCGTGCAGCGTGTTGATGCCGAACACCAGGTTGCCGTGCGAGAGCACCACCCCCTTGGGGTTTCCGGTCGTGCCGGACGTGTAGATGAAGTTCGCCACGTCGGTCGGCTCCACCTTGGCGATCGGGGCCGGCTTGCTCGCGCCGGTCTCGAGCAGCGCGGCCCAGCTGCCGGCGCCGGTGCCCTCGAAGCACACCACGTGCTCGAGCGCGGGGAGCTCGGCCTTGAGCTTTTCGACCCGCGCCTGGATCTGCGCCGTGGCGCAAAGGCACACCTTCGCGCCCGCGTCGGCGAGGATGTACTTCCACTCCTTGTCGAGCTGCGCCTCGTACATGGCCGTGTAGATGCCGCCGAGCTGGTAGGTCGCGTACTGACCGACCGCCCACTCGAGCCGGTTGTTCGCGATCACGGCCACGCGATCACCCTTGCCGACGCCCAGCGAGGCGAGCCCGCCCCGGGCCTTGTCGATGAGCTTTCCGACCTCCGCGTAGGTCATCCACTGCCAGCTCTCCCCGCGCCGAAGCCCGAAGCAGGGGCGCGCAGCATGGGCAACGAGGGCCTTCTGCAGCATGTCGTTCAGGTCTAGGAACTTGGCGGGCGAGCTCATGGACCGCCGACTGTAGATCACTTTCCCGCTGGCTTGACAACGTCGGTCGAAGACCCCGCAAGGCCTACATCTGCCGACGAGATCGTCGCGATCCTGGTCACTCGGACCGACCTTGCGCCTGGCCCCTTCGGTGGCCACCTTTGGATCATGATCACCACCGCGCCATGTTCGCAGTCCCGGGCGGCGCACCTCGACGCCGAGTGCCCCATGTGCGGGGCGCCCGTGCACGTCGTGCTGTCGACCGAGACGCTGGTCGCGCGGTGGACCTGCCTCGATTGCGGCATCTACTCGGCCGCGCCGGTGGGCGTCAAGGAGGACGAAGAGACCCGGTCGATCGTGCCGGGCATCCAGGCGTAGCGTTCGTGCTATCCCCCGCGGGGTGACGGCACCGTCGGCGGCAGACCTCGAGCTCGCGTTCTACGAGCGCTTCTTCTTCTCGCGTGGGCTCGAGCCGTACGCGGTCCAGGAGCGCGCGTTCTCTCACATCTTCGGGGGCAAGAGCCTGCTCGTCACGGTGCCGACGGGCACCGGCAAGACGATGATGGCCAAGGCCGCCATCTACGCCGCGCTCGAGCGCGGGCAGACGGCGGTGTACACGACGCCCCTGCGCGCGCTGACGGAGGAGAAGTACCGCGAGCTGTGCGCCGATTTCGGCGAGGAGCGGGTGGGTTTCCAGACCGGAGACTACAAGGTCAACACCCGGGCGCCGGTGCAGGTCATGGTCGCCGAGATCCTGTGGAACCGGATCTACGGCGACCGGGTGGGAAGGCCGGCCGACGTGGTCGTGATGGACGAGGGCCATTACTTCAACGACCCCGAGCGTGGCTACGTCTGGGAGCAATCGATCATCGGCCTCGACCCACGCACGCAGCTCGTCATCCTGTCGGCGACCATCGGCAATGCCCCCGAGCTGTGCCAGTGGATCTACCTGTGCCGGCGCGTCGACATGGAGCTCGTCGAGTCCGACGAGCGGCGCGTGCCGCTCTACCACCGCTTCGAGGAGGAGTACCTCGTAGACCTCGTCAAGAAGCTGCACCACGCGGGGGAGACGCCGGCCATCATCTTCGTGTTCGGCCGCGAGATGTGCTTCGAGAAGGCGCGCCTGCTCAAGGGCCTGTCCCGCTTCACCACCGACGAGGAGCGCGCGCGCATCGACGCGCGCATCAAGTCCGTCGTGCAGCCACGCGGCGTGGCGAGCGAGCTCGTGCCGCTGCTCCTGCACGGCATCGGCGTCCACCACGCGGGGATCCTGCCGCGCTACAAGCAGCTGGTCGAGGAGCTGACGCTCGATCGCCTGATCAAGTTCGTGGTGTCCACCGAGACCATCGCCGCGGGCATCAACCTGCCGGCCAAGCGCGTGGTGTTCCCGGAGCTCAAGAAGGTCATCAAGCGCGAGCCGCGCCTTCTGCTCCCGGCCGAGTACCACCAGATGGCGGGGCGCGCGGGACGGCCGCAGTTCGACAGCGAGGGCATCGCGATCACGCTTTCGCCGGAGACGGTGGTGCAGGAGCTCAAGAAGCGCGAGCGCGAGGCGGGTAAGTCGGGTCGGACGTTCGACCTCGAGCAGGTGCGCAAGGCGACCTACGCGCGAGCGAAGAGCGAGGCCGCCAGGGCCGGCGAGGTGGTCTGGGATCCGAAGGTGCACGAGGCGCTGGTGGCGGGAAAGCCGGCGGCGCTGCGCAGCCAGACCCGGATCACCGCGGAGCAGATCCTGGCCATCGGGCTGCCGGATCTGACGGTGGAAAGGCTTCCGGGAGCGGCGGAGGCGGGGGAGGCGGAGGGGGAGCTGAGGGCGAGTACGACGAGCACGGGGGAGGAGGTGGCGTACTTGCACCTCAACATCAAGACCGTGCTCGACCACCTGTTCTTGCCCGACCGGGACCGACGCGAGGCGCACCGGCGGCTCGCCATGCTGACGGCGAACCTGCGCGCGCTCGGGGTGCTCGACGAGCACGGCGCCCAGGTGGCCGGGGAGGTCATCGGCAAGCTGCGCGGGGTCGATGGGCTGTTCGTGCACTACGTGCTCCAGCACGCGGATCTCGACTACGAGGGCTGGCGCCAGGCGGTCGAGTTCCTGATCGACGACAACGGGATCTGGCGAACCCTGCAGCGAAAGGAGATCGACAAGAAGAAGGAGTGGATCCGAAACCGCCTGCGCGAGCGGCGGCGCGAGGAGCCGCAGGTGCAGTGGGAGGACGTCGAGGAAGAGTACGACCAGACGTTTCCGCGCGAGCTGACGCCGATCGAGCGGGTGCACCAGGCGTTCGCGGGCACACTGCCGCACCCGGAGCTGCACGGCGGCAAGGAGCCCAAGGGCGTGTGGGCGGCGGTCGAGGACGGCGAGCACACCTTCATGGACTTCGTCGAGAAGGAGGGGCTGGCGCACGAGGAGGGCAGCCTGTTTTCGTATCTCGCGCGCGTCATGCGCACCGCGCGCATGCTGCACGAAGCGACGACGCTGGGGGCGCTCGGGGACCTGCACGCCCGCATCCGCGAGCGCCTGGCCGCGGTGGACGAGCGCGTGGCTTCGGGCGAGTGGTAGCCGTAGGATGGGGCGCCATGCGCCCCGTCGCGATCACGCTCTGTCTGCTGCTCTCCGCCCGCGCCACGGCTGCGCCGCGCGAGGCGGTCGCCATCTTGCCGCCGGTCGCCGTGGACCCCGCGGATGAGGCGCTCACGCTCGCGATGCAGGCGCGGGCCGCCGCGCTCGTGCAGGCGGTGGGCGGCGCGGAGATCCACACCAAGCAGATCCTGCGCATGATCGAGCACGAGGGGATCACGCGCGCGAGCCTGTTCGAGGCCGAGCCGGCGCGGCGCGCGGCCATGCTGCTCGGTGCCTCGCGCGGCCTGCGAGGACCCCACTTCGTGCGCAGCAGGATCTCGCGGCGCGCCGGGTGGCTCGTCCTCGAGGGGGAGGCCCTCGCCGAGG
>JAHFDS010000099.1 GCA_023248855.1 Myxococcales bacterium
CGCGACCCTCGGCGGCACGGGTGGCGTGGCGGGCGCGGGCGGCGAGGGAGTCGCCGACGTTGAAGGCGGCCCCGGCTGGGGCGCTGCGGGACGCAGGCTCGCAGCCGGCGGTGCGGCCGTAGGCGGGCTGGCGGAGCCACCCGGTGCGGGAGGAGCCACAGGCGACGTTGCCGGCGCTCCCGCCGCGCCCGTCGCTGGCGGGGTCTTCGTGGGCACGGGTTCGGCCAGCGCCGGGGCTGACCATGCCGCCAGCGCTCCGAGCAGCGCGACCTGGTTCTTGGGCCATCTCAGCATCCCATCGATAATAGGGCCAAGTCCGGGAGGCTCAACTTTGACGAAACGCGTCCCGTCCGCTAGCGTCGCGGTCACACCGCCAGCGCCGCGCCCAGTGCACCGCTCGCGCGAGTGCTTCGTCTGCGGTACCGAGAACGAGGCCGGCCTCGACCTCGGCCTGACCTGGGACGGCGCGCGCTGCCGCGGCGATTACACGCCGCGACGCCTGCATCGCGGCTACGGCAACGTCCTGCACGGTGGCATCCTCTGCGGGCTGCTCGACGAGGCCATCTGCGTGGCCGTCGGCGAGCGCATCGGCGGAAAAGTGGTCACGGTGCGCCTCGAGGCGACCTACCACCGGCCGGTGCTGGTCGAGCGCCCGGTAGTCGTCGAGGGCTGGTTCGTGCGCAGCCGCGGCCGCTTCCACCACGGCGCCGGCCAGGTGACCGACCCGACGACCGGCAAGGTCTGCACGCGGGCGCGGATGACCTGCATCCTCTTGCCGGAGGAGCACGCCTCGAAGTTCCAGGGCCGCTGACCTGATGCTGTCTGTTGCGCTCCCTCGAGGTGCGGCCCGCGCTTCGGCGTGCTATAGACCTCTCGAGCGCCGCATGATCCCCGGAATCGCCGAGCTGATCGTCATCCTGGTCATCGTGCTCCTCGTGTTCGGGCACAACAAGCTGCCCGCGCTCGGGGATGCGATCGGCAAGAGCATCAAGAGCTTCCGCCGAGCGGCTCGGGGGGCGGACGACATCGAGGTCACGCCGCGCGATCGCCTTCGGTCCGGTGAGCCTCCCGACGACCAAGATCCACCGCGATCTCCGTAGCGCTACGGCTTTTCCGACGCGGCCCGCTCGTGGCGCGCGACGCGGCTGGCGCGCACCCTGCGGGCGGCCGCCTGGCGCACGGCGTCGGGTAGCTCGAGCGCCTCGGCGATCTCCGAGAGGTCGGGCTCCGGCAGCAGGGACAGCAACCGCAGCGCCATGTCGGTGGGCGTAAAGGGGTTCCGCGCCAGGGCCCGCCGGACGGCCAGCCGCGCGATCCACTTCGCGCTGACGAAGATCTCGAGCTGGATCGCCGCGGTGGTGGGCCGTCGCGAGGCCAGGAGCGTCACATCGCGCTCGACCAGGCGCGCGTTGTGGAGCAGGTTGCGGATCACCCGGGCGTCCGGGTCGCGCAGCAGGCGATCGATCTCCGTGCGCGTCGTGCTCCGCGCCGCCTGCATGCGCTCTCCGAGGGTGAGCACGCGTCCGCGCCGTTGCAGCAGGCCCATCGGCTCGAGCTCTGCGCAGCGCGGCGGCTGGGGCGAGAGCAGCAGCTCCTGCAGCTCGACCTCCCCCGCGCGACGCGCCTCGGCATAGAGCGCCTCGAGCCGATCATACGGCACGGCATCGGTCGCGAGCGCCGTGGCCAGGGCCAGGAGGGCCGCCTCGAAGGGCGGTCCGGCGGTGCGTCCCCGGCGCACGATCTCACCGAGCACCGGCACGAGCGCCTCTGGCTCCACCGTCGCGATCTCGGCGGCGAACAGCGCCCGCCGCATCGCGATCTCGGGGAGCGCCGCGACCCGTCCAGCCAGCACCAGGGCAGCCGACACCGGCCTCGAGCATAGCACTGTCGAAGATTGGACCACGCGGCCATGCCGCGCCGTGTTAGGGTGCTGGCGCCATGGGTGAGCCCCGCGTCATCAAGCGTTACGCGAACCGAAAGCTCTACGACACGATGCACAGTCGCTACGTGACGCTCGAACAGATCGCGGACATGGTGCGCGAGGGCGAGGACGTTCGGATCGTCGACAACACGACGAAGGAGGACCTCACCTCGGTGACGCTGGCGCAGATCATCCTCGAGGAGGAGAAGCGCAAGAAGAGCTTCCTGCCCCTCGCTGCGATGCGTCACATCATCCAGAGCGGCGGTGACTCCATCCAGGAGCTGGCGGCGCAGGCGCAAGCCAAGGTCCGGAGCGTGTTCGGTCTGTCGGCCGACGGCACCGAGCTCGGCCCCGATGGTCAACCGCTACCCGAGGGCACCGAGCCGCGGCCAGCGGCGGCAGCGACGACCGCGGAAGAGGCAGCAGCGGCCAAGCCCGAGGGTCTGCGTGAGCTGCTCGAGAAGCTGGAGCACCCGCAGAAGGCGTTCGACGATCTGCAGAAGAAGCTCGACGAGCGCGTGCGCACGGTGATCGAGAGCGTCTCCCCCTTCGCCGCGGTGCAGCGCGACCTCAAGGAGCTCGTGGCACGGGTCGGCGAGATCGAGAAGACCCTCGAGGATCTGAAGAAGCGCTGAGGGTCGCCGCCGCGGCGCGCCGCTCAGAACTGGGCGCTCAGCGCGAGCGACACCGAGCTCTGGCCGGAAGCCTGGTCGGCGACCGGACCCGAGCCGGGTTGCCCCGGGTCGCTCGAGCCGCCGGACAGGAAGTACGCGTACTCGAGCGTCAGCGCAGCGACGTAGAACTTCAGCTTGGCCCCGAGGAAGATCCGCTGGCGCGTGATCACGCTCTGGTCGCGAAAGGTGAAGTTCGCGTTGAGGTCACCGTTGGCCACGGCGGAGCAGCGCGTGGCCGGGTCGCTCGAGGCGCGCGGCGTCAGGGCGTCGCACCACGGCGTCGCGTCGAGCACCTGCCCACGGGTGATCACCCAGAGATAGCTCCAGCCGGCAAACGGCGAGAGCGTGACGGTGCCGCCGACGCCGAAGGCCTTCGACGCGATGAGGTCGAGGTTCGCGACCGTCAGGTCCATCTCCGAGCTGCCGAGCACCCGGGACGCGCCGCCGCGGAGGGCCAGGCTCGGGATGGGCCAGCCGTGGAAACCCTCGTGCAGGCCGAGCTTGGAATACGCCTGCAGAGCCCACACGTCGGAGCCGAGCAGGTGCACCGCGCCGGCGCCGAGCTCGAACGCCGGACCGGGGATCCAGATGCCCTTGCGCGCGAAGAAGCCCACGGTGGACAGGCCGTCGGGACGCTTCTCGGCGGCCGCCCACGGGTCGTCGCCCGGGGTCTTCGACGAAGAGACCCCGATCGTGCTGGTCGCGAGCGAGAAGTCGAAGCCGGAAAGGCCGAGCGTATCGGCCGGCTCGAGGATGCGCAGCGCGAGCGCGGCGCCGAGCTCCGACATGAGCGTTCTGTAGCGACGCTCAGCCGTGGGCGAGCGCGCGTTCACGCTGATCACGTTGCCGGCCGCGTCACGCGTCACGGTATCGGGGCTCGTGTCGAGCAGCCGGTGCAGGTGCAGGTCGTTGCTGTCGGCGCGCGCGACGCCCGCGCCGCCGACGCAGGCGAGAGCGAGCACGAGCGAGGAGGCGCGCATGGGCACGGACTCTATCGCAATCGCCCCGCGCCCGCGAGGGCTGCCGCGCCCGTCCGTGTGGTAGAACCAGGGGCCATGCCGGGCTACGCGGAGATCCTCTACGAGGTGTCGGGCGCGGTTGCCCGGCTGACCCTCAACCGGCCCGAACGCCGGAATCCGCTGGGGCCGACGACGATCGCCGAGCTCGCCTCCGCGCTCGAGCAGGCGGGCGCCGACGACGCCGTTCGGGTCGTGGTGGTCACCGGGGCGGGCAAGGTGTTCTCGGCCGGCGGCGACCTGTCGCAGCTGGCGGGCGGCGCCGCGGGTGCCGGGGCCGTCAAGCCCCGCACTTTCCCCGAGCTGTTCGGGGTCATGGCCGGGCTCGGAAAGCCCATCGTCGCACGGGTCAACGGCCACGCGATGGCGGGCGGTCTCGGCCTCGTGGTCGCGTGCGACCTCGCCATCGCGTCGACGGAGGCGAAGCTCGGCACGCCCGAGATCGACGTGGGCCTGTGGCCCATGATGATCATGGCGAACATCTTCCGGAACGCGCCACGCAAGCGGGCGCTGGAGCTGGCGCTGCTCGGCGAGAAGATCGACGCCGAGGAGGCCGTGCACCTCGGCCTCGTCAACCGGGCCGTACCCCCGGGAGAGCTCGATGCGGCGGTCGACGCCCTGTGCGAGAAGCTCGCGGCCAAGAGCCCCGCGGTGATGCGGCTCGGGCTGCGAGCGTTCTATCGGTCGCAGGACATGGCCTACGCCGAGGCGCTCGAGTACCTGCAGGGGCAGCTCGCGGCGGTGCTCGGCACCGAGGACGCGCGCGAGGGCCTGATGGCGTTCGTGCAGAAGCGCCCGCCGGTGTGGAAGGGCCGTTGAGCTTCGCGAGCTTCGTCGGCTGGCGGTACCTGCGGCACCGGCGAGGCCGCGCCGCGCTGGTCGCGGTGTTCGTCTCGCTGGCGCTCGCGGCCGTGGGCGCTGGCCTGTTCGTGCGCGCGACCTGGCCCGGGCAACACCTGCCGTGGGCGTTCAAGATCGGGGCAGTCACGCTCTTGCTCGCGAGCGCGCTTGCGGCGCTGGTCGCGATCCTCGTGCGCGCCTTCTCGGTGTTCACGGCCGTCTCGATCGTCGGCGTGATGCTGGGCGTGGCGGCGCTGGTGGTCGTGCTCGGCGTGACGAGCGGCTTTCAGCAGGAGTTCCAGGACAAGGTGCTCGGCGTCAACGCCCACGTCATCGTGATGCGCGGAGGTAGCGAGTTCCCCACCTGGCGCGACGTGCAGAAGAAGCTCCTGCAGATGCCCGAGGTGGCCGCGGCGGCGCCGTTCGTGTTTGCCGACATGCAGGCGGCCAACGGGGTCCTGCAGTCGAGCGATCTGCTGGTCAAGGGCATCGACCCGCAGGCCTCGGGGCGTGTGCTCGACTTGCCCAAGCAGCTCGAGCCCGGCAGCGAAAGGGCGCTCGAGGAGCTCGGCCGGCGCGAGGACACCCAGGGTGAGCCGGGCGTGATCTTCGGCACGACGCTCGCCAAGAAGCTCAAGGTCAAGCTCGGCGACGCGGTCCAGCTCCTGTCGCCGCTCGGCTCGGGGGCCGCGGCGGCGGGCGCCAAGATCCCGGCGCCGCGCACCTACCGCGTGGTCGGGGTCTTCTTCGCTGGCTTCGAGGAATACGACAAGAAGCTCGTGTACGTGCACCTCAAGGAATCGCAACGGCTGCGCGACATCGGCGACAACGTCAACGGCGTCGAGACGCGGCTCCACGACCCCGACGGCGCGGTCAAGCTCGCGCGGCGCCTCGAGAAGCAGCTCGGCGCAGGCTACCGCATCATCGACTGGCAGGAGCTCAACCACAACCTGTTCACCGCGCTCAAGATGCAGCGCGTCGTCATCTTCCTCGTGATGACGCTCATCGTCGTGGTCGCAGCGTTCAACGTGGTGGCGTCGCTGTCGTTGGTCGTGACGTCCAAGCGCCGCGAGGTCGCGATGATGAAGTCGATGGGCGCGCGCGGCTCGACGGTGGCGCGGGTGTTCCTGGTCGCGGGCGTCACGATCGGAGCGCTCGGCGTCCTCGCCGGGACCGCGCTGGGCCTGCTCATCTGCTGGGCCGCGTCGCGCTTCGGCTACCCGCTCGACCCGAAGATCTACCTCATCTCGTCGCTGCCGGTCCGCATCGTGCCGATCGAGCTCGTGATCACGGCGGCGGTTGCGATCCTCCTCGCGCTGGTGGCCACGCTGTATCCTTCCTGGCGTGCCAGCCGGCTCCCGCCGGCAGAAGGGCTCAGGCAGGAATGAGCGCCTCTCGGTGGGTGCTGCGCTTCCAGGGGACGACGGTGCCGCTTCCGCTCGGCCGGCTGGAGATCGGCCGAGGCTCGGAGGTCGACCTGCGGGTGGACCTGCCGGAGGTGTCGCGCCGCCACGTGGCGCTCATCGCGCGCACGGAGATGCTCGAGGTCGAGGACCTCGGCTCGATCAACGGCGTGCTCGTCAACGGCGTGCTGCTCGAGCGGCAGGGGCCGCTTCAGGCCGGAGATCGGCTGACGCTGGGCGGCGTCGACTTCGAGGTGTTGCTCTCGGACGAGGCGGTGCTCGCCACCGAAGAGGATCAGACCACCCGGCGCATGGCCACCCACAAGTGCGCGAAGTGCGGGACTCGTGTCGTGGTGGCGCTCGCCACGTGTCCCTCGTGCGGCGCCACGATGCCGGGCCTGGATGTGCAGGTCACGCAGCCGATGCTGTCCGTGCCGCCCCTCGACCAGCCCGAGGCGGATCCGACCGAGCGCACGCTGACGGTCATCTTCACGCGCGTGGACCGCTCGCTCGCACGCGGCCGCGCGGTCGAGGCGAACGCCCTGGCGCACGCGCCATTCTCGGACGCGCTGACCCGGCTGCAGGCGGGCGGGGCGCTGGATCCTCGCCTGGTGCGCGGCATGCACCAGCGCGCGCTGCGTCTGGCCTCCGCGCTCTGGAGCGCGAAGTGGTGCGTGTTCGCGCTCGATATCTACTCGGCTGTGGCCGAAGTCCCCGGCGATCACGCGATCGACCGCATCGAGGAGCTGCTGCCCGGCAACGAGCGCGCCCTGCAGCCGGCGCTGACGGCGCTGCTCGCGTTGCTCGGCGGCACGGCCCCGGCGGACCTCGAGGCGCGGCTGGCGCGCCTCAAGGCGCTCACCGAGACCTGCGGCTTTCTGCTCGCACCCTGACCGCTTTCGCGGTGGCTGCCGTATAGTGGGCGAGGGAGACGATGAGCTCGAAGCTTCGGCTGCCGCACGTGGGGCAGCCCGACGATCTGCAGGCGGCCTCCCGTCGCGTGCTGACCAGCGCGGGGCTCGTGGGACGCCTGCCGACCGTGCTCGAGCGGGCCCTCACGCCGGCGCCGAGCGAGGCGGAGCCTCCCGGGGGAGCCGACGCGGCGATCCGCTTCGGAGCCCTCATCGAGGCGGCGTTCCTGGTGGCCGCCGCCGACGGCTACCTGTCGTCGCGCGAGGTGGATGCCCTCGCCGACTGCCTCGAGGGCGCGGGCGTGGAGGTGGACGACGAGGTGCTCGAGGGGTTCATCGATCAGCTCGCGGACGAGCTCGAGGAGGAGGGCGTGCAGGGGCGTATCACCGCCATCGCGGGCGCGCTCGACCATGCCGGTCAGCGCGAGGCGCTCGCGTTCGCCGCGCTCGTGGGCCTGTCGAACGGCCAGCTTGGGGTGCCCGAGGCCGACCGCTTGCTGGCGCTCGGCCACGCCTTCGGCCTCGACGCGCAAGGGGTCCAAGAGGTCATCGATCGCGTGGCCTCGAGCCTCAAGTCGCCCGCGTGACCGCGGGGGCCGTCAGAGGTTCTCCGTCGCGGTCACGGCAGGCTGGCCGCTCGCGTCGAGCCCGAGGCGCGCCGCGTGGCACGCGCAGTCATGGCCGAACACACACAACCAGTCTTCGGCGATGGCGCGCTGCCACAGGCCGCGCTTGGACTCGAGCGTGGCCTCCACGTCGAGATCGTAGGCCATGATGTACGGCAGGCGCACGTGCACGCTGGTCGGCGCGACGTCGCCGCAGAACAGCGCGCGCTGCCCGCCACCGTCGATCAGCACCGATTGATGCCCCGGCGTGTGCCCCGGCGTCGGCAGCACGCGCACCCCCGGCGCGAGCTCCGCCTCGCCGTCCACGAGGTCGAGCAGGCCCGCCTCGCGCAGGGGCCCGAGGTTCTCCTGAAGGTAGCTCGCGCGGTTGCGCTCGTGCGGGGCCATCGCGGCCTGCCACTCGCGCTTCTGCACGACGTGCCGCGCGCGCGGGAACACCGGCACGATCGCGTTGCCCTTTCTGACGGTCGCACCGCCGACGTGATCGAAGTGCAGGTGCGACAGCACCACGAGGTCGATCGATGCCGGGTCGATTCCGGCCTCCGTCAGGGCACCCGCGACGGCCCGATCGTGGTCGATGCCGAACACCTCCTTTTGCCTCGGCGACAGCTTGTCGCCATTGCCGGTCTCGATCAGCATGCGGACGCCGCGGCCTTCGACGTACAGGCAGTTGGTCGCGTACTCGCACCGGTTCTGGTCGTCGCAGGACACCAGCTTCGACCACAGGGTCTTCGGCACGACGCCGTGCATGGCGCCCCCGTCGAGGCGGAAGTTGCCGCCGTTGACGACCGTCAGTGAGAAGTCGCCGAGCGCGTGCATGCCGCTCCTATGCGACGGCGTCACTCGGTCGTCAAGAGCGCGATGAGGAGCGTCGCTTGCCACGCCGCGTCGTGGCCGGCGTGGTGGACGGTTCGCGGGTCCTGGCGCGGGATGCCGAGCCGGCGCGCCAGGAGCTCCGTGCCGGTCTCGCGCCAGCCGAGCCGCAGCCGGCCCATCGCCAGCGCCTTGGTGTCGAGCGCGGCGTAGCCGAAGGGGTTCGGGATGCCCGTGTGGCTGTAGTACCAGGCCACGAACATCCAGTCGAAGCTGGCGCAGTGCGCCACGAAGACCGGCCGGCGCACGCCCTCTCGGGACAGGAAGTCGTTGAGCCCGCGCAGCGCCTCGGCGGGCGGCTGGCCGGTCGCGACGAGGTTCTCGGGGCGCAGCCCCCCCGCGTAGGCGAGCGCGGTCTCGTCGGCGCCTGCCCCGGCGAGCGGCTGCAGCTCGGTGTAGTACGAGGCGCCGATCCGGGGCGGCTCGCCGCGCGCCATCGTCACGATCGTCGCACCCAGGGAGAGCATCGAGAAGGCCCCGGGCACCGGACCCGAGGCCTCGACATCGACGCTCACGTACTCGATTCGGGCGGACACGCCCCCCATCGTAGCTTGCCCGCGCCCCGCCGCGCGCCTACCGTAATGTCGATGCGTCGGCTCGCGTTCGTCCCCCTGCTCGCGGCACTCGCGGCCCCGAGCCCGTGCGACATGGTCAAGCCACCCATGACGACGGGCGCGGACGGCGGCGCGCCCTCCGGCGACGGGGGAACGCGCGGCGGCACCGGGGCGCCACTCCGCGTCGTGAACTTCTTCGCGCTGCCGGCCGGCCCGTTCACGAGCAACACCCTCGACGGCGTCCTCGTCGTCCTCAGCCCCTACAACGGCGGGGGCCCCCTGGCGCTCGTCCAGGACCGCATGGGCGCAGGCAACGATCTCGTGCCCTCCTGCGCCACCGTGACCTTCGCCCCGCCCGAGGTGCATCTGCAGGCCGCCATCCAGATCAGCGATCTCGGCGGTCCGGTGGACGTCGCGGTCTACGACGCGGTCGGCACCGTGCTCGGGAGGTTCTCGACGCGGGACCCGCAGACGCGGGGGATGTTCGTGCCCGCGGGCGCCTATCTGCGCGGTCCCCTGAAGGTGGCGGACGCATCGCACGCGATCGCGCGCATCGACGTCGGCAGCTGCGACGGCCTCATCCACGAGGTCGTCTTCCAGTGAGAGCGTGAGCAGAAAATCGCGAAACACCCTGCTCAGGCTCGAGCCGCGGGCGCAGAACCGCTTCAAGCCCGCGAAGGGACCCGCGCAGGGCGGAGCCCGGAGTGGGAGAAACACCAGAGCGTGAGCATTCTTGCTCACGCTCTTGGGCGCGAGACCCCGACCGAGCCCTCGACGTAGAGGCGCCAGGGCTTTTCCACCCAGGGCGAGCCCGCGTAGTCGATGCCGATGCGCGGGGACCGGGCGATGCGCTCGCCGCGCCCGAGGCCGCCGGCCTCGATCCACAGCCGGTCGCTGCACAGATCGACGGCATCGAGCGCGCGGTCGATCCCGAGGGCGCGCGTCAACCGACCCGGTCCCGGCAGGGGCTCCCCGCCCAGGCGCACCGCCCCGCGCACCAGCACGGCGGCCGGCGATCCCTCCCGCTCGGTGACCACGTTCAGCATCTCGTGCATGCCGTACACGAGGTAGACGTAGGCGTGGCCCGGGGGCCCGTACATGACCGCGGTGCGGGCGGTGCGGCCCGCGCGCGCGTGGCAGGCCTGGTCGCGCTCGGAGATGTAGGCCTCGACCTCGACGATGCGCGCCTTGAGCACCGCGTCACCGCGCCGGTGGCAGAGGATCGCCCCGAGCAGGTCCCGGGCCACCGTCAGCGTGGGGCGAGCGTAAAAGTCGCGGGACAGGGCGTTCGACATCGTGATCGGGCCCACGGCGCACGAGCGCGCATGAGAAAAGCCGCGGATTCGGGCAAGATTGTACCGATGATGCGGGGCCTGTGCGACTGCCGGTAGCGCTGGTGTGGCTTGGCCTCGGCGCCGCGGCCGAGGCGCGCGCGGACACGTGTCAGACGCTCACCGTCGAGCTGCAGCCGGTGGCGTACTCGTCGGCGAAGGACCCGAAGGGCGTGTACGAGGCAGGCGGCCCCCAGGTGGCGATCTGGCTCGCCGACGTTGCCGGCAAGTGGGTGGCCGACATCGCCGTCACGCGCATGACGGCCATCCTCGGGCTCGGCAATCGCCCGGGCGTCTGGAACTTCGGCTCCTCGCCGAAGTTCCCCTACGGGCGGCGGCTGTTCGACCTTCCGGTGTGGGCCTACAGCCGCGCCGCCTCGCGGGGCCTGTGGTACCGCGAGGTGGTCATGAGCGCGAGCCAGCCGGAGACGACCCTCGGCTGGCACGAGAATGTGTCGTCGTCCGAGCCCTACTACTGCCGCCCCCTGCGCCACGAGGAGCAGGTGGACGCGATCACCTGCCCGACGCCGAGCTTCACCTCGTGCAAGGGCACCTACTCGGATCGCCGGAACCCGTACCCGCCCCGGAACGACATCAGCCACCTCGCGGGCCGCGACGATCCCTCGGTGAGCGGTTTCTCCGCCGACAACGACGTCGACGTGGTGGCGACCGCGACGCCCGCAGCAGGCCGGACGGCGTCCTTCGTGTGGACGCTGCCGCCGGAGCTCGCGGCGGGCGACTACACGGTGCTGGTCGAGGTCAACAAGGAGTACGACCAGAACGACGCCCATCGCTACCAGGCCCAGGCCGATTCGATGGGCCTGACCGAGCAGGGCTACGGCAACCAGAACAACCTCGGCCAGCCCTCGATCGTCTGGCGCGTCCCCATCCGCGTCGACGAGCACGCCAAGATCGCGACGGCGCTCGACGCGGCCGGCTACGGAGCGCCGACGCCGATGGACGACGCCCGGATCGGTGCCATCGCCGTGGCGGCCGACGCGATGAGCCCCATCGACGGTACGATCTCGGACGCGCCGGGCTCGGGCCTCGGACGCCTCCTGGTGCAGAGCACCACCGAGGGCGCGTGGAAGGTGCGCGTGCAGACCAGCGACTGCATCTCCTGCGTGGGCATCGAGGCCCCGGACCCGGTCGAGGACTTCCACGTGGAGCAGCTCTCGGCGGACGCCGCGAGCGTCGAGTTCACGCAGACCGGCGTGCGCAGCGGCGCCGACGATCTGCCCGCGCGGAGCTACGAGGTGCGCTTCGTCCAGGGGACGTCGATGACCGCCGAGCAGTTCGAATCGGCGTCGCCTGCGCCGACCATCAAGCCGGCGCCGCGCGGCGCACCCGCGCGCGTGGAGATCACGAGCCTCAAGCCCGACATGGAGTACGTCGTCGGCCTGCGCGTCAGCGGCCCCTGCCGCAAGCAGACCGCGATGCAGACCGCCGCGTTCCGCACGACCCCCATCAAGTTCAAGACCGTCGAGGGCTGCTTCATCGCGACCGCGGCCTACGGCTCGGCGCTCGAGCCCGAGGTCGAGCTTCTGCGCCGTTTCCGCGACGGAGTGCTCCTGCGCAGCGTGCCGGGCCGGATGCTGACGGCGTTCTACTACCAGGCGAGCCCTGCGCTTGCGCAGCGGCTCCGTGCGGCCGAGTGGGCGCGCGACATGGTGCGCCTCTCGCTCGGGCCCCTCGTCGAGCTGGCTCGGGTCGGTCTGGCGCTCCGCTGATTGGGGACAGGTCACAGAAGCGACGGCGAAATCCATGCTAATAACCAGGCCGTGGTGAATCGTCTGTCCTTTTCGCTCGTGACCCTCTCGCTCTTGCTCGTCGCCGTCCCCGAGGCGCGCGCCCAGGCCCCCGGCATCTGCCAGACCGTGTCGGTGCAGTTCCAGCCGAAGGCGTACCCGGCGTCGAGGGACCCGAAGGGCGTCTACGAGGCGGGCGGGCCGCAGTTTGCGATCTGGCTCGCCGACGCCACCGGCAAGTGGGTCGCCGACATCGCGGTCACGCGCATGACGGCGATCTTCGGCATCGGCAATCGCCCGGGCGTGTGGAACTTCTCGTCGTCGCCCAAGTTCCCCTACGGCAGGCGCCTGTTCGACCTGCCGGTGTGGGCCTACAGCCGGGCCGCCGCGCGCAACCGCTTCTACAAGGAAGTGGTGATGAGCCAGGGCCAGCCCGAGACCACCTTCGGCTTCCACGAGTCCATCTCGTCGAACGAGCCGTACTACTGCCGGCCGCTGCGCCCCGAGGAGCAAGTCGATGCCGTGACGTGCCCGACGCCGCGCTTCACCTCGTGCAAGGGCCAGTACTCCGGCAACCAGAACCCCTACCCTCCACGCAACGACGTCTCCTCGCTGGAGGGACGAGATGACCCGTCCGTGCGCAGCTTCGCGGCGGACAACGACGTGGACGTGGTCGCGACCGCGACACCCACACCGGGGCGCACCAACCCGGCGACGCTGTGGACGGTGCCGCCGGACCTCGCGCCCGGCGATTACCTCCTCTTCATCGAGGTCAACAAGGAGTACGACCAGAACGACACCTATCACCTCAATCCCCAGGTCGACACCATGGGCCTTTCCAACTACGGCAACGAGAACAACCTCGGCATGCCGTCCCTGGTGTGGAAGTTGCCGATCAAGATGGACGAGCACGCCAAGGTCGCGACCGCCACGGAGCCGGTCGGCTACGGCGCGCCGACGCCGATGGACGCCGCCAAGATCTCGAGCATCCATGTGGCGGGCGACGCCATGAGCCCGATCGACGGGACCATCACCGAAGGGGTCGGCTCGGGGTTGGGGCGCCTCGGGCTGCAGGTCTCGGCCGAGGGCATGTGGAAGGTGCGGGTCGAGACCACCGATTGCGGGGGCGTCGTGACACCGCCTGCGCCGGGCGTGGACGGCGGCGTGATGCAGGCACCGTGCGAGCAGACCGCAGCGCCCGATCCCGTGCCGGACTTCCACGTGACGAGCCTCAAGGCCGACTCTGCGGTCGTCGCGTTCACGCAGACGGCGTCGCGCGGGCCAAACGGCATGGACCTGCGCCCGACCAAGTACGACGTGCGGCTGCGCCAGGGCACGTCGATGACGCCGGCCGAGTTCGAGTCGGCCTCGCCCGCGCCGGCGATCGAGCCGGCATCCCGCGGCACGGCCGCCACGGTGGAGCTCCTCAACCTCAAGCCGGACGTGGACTACATCGTCGGCCTCCGGGTCAACGGGGCGTGCCGCAAGCAGAGCGCCGTCCAGACCGCGTCGTTCAAGACCACCTCCATCAAGTTCAAGACCGTCGAGGGCTGCTTCGTCGCGACCGCCGCCTTCGGTTCGGCGCTGGAGCCCCAGGTGGAGATGCTGCGCCGCTTCCGCGATCGCGTGCTGCTCGGCAGCGTCCCCGGCCGCATGTTCACCGCGTTCTACTACCAGGCCAGCCCCGCGCTGGCGCGGCAGCTCCGCGGGGTCGAGTGGGCGCGCGGCCTGGCGCGCCTGGCCCTCGAGCCCCTCGTGGCGCTGGCCAGGGTCGGTCTCGAGGTGCAGTAGCTCACACGCCGGGCCCGCGTCCCCTCGTCGGGGCGCCACCCGCACGTTGGCTCGAGGCTGGATTTTGCACCGGGGTTTCGCTACACCCCGGTGCCATGAGAAAGTTGCTCCCGGTCCTTCTGCTGCTGTCCCTAGGTGCGTGTGTGCGCGTGCGCCCGTGGGAGCGCGAGCACCTCGCCAGGCGCCAGCTCGATTTCGGTGCCGAGCGCGGTGAGGCGAGGTTCAAGGGTCACCTGTACGAGACCCGCGAGGGATCGCGCGGTGGCAACGGCGAGCCCGGCGGCGGCTGCGGCTGCAACTAGCCGCACCGAATGCGTTCAATGCTGAGAGCGTGGCGTTCGGCTGCGGCCAGTGTGTTTCCCCGTTCGGACAAGTCCTCACGGGCCCCCACCCCTTGCGGCGGCCTAACGGCCGCTTGTCATCACACGAGTCGGCGCAATCGACTCGCCAAAGCGCGCGCCGTGCGGAATTCCGCTTCGTCTCTCGCCTGTTTCCTCCTGCTGGTCGCGCCGGGCCTGGCGCGGGCGGAGGACTCGATGGAGGTGCGCGGCGTCTATTACAAGGAGACATCGAACCGCGTGGTACAGCCGCGCGTCGACCTGCAGGCGACCGATCCCGGCTCGCAGATCACGGTGACCGGCTACTACCTGCTCGATGCGATCACCTCGGCGTCGATCGCACAGGGCAACGTCACCGACGCCGTGCGCACCGAGTACCGCAACGAGGCCGGGCTCACGCTGGGGCATCCGGTCGGCGGCGGACAGCTCAGCGGGGGCCTGCGCCACAGCCGTGAGTCGGACTACCAGTCGCTGGGCGGCAACCTCGGCTACTCGCACGACTTCGCCGAGAAGAACTTCACGCTCTCGGGGTCGTTCGCGCACAACTACGACTGGGTCGGCAACCGCTTCGCCGGCACCGCCGGGACCTTGTCCTCGAGCACGGCCTCCCTGTACGCGACGCAGCTCCTGTCACCCACCGCGATCCTGCAGGTCGGCTACGAGCTCCAGTACCAGCAAGGATTGCAGTCGAATCAGTACCGCTTCGTCGATGTGTCGGGCGGCCCGATGCCGGAGCGACACCCGGTGCAGCGCGACCGGCACACCTTCGCCGGTCGCATCGCGCAGCTCTTCCCCGACACCGGCACGGGCCTGCAGCTCCTCTACCGGTTCTACACCGACGGCTGGGACATCCGGAGCCACACCATCGAGCCGCGCATCTACCAGGACCTCGGGGACTCCGTGCAGGTGCGCCTCGGGTATCGCTACTACACGCAGACGCGAGCCTATTTCTTCCGCGATCTCATGGCCGGCGAGAAGAACCAGCTGTGCGACTTCGCGACCGATCCCGATCGCCGCTGCGCGTACACGGGCGACGACAAGATGCGGCCCCTGTCGTCGCACGCGATCGACCTCAACGCGCGGTTCGCCCTGCACGGCTGGCAGCGCGTGCCGGGCCTGCGCTGGTTCTCCACGGGCGCCATCGACCTGTCCTACACGTCGTTCCGCCAGGACACCACGTGGGGGCGCTGCGGCCCCGGCACCAGAGAGATCTGCGAGGACCGCGTGATCCAGGTCGGCTACTCGATGCCCCTGTGAGGGCCCGGCCCGATCCGGCTAGGCGTCTCGGTCACGCAGGCCGAACTGCTTCATCTTCGTCTGCAGGCTCTTCCGGCTGATCTTGAGCTTCTTCGCGGCCTGCGTGACGTTGCCGCCCGTGTCCTCGAGCGCGCGCTGGATGATCTCTCGCTCGACGCGCTCGGTCTCGACCCGGACCGCCTCCTTGAGCGACGATGCGGGCGGCTCGGTCCCGTGCGAGTCGGCGAAGGCCGGCGCCGGGATGCCGTGTGCGGGCGTCGAATACGTCGCCGGACCGGCCCCGAGCGTTCCGTGCACCGGCGGCGTATGCAGCGGCCCGTGCCCGGGTGCGCCGTGCGCCGCCAGGAGCTCCGGCGGCAGGTCGGCGTGGCGCAAGATGGGCCCCTCGGCGAAGAGCACCATGCGCTCGAGCACGTTCTCGAGCTCACGGATGTTGCCGGGCCAGGGATAGGCGCGCAGACAGACCAGCGCCTCCTGCTCGATCCCCGTGATGGACTTCTTGAGCCGCTCGTTGAAGCGTCCGAGGAAGTGCTGCACCAGGATCGGAATGTCGTCGGGCCGGCTGCGCAGGGGTGGCAGGTGGATCGGCACCACGTTCAGGCGGTAGTAGAGGTCCTCGCGGAACGCGCCGACCTCGATCTCCTTGAGCAGGTCGCGGTTGGTCGCCGTCACCAGGCGCACATCCACCTTGATCGTCCGCACGCCGCCGACCCGCTCGAACTCGCTCTCCTGCAGGACGCGCAGCAGCTTGACCTGCATCTCGACCGGGATCTCGCCGATCTCGTCGAGGAACAGCGTGCCCCCGTCGGCCAGCTCGAAGCGACCGGGCTTGGAGCCGACCGCGCCCGTGAACGCGCCCTTCTCGTAGCCGAACAGCTCGCTCTCCATCAGCGTCTTCGGGATGGCCGCGCAGTTGATCTTGATGAATGGCCCCTTGCTGCGCGCGCCCTGCTCGTGCAGCCCCTTGGCCACGAGCTCCTTGCCGGTGCCGCTCTCGCCCGTGATGAGCACCGTGGAGGGAGTGTCGGCCACCTTGGCGATGATCTGGTGGATCTGGCGGATGCCGTCGCTCTCGCCGATCAGGCGGCGGCCTCCGCCGCGGTCGGGTCCGGCCGGCTCCACCCGCGCGTCCCGCTTGGAGGCGGCGCGCTGCCGCAGCGCCTTGTCGACCACCGCCAGGATCTGGTCGTTCTCGAAGGGCTTTTCGATGTAGTCGAACGCGCCGAGCTTGACCGCCGTGACCGCGTTCTCGACCGAGCCGTGCGCTGTGATGAGGATGACCGGCACATCCGGATGGTCGAGCTGGGTGCGTCGCAGGAGCTCCATCCCGTCGATCCCCGGCATCTTGAGGTCGGTGACGATGACGTCCACGCCACCCTCCGCCGAGGCCAGCGTCAGCGCCTCCTTGCCGTCGTGCGCCGTGAGCACCTGGTGCCCCTGCCGCGCGAGGAGCGCGCCGAGCACGCGCCGAAGGCTCGGCTCGTCGTCGGCGACCAGGATGCGCGACCGCTCCATGAACAGCTCAGGCTAGCACAGGGCCGTGATCGGGATCGCGCGCGCCACTTCCGTCCTGCGCAAGAAGAAACGGCCCCCGGGTGCCGTGCCGCTATCCTGGCCCCGTGCTCCCCCCGCTGCTCGACCACGCCCTCGCACCCGAGCGCTTCCGCGCGCTCGGCCACGAGCTCGTCAACCTCCTGGCCGACCACCTGTCCGACATGCACGGCAGGAAGGGTCCGGTGTTGCCCGTGCGATCGCCCGAGGACGAGGCCGCCGACTGGCCGGTGCCCGCACGCGACGCGCGCGTGGACCTCCGCGCCCTCGTCGCTCGCGTGATCGCGAGCTCCAACCACCTGCACCATCCCCGCTACGTCGGCCACCAGGTGTCTGCGCCGCTGCCAGTGGCAGCCCTCGCGGAGCTCGCGTCGGCGGTGCTGAACAACGGCATGGCGGTGTTCGAGATGGGCCCCGCCGCGACCGCGATGGAGCGCGCGTGCGTGCAATGGATGGCAGGCAAGCTCGGCCTTCCCGAGGGCGCCGGCGGCGTCCTCACGTCGGGCGGCTCGGCCGGCAACCTCACGGCGCTGCTGGCCGCCAGGCAGTCGCGGGCAGGCTTCGACGCGTGGACCGACGGGACCCACGCCGGTCCGCCCCTGGCCATCCTGGTCGGCGGCGACGCCCACTACTCCATCGCGCGGGCGGCGCAGATCATGGGCCTCGGGGCCGGCGGCGTCGTGCCCGTGGCGCTCGATGCCCGGCACCGCCTCGATCCCGCCGCCCTGCCCTTGTCGCTCGAGCGAGCTCGCCGCACCGGCAGGCGGCCCATCGCGGTCGTGGCGAGCGCCTGCTCCACCGCCACCGGCGCCTTCGATCCGTTGCCGCCGATCGCCGACTTCTGCGCAGGGCATGACCTGTGGCTCCACGTCGACGCCGCGCATGGCGGCGCGGCCGCGCTGTCCGCGCGGCACCGCGGCCTGCTCGAGGGAGCGGATCGCGCCGACTCGCTGGTCTGGGACGCGCACAAGCTGCTGGCCCAGCCTGCGCTCGTCACGGCGGTGCTGTTCAGAGACGGCCGGCGCTCGTTCGACACCTTCGCCCAGCGCGCTTCATACCTATTCGGAGAAGCGAATGAGTGGGACCTCGGTCAGCGCACGCTCGAGTGCACCAAGCGCATGATGTCCCTCGAGCTCTACGCGACGCTGGCCTGTGACGGCGAGCGCGTCCTTTCGGCGCACGTGGAGCGGACCTTCGATCTCGCCACGCGCTTCGCCGCGCGCATCGCCGCCGCGTCAGACTTCGAGCTTGCGCTTCCGCCCGACTGCAACATCGTATGCTTCCGTTACACGCCCCCCGACGTGTCCGCGACCGAGCTCGACGCCCTGCAGTCGCGGGCACGGGCGGACATCCTGCGCTCGGGCGCCTTCTACCTCGTCGAGACCACGCTTTCGGGTCGGCGCTACCTGCGGACGACGATCATGAACCCGCTGACCACCGACGAGGACCTCGACGCGCTGCTCGAGGCGGTGCGGAGCGCGCGCCAGATCGCCAAGCCAGGCTCACCCTCCAGGTGAGACGGTCGGCCGGCCGAGACGTTCGTAGACCAGCGCCCAGCGGACACCCCGATCGCTCACCACGACCTCCTCGGCCGTTGCACGCGCCATCACGCCGCGCAGGATGGCCGCACCGGCGTCGATGACGTCGGCGCGCTTGGGCTCGAGCCCGCGCACCTTGCGCCGCTCGGCCACGGACATGCGGCGCAGCCGCTCCGTCCACTTGTCCACTTGCCCACGCGATAGCCGTGTTCCGTGCACCTTGGCGCCATCGTAGGGGTGCACGCCCCCCTCGATGGCCGCCAGCGTCGTCACGGTGCCCGCGATCCCGACGAGCGGCGTCCCGGCGGGCACACCCTGGGCGAGCGCACCGGCCAGCGTCTCCTCGACGTGGGCGACCAGGGCCGCCCACTCGCTCTCCGAGGGTGGGTCGCTCTTGCAGAAGCGCTCGTGCAGCCGAACCGAGCCGAGCTTGGTGCTCTGCCTGGACACGACCTGGCCCCCGTCCGCGAGGGTGATCTCGGTCGATCCACCCCCGACATCGACCACGGCGCAGCGCGCCGCCAGCTCCGGGAATGCCCCCGTCACCGCCGAGTAGGCGAGCTGGGCCTCGCGCGACCCGCTGATGATCTCGATCTCGCCACCGAGCGCGCGCCGCGCCGGGTCGAGAAACACCGTGGCGTTGCGTACCTCGCGCAGGGCCTGGGTGCCCACCGCCACCACCTCGGCACCCTGCTCGCGCGCGATCGCACCATAGGCCTTGAGCACCTCGACCGTGCGAGCGATCGCCTCCGGCGCGAGCACCTTGGTCTGATCCACGCCCTGCCCCAGCCGCGTGATCTCGCAGCGCTCCACGAGGGCCTGCGGCGGCTGCCCAGGCTCAGCCTCGGCGACGAGCAGGAGGACCGTGTTGGTGCCGATGTCGATGCTCGCGATGCGACGCACCCCCCGACCCTACTACGTGGGGCAAGGGCCTCGTCACGATTCGACCGAGCAGCTGCGCACTCCAGCGGCTGTTCCTGAATCGCGCCAAGGTGACGAGGCGCGAGCGTAGCGAGCCGCAGGGAGGGGGGCCCGCGAGGACTTGTCCGAGCGGGGGAGGGGCAGTCGTGCCCCTCCTGCGGCGGCCTTCAGAGGCCGCCGATCGGAAACTAGGTCGTGTGGTCCTCGTTCCCAGGGCCGTAGCCGCCGCCGTACGTGTACGCGTAGCCGTAGCCCCGGTAGTAGTACTGGTACTGGCCGCTCGACGTGTCCACGTCGTTGACCACCACGCCGACGACCTCGGTCCGCGCCTTGCGCAGGGTCATGACCAGGTTGCGGAGGCTCCTGCGGGTCGAATGCCCGAATCGCGTCACCGCCAGCGCGCCGTCGCACAGCGGGCCGATGATCTGGGCGTCGCTCACGAGGCTCAGCGGTGGCGTGTCGAACACGACGAAGTCGTAGCGGCGCTCGAGCTCCTCCACGAGCAGCGCGAAGTCCGGGAGCTCGAGCAGGCGGATCGGGCTGATCATCTCGGGCACCATGCCGGTCGGCAGGACATCGACGTTCGGCAAGCCACTCTGACGGATCGCCTTGTCGACCGGCACGTCGCTGGTGAGGATCTCGTACACGCCGTCGGCGCGCGGCACCCCGAACGTGCTGTGCAGGCGGCCGCGACGGAGGTCGCAGTCCACGATGAGGACGCGCCGGCCGCGGCTCGCCACCGTCGACGCGAGGCCGATGGCGACGAACGACTTGCCCTCGGACGGGCTCGCGCCGACGACCGCGATCGACTTCGGTGGGTGCTTGAGGAAGACCGAGTAGAGGTTGGTCGAGAAAGCGTGGCAGTGCTCGGTGGCGACCGAGCGTGGATTCTTCGAGATGAACTCGGCGCGGGCGAGCTCCACCTCGACCGGGGCATGCGCACCGCGCTTGAACTGCGCCGTGAGGATGGAGGGCAGCGTGCCGAGCAGCGGCAGCCCCACCACCTCCTCGACGTCCTGGGGCGAGCGCACCGAGTCGTCGACGAACTCGAGCAGCACCGTCAGGCCCACGCCGAGCACGAGGCCGATCATGAGCGCCGTCCACAGCGTGATCGCCACCCGCGGCGAGATCGGCACCGAGGTCTCGGGCGCCTCCTCGAGCACCTTGGCGAAGCCGTCCGCGAGCATGCTCGTGAGCTGCGTCTCGCGCAGGCGGCGCGCGATGAGGTCGTAGGCCTCGCGATCGCCCGTGACATCGCGCTCGAGGCGGTTGTACTCGCCCTCGAACTGACGCAGCGAGAGCGCCCGGTTGGTCTCGGTGCGGACCAACGCGGCGAGCATGCGCTCCTCCTTCTCGATCGCACGCATGCGCGACTCGATGTCGCTCTTGAGCTGCGTCATCTGGATGCGCAGCTCGCTCTCGGCCGCCGCCGCCGCGAGCCTCGCGTCACGCAGCTTCGGATGCCGGTCGCCATAGCGCTGCTTGAGCACCTCGGCGTTGTTCTTGGCCTCCGTGGCCGCCTTGTAGAGCTCGGCCCAGCGCTCGGCGGCTTCCTCGACCGGGATCGTGGCGGGGATCCGCGACGACTTCACCGCGTCCCGGAACTCCTCGATCTGCGCCTCGAGGCGCGTCTTGCGCGCGCGGAGCTCGGACAGCCGGCCGTTCTGCGCCGTGAGGTTCGACGACAGGATGCGGTGGGAGTCCTCGAAGTTGGCCCCGGGCAGCTCGTTCTTCTTGTAGAAGAGCGATCGGGCGGACTCCGACGACTCGAGCCGGGCGCGTAGCTTCGCCGCCTCGTCCTCGAGGAACTTGAGGGCGTTCTCGTTGATGCCACGGCGCTTGGCCGCGGACAGCCGCTCGTACTCGTGGGCGAAGCCGTTCGCGATCGCGGCGGCCCGCGCAGGATCGCTGTCGGCGACGGACAGATAGAGGATGAGCGCCCTCGGATCGCGCTCGACCCCCACCCGGCCCAGCAGGCTCCCCTTGGGCATGTGTAGACGCTTGCTCACCATCTCCGCGAGATCGCGACCGCCGATCTCGCGGACCTGCGTCTGGACGAACTGATCGGTGTCGAGAGCCGCGTCGCGGATGTCCGAAACCTGGGTGACCTTGTCGATGATGACGGGCTGGCGCAGGTCGAGCACCACCTGCGAGGTCGCGCGGTAGACGCGTGGCTGGCGGACCACCCAGCTCGCAGCCGCCACGACCGATGCGGCCGCCGCCAGCACGACCACCCACCACCGACGGCGCAGCATGTACCAGGCGCGCAGGACCTTGCCGACGATCAGCTGCGCGGCTTCTGCGGACGAGGCTCCACGCTGCCCCTCGAGCGCGAAGGGATCCGGCGGCGCGCCGGACGGGGGAGGATGCACCGAAAGCCGTTGCATGTCGCTGGCCCCTGCACCTTGCGGAGTCGGGGTTCACCCAAATTGTATTTCGGCGTCCGGGAATGCGCAATTCACGATACGCATTGCCGGGTCGCACCCAGGGTGAGACCTCGGCACACATGCACCCGGATGCTGTGCCGGCGCGGCGAGAGGATATTCTTCGCGCCATGTCGCTTGCCGCCCGTGGTGTCGTGGTCCGCTCCCCGAAGGCTCCACCCACCGTCGAGGCGATCGAGCTCGACCCGCCGGGGCCGGGCGAGGTGCGCGTGCGGATCCTCGCGACGGGCGTCTGCCACTCGGACCTGCACGCGCAGCGCGGCGACTTCGGCAAGGAGTTCCCCTACCTGCTCGGCCACGAGGCCACCGGCGTGGTCGAGGCGCTCGGCGAGGGCGTGCGCGGCCTCTCCGACGGGCAGGCGGTCGTGCTGACCTGGCGCGCGCCCTGCGGGGCCTGCCGCTTCTGCGTCGCG
>JAHFDS010000100.1:0-10917 GCA_023248855.1 Myxococcales bacterium
GCAGTCGGACTGTCGCGCCCAATGCCGGCGCGAGCTGGAGGACGCCAACCTGGTGGGTTGCGGCAGCGCGCTCGGGAGCCTCGCCAGCTGCGTGCTCGAGCACGGCCGCGAGTGTCGGGACGGCCTGCCCATGCTGACCGAGGCGTGCGCGCCGCTCGCGACGACGTACGAGAGCTGTCTGGCGAGGTCCGACGGCTTTCCCACCGAGCTGTGCAGCACCGCGTCCGAGCCCCCCCTGCGCATGCGCGGGACGCTCGCGGGCGCGGCATTCTCCATCGAAGAGGCGGCCGGCTTCCACGTGTTCCAGGGCACCGACGGCATGCGGAGGGGCCTGCTCACGACGTACCCGTGGGCGTCCGCGGCACCAGCCGGCCGGCTCCAGGTGGTCGCGGTGGAGCCCTTGTCGGACGCCCGTGCGTCCGCCGCGCGCGCCCTGTTCCGGCGAGCCGACGATCTCTCGTGGTGGTGCGCGGGGCCGGGCAGCACCGTTCGGCTCACCGCGATCGGTGCCCAGATGCGGCTGCGCGGGGTGACGCGTCTCGGCCGCTGCCCGCAGGGATCGCCCGTCTCGGGCGAGCTCACCGGGTGTGTGTCGGTCACGGGTCCCTGCCCGGGTGGCGCGGACACGCTGGAGAGCACGATCGCCGGCGCGGCCTTCTCGCTCACGGGGGATGCCGCAGGCCTCTACTTTTCCAGGTCGCTCGGTCCGGCCGAGCTCGAGCTTGCCCCGTTCGACGATGCCGGGAGCGTCCTCCAGGCGTCGTTCGGAACAGAGCCCGTCGCGGGATTCTTCGTGATGCCCGCAGCCTCGGGGCAGGGCGGCGCGCTCTACTGCATCGAGACCGGCGAGGTCACGGTCGACAGCACGGAGTTGCCAGCCGACTCGGTGCCATACAACTTCGCGCGCTTCCGCTTCGTGCTGTCGCGCCTCGGTGCCTGCACGGAGCCCGCGGGCGACAGCGTCGACGCCTGTCTGGGAGCCAGCCTGTAGCGACCGCGGCACCGGCTGCCCGGCTTGCCGTTTTCCTCTGGCGCGCCTCGTGCTAAGGGTCGGCGCATGATGCGCGTGTCTCGATCCCTCGCCGCCTTGCTCGTGCTCGCCGCCGGCTGCGCCACCGCGGGCGGCGACAGCGCCGCCACCGGTGCCAAGACGGCGCGACCGGGGCTGCGCTCTTTCGGCTTCCGGATGCGGGATTTCCGCTTCCCCTCGGGCCTGCGCGTGATCGCGCAGGAGGACCACCGGCACCCGCTGGTCTCGGTGGTCCTGGCGGTGGGCACCGGCTCCTCGGAGGACCCGCCCGGCAAGGAGGGTCTGGCACACCTGGTGGAACACCTGACGTTCCTGGCCAAGCCGTCCGGCACCGCGCGCGTGTGGGACCTCATGGCCAGCCGCGGAGCGGCCTTGAACGCCTTCACCCACCAGGACGCGACCGTCTATCACGCGACCGCCGCGAGCGACGCCCAGACCGTGTCCGACCTGCTCAAGATCGAGGCCTCGCGCCTGCTCCAGCCGCTCGCCGGCGTGGACAAGGTCGCGTTCGCCCCCGAGCTGCAGGTGGTGCACAACGAGGAGCGCGAGCGCGGCGAGACGCGCGTCATCGGCAAGGTGTTCTCGTGGGTCTACGCGATGGCGTTTCCGCCCGAGCACCCCTACTCGCGCCCGATCGGCGGCACGCACGAGAGCCTCGACCGCATCGGCCTCGGAGACGCCGTCGTGTTCGTGCGCAAGCACTATCGACCCGACAACGCCACCCTCGTCGTCGTGGGCGACATCGACCTCGCCACGTTCGACCAGGTCCTCGCGGCGGCCCTGCCGCAGAGCCTGACCGGCACGACGGCGCCCGGCGCGGCCATGCCGCCGCCCAAGGTGCGCATCGACGGGGCACACCCGAAGGAGCCCCCGCCGTCGCCGGGCACGACGGCGATGCAGGCCAAGCGCGGCCCGGTGGCCTCCCCCACCCTCTATGTCAGCTGGCCGCTGCCCGCGAGCGTCGGCAAGCAGCGCGTGCTCAACGACTTCCTCGGCAACCAGGTGTCGGGCGCCGTCGGCGACGCGGTCGCCAGCGACGAGGACATGGTGGACGCGAGCTGCGGCGTCATCGGCAACCTCCACGCCTCGCTGCTGTTCTGCGAGGCCGAGCTGCTCGAGGGCAAGCACCCCGAGCGCAGCCTCGCGAAGATCGTCGACACCGTCCACCAGGTCTGGCACCAGGAGAGCACCGGCTTCGACAAGCTCAATGCGGACGCGGGGCGCCTGGCGTCCATCACCCAGCTCGCGCTCGGCGCCGAGGAGCTCGAGGGCCGCGCGGTGGAGCTCGCCACGCACACGCATTGGAACGGCGACCCCGGCTACTACGCCACGTCGATCAAGGAGCTCATGGCGGCGGCGCCGGCCGAGATCGGCAAGCTCGCCGAGCGCTGGGTGACCCGCGACAGCGCCCGCGCGCTCTACGTGACCCCGTTCGACGCGCGCCCACCGCGCGTGCTGGCCGGTGCCTCGGGCAGCGGCTCGGGCGCAGCGAGCGGTGGCGGCCCCGCGGGCCGACCCGGCGCGACCGTCAACGCCTTCGACCGGTTCGACCCCGAGATCGCCCGCCGCGCCACGGCGCGCCCGGGCATCTCGACCTTCCTGCGCTTTGCGCTGCCGAACGGGCTGCACGTCCTGGTCGGCCGCACCACCGACCTGCCCGTGGTCGCGGTGGGCCTGTCGATCCCGACCGGCAACGCCAACGATCGCCCGTGGGGACTGGCCAGCATGGCCATGTCGATGTCGTCCGCGCGCGACCGACGGCTGCAGATGCGGCTCTTCCGGGCGGGCGGCAGCGGCGGCAAGTCGGCGTCGCTCGAGAACGCGCGCTGGTTTTACCGCGCGCCGTCGGGCAGCCTCAAGGAGGTCCTAGAGCTGCTCGGCCGCCAGCTCGGGGACCTCAAGGCCAACGCCTCCCGCCTCGCCTACTACAAGCGCGACGCGCTGCCCTTCGTGCGCAAGCTCGCCGCCCGCCCCGAGTCGATCGCCTTGTCCGAGCTCTACCGCGGCCTCTATCCGGACCATCCGCTCGGGCAGCGTCGCCCCGAGCCCGCCGACCAGGCGCGGCTCGAGGTCGGCGACCTCGATCGCTGGCTCGAGCAGCGCCTGCGTCCCGAAGGGGCGACGCTGGTCATCGCAGGGGACGTCGAGCCGATGGAGGTGCAGCAGCTGGTCAAGAAGTACCTCGGCGACTGGTCGCACGCCGGCACGCCGGCGCCGCCGACACCGCTCGCGCCGGCCCCGAAGCCGGGCGCGCGCGTGGTCCCGCGCGCTGACGCCACGCAGGCCGAGCTGATGCTCGGCTGCCGCCTGCCCAAGGCCGGCCCGCTCGAGCGGGAGGTCTACGCGGTCGCCTCCGCCTACGCCGGCAACGTGCTGTTCGAGGAGGTACGGGGCAAGCTCGGCGCCTCCTACGGCATGCGCGCCGGCGCCGAGGTGCACCGGAGCGGCGACGCGGCGATGCTGGTCAGCGGCAACGTCGAGAACGCCAAGGCCGCCCAGGCCATGACCGTCATCGATCAGTTCTTCGCCAAGCAGGCCGCGGGCGAGATCGACGAGCCCGCGCTCGCGCTCGCGCACTGGCAGCGCGTGCGCATGCATGCGCTCAACTTCGCGACCTCGCCCGACATCGTCTTCTCGGTGCTCGCCGCCGTCGAGCGGGGCGAGGAGCCCGAGAAGCTCGACGACCGTGGCGAGCTCCTGGCTCAGGTCACCAAGGAGCGCGTCGCCGCCGTGTTCGGCGCCTGCAGAAGGGCCCAGATCGCCGTGGTCACCGGCCAGGAGGCCGTGGTGCAGCAGGGGCTGCGCGCCAGCAACCTCGGCTCGCTCAAGGAGCGCGTCGAGATCATCCCCGGCGCGACCACCATCACGCCCGACCCGTCCGAAAAGCCCCCGACCCCGCCGCAGACACCCCCGAAGTGACAGATCGCGCGGCTTTCTGCTATACGCCGCGCTCATGAAGCGACTCCTTTTCGCCCTCCTCGCCTGCCCAGCCCTCGCCTGCGCCAGCTCCAGCGGAAGCGGTGGACCCTCGCTCAAGGACAAGCCCCGCCCGCAGAGCTACTTCGTCGGCGAGGCCGGACGGAACTGGTACATGAAGGGCAAGGGCGCGCTCGGCATCGTCGAGCTCGCCACCGAGGTCGCCGGCCAGGTCGACATCGGCGGCAAGGTCGTCACGATCGTCACCCAGAAGGTCCAGTTCAAGAACCCGCAGGCGCGCATCGAGCAGTTCTCGACGATGTACCTCGTCGAGGACGGCGACACGGTCAAGCTGTACCGGCAGGACAGCTCGGCCGAGGGCGAGATCCCGAGCGAAAAGGATCTCGCGCTGTCGCAGACCCAGCTCATGGTCCCGGCGGCGCCCTACGCCAAGAAGGACTACAAGCCCGGCGAGAAGTGGGAGGTCGCCTCCAACACCCTCACCATCGAGAAGCTCGCGGATCCGGCCTTCTTCTCGCCCGATCGCGTCGCCGCCATCGCCGCCGATCCCTCCAAGGCCCCACCCAACGCCAAGAAGCAGTCCGGCACGGGCAAGGCCGAGGTCGTCGGCGCGGGCAAGATCAAGACGCCGGCCGGCGAGTTCGACACCATCAAGATCCGCGAGACCATGCCGAGCGGCCCGCCGGGCATGCAGGTGTTCAACTACTACGCCAAGGGCTTCGGCGTGGTGCGCACCGAGATGATGATGGGCGCCAAGCCCTTCATGATGATCGACCTGGTCGAGGTCGACTCCGATCGCGCCACCAAGTTCCTCGGCGAGTGGAGCGGCAAGCAGCGCCTCGATCGCATCAAGGCGGCGGTCGGACCCAGCCAGTGAGCGACGAGCACCTCGAAGCCGACTACCTCGTCCTCGGCACCGGCATCGCCGGGCTCACGTTCGCGCTCGACGCCAGCGCGCACGGCAAGGTCGTCATCGCCACCAAGCGCCTGCCCGACGACGCCAACACGGCGTGGGCGCAGGGCGGGATCGCCGCCGTCCTCGGCGCCGACGACACGTTCGAGCGGCACGCCGAGGACACGAGGAAGGTCGGCGCGGGCCTGTGCCGCGACGAGGCCGTCGACGTGTGCGTCCAGGAGGGTCCCGCGCGCATCCACGAGCTCATCGAGCGCGGCGTCGCGTTCTCGCGCGAGCCCTCGGGGGAGCTCGATCTGACGCGGGAGGGCGGGCACACGGCCCGACGCGTCGCGCACGCCGGCGACATCACCGGCCGCGAGATCGAGCGCGCGCTGCTGGCCGAATGCGCACGCAGGAGCGATCGCATCACGATCCTGCCGAACCACATGGCGGTCGACCTGCTCCACGCGGGCAAGTACGGCGGCCCCGACGCGGTCTTCGGCGCCTACCTGCTCGACCGCGCGAGCGGCATGGTCAAGACGGCGGTCGCACGGGCGACCGTCCTGGCGACCGGCGGCCTCGGCAAGGTCTACCTCTACACGACCAACCCCGACGTCGCGAGCGGCGATGGCGTCGCGATGGCCTACCGGGCCGGAGCGCGCATCGCGAACATGGAGTTCATCCAGTTCCACCCGACGTGCCTCTACGAGCCAAGGGCGAAGTCCTTCCTCATCTCCGAGGCGTTGCGCGGCGAGGGCGGCATCCTGCGCCTGCGCGACGGCACGCCGTTCATGAAGCAGAAGCACGAGCTCGAATCGCTGGCGCCAAGGGACATCGTCGCCCGCGCGATCGACCACGAGCTCAAGCGAACCGGCGACGACTATGTCCTGCTCGACATGACGCGCCTCGACCCGAAGTTCCTGGTCGAGCGCTTCCCGAACATCCACGCCGAGTGCCTGAAGTACGGCATCGACATGCGTGGCCAGCCCATCCCGGTCGTGCCCGCGGAGCACTACTCCTGTGGTGGCGTCGACACCGACCTGCAAGGCCGCACCAGCGTCAAGAACCTCTACGCCATCGGCGAGGTCTCCTGGACGGGCCTGCACGGCGCGTGTCGCATGGCCTCGAACTCCCTGCTCGAGGGCGCCGTCTTCGGCCACCGCGCGGCCGCCGACGCCCGGCATGCGCAGAGCGCGATCCCCAAAAGCATCCAGCCGTGGAGCCCCGGATCGGCCGCGCCGCCGCACGAGGCGGTCGTCGTGAGCCAGAACTGGGACGAGATCCGCCGCCTCATGTGGAACTACGTCGGCATCGTGCGCACCTCGAGGCGTCTCGAGCGCGCGCGCCGCCGCATCGAGCTCATCCGCGAGGAGATCCGCGAGTACTACTGGGACTTCATCGTCACCGCGGACCTGCTCGAGCTGCGCAACCTCGCCCTGTGCGCGCACCTCATCGTCGAGAGCGCTCGCCGCCGCCGCGAGAGCCGGGGCCTTCACTACACGCTCGACTACCCCGCGGTCGACCCGGCGCTGACGCGCGACACCCTGCTCCATCGGTCCGACGGCCCCTTTGCCACCTGATGGCCGAGCGCTCGCGCCTCCACGTCGGCCTCACGCACCTTGGCCTGCTGGCGGTGCTGCTGGGCGCCTGTCGGCCATCGCCGGCCGCGCGCGCCGCCGACGCGGTGCGCAGCTGGATCGCCGCCGTGGAGGCCGACGATCCCGAGGCCGCGTACGCGCTGCTCGGTCGCAACGCGCGCCGCGGCGCCGACTACAAGGGTTTCGTCGAGCGGTGGCGCGGCGACCGCGCCGAGATCCTGGCCAACGCTCGAGAGCTCGGAAAGCGCCTTTCCGAGGGCCCGCCCGAGCTGGTCCCCGAGGTCATCGCCTCGCCGCTCCGGGCGCCGCTGCGGCTCGAGGCCGACGACCACGGCGCACCCGCGTGGCGCCTCGATCGCGCGCCGACCACGGCCACCTCCGCCGCCCACGGCCCCGAGGAGGCGCTCGCCGCCTGGGTGGAAGGCCTGCGCCAGGCCCAGCCCGTGCTGCGTGGGCTGAGCTCGGGTCTGCGTCGCCAGGCCGAGCGGGATCTCGAGACCCACCTCGCGCAGCTCAAGGCAGTCCCGCAGGTCAGCGTCAACGGGGACGTCGCCACCGCCGTCTATCCGTCCGGTCTGAGGGTTCGCCTCGCGGTCGAGCAAGGCGAGTGGCGTGTGATCGGCCTGGACGATTAGCCGCGAACGTCTGGCATCGACTGGAGTCTCGATACCCCGGGCGACCGTCGCCGAATGGACCACTCGAGTGGCCAGGGCGATGCGGGACTGACGCTTGACCGAAACGACTTTGATTCCATAATTTTGCATGACCAATCTGTCCACTGAAGTGTGCGATTCTGTCACAGTTGGCACGAGGTAGGGTCAGCGGGCTTTGGCGCTAAGCCACTGGGATAGCTTGTCTCTTGAGGACAAGGTGTCCCTGGGCACGGAATTTGCTGACATGCAGCGGAAAATCCGCCTCTGCAAATGGCATGGGCGGAAAAAACTGCCACGTAGCAGACACAACCACAACCACACCGGAGGATCCTGTGCTTCAGTTCTCGATTGGTGACAAGGCGGTCTACCCAGCTCAGGGGGTTGCGGAAGTCATTGGCGTCGAGGAGAAGCTGATCAGTGGCAAGGCGCACAAGTTCTACTTGCTGCGCATCCTCGACACCGATATGCGCATCCTGGTCCCGGTCGACAAGGCCGATCAGGTCGGCCTGCGCCGCGTCGCCTCCGAGGACGAGATCGGCGAGGTCTACGATATCCTCCGCGAGAAGCAGATCCACGCGGACAAGCAGACCTGGAACCGCCGCTACCGCGGTTTCATGGAGAAGATCAAGACCGGGTCGCTGTTCGAGGTCGCCGAGGTCTACCGCGACCTGTCCAGGCTCAAGAGCACGAAGACGCTGTCGTTCGGTGAGCGTCGCATGCTGGACACGGCCAAGAACCTGATCGTCAAGGAGCTCTCGGTCGCCCGGCGTACCCCGGAGGCGAAGGTCGAGAAGGAGCTCGAGCAGATCTTCCTCGCCTAGTTCTTCCAGCTTCCGCCCTCCCGCCGAAGATAGGTGGGTCGAACCCCCACCTGATGTTTGACGTTCGCATGCGGTTATGCGAATATGCCTGCCACAGATGATCGTGCACGTCGTGAAGGCGGCCATCTCCGACCTGACGGTCACGGCGATCGTCAACCCCACGAACTCGTTCGGAATCATGGATCACGGTCTGGCTCGCCAGCTGCGCGAGCAGGGCGGCCAGGAGATCGAGGACGAGGCGCGGGCGCTGGCACCGATCGCCGTTGGGGCTGCCGTGGTGACGGGGGGACACAGGCTGTGGGCCAAGCAGGTGATACACACACCCATGCTGGAGGAGCCCGCATCGCGCGGCCCCGTCAAGATCGGTGTGGAAAACGTGCGGCGCGCGGCGCGCGCGGCGCTGCTCGCCGCTTCGCGGCTGCAGCTGGACGTGCTGGCCATCCCGGCGATCGGCATCGGCCCCGGCGGTGTCGAGCCCAACGAAGCGGCGCGCGCGATCGTGGACGAGATCCGCGCCCACAAGCAGCCGTTCCCACAGGTCATCTACCTCGCCGATCCGAAGGACGAGATGATCTGGGCGTTCGAAGAGGCCCTGCGAGCCTCGAACGGCTAGCGAGTCGCTTCGCCCAAGAGCGCGGCCACCAGGTGGCGGCCTGTGCCTGCGCGTGCCACGTACTCTGGCACCCGCTCGAGATCGCGGGCCAAGGAGCCTAGCGGCACCTCTCCGTCATAGCGCCGCAGCTGCTGGCCGCGCCCGTCGAGTAGCAGGGTCGTCGGCAGCACCGTCTGCGCACGCAGGGCGCCCCGCGCGTCCGCCTCCGCGTTGAGGATCGCCACCTCGGGTGGCCGGACCATCCCGTCGAGGGCCCGCGGATCGTGGTCGAGGGACACCACGACGATCTCGACTCCCTGGGCACGCAGCGCCCCGGCCTGGGCAAGCAACGAGCCCAGCTCCGAGGAATCGCAGAAGGACGCCGTCAGGACGACGACCGTTCCGGCAGGCCCTCGCACGCCCTCGAGTCGTACGGGCTGGCCGGCGGTATCGAGCAGCGGTCGACCGAGCGGCTCCAGCAGCGCGGACTGTTCGCTCGGTGCAAGCGAACGGACCGGCTCGGGGAGCGGCGCACAGGCGACAAGAAGGAGCGGCCAGAGAAACGACCTCATGCCACCATCTCCTACATAGGAGGAGATGGTGCGCAAGTTTTGGCCAGGCGGCTACCGGCCGCGGAAGCCGATCAGGCGCAGGGGGCTCTTGTGCATACGGATCTCGACCACCTGTCCCATCGCGAGCTCGATGTAGCGGTGGCTGCCGTCGAGGTAGAGCTTGGCCTCCCGCATCTGGTTGGTCAGGCGCACCGCGCTCCGGGGTCCGACGGTGCCACGCAGGAGCGACAGCGCTGGGGCGCCGAGCGGGCAGTAGGGCTCGCGTACGACCCACTGGATCTGCTTCGACTCGATGGGCAAGAGACGGCCCCCCGCCGACCGCTGCGCTGCGCTCGAGCCGGCAGGCGGCCCGATCCACATGCCGCTCGACTTCTGTCGCTCCCGCCTGGAGCCGATCTGCAGGATGTAGCGCGACGTGACGGCCGGGTTCGGGTGGCAGAACAGGACGTCATTGAGGATCGGCGGACCGGTCGGAACGCCGTCGACGAGGGCCTGGGCGCGCGCGAGGCGCACGGTCGGCAAGCGACGCTGGAGGGCCAGGGACAGGCGCTCCTCGAGATCGGCTGGCTGCGCACCACAGAAGAACCCGACCGACGTCGACGGCGCCGAGTTGACAGCGAGGACCGGCGTGTCCGTGATCGCCCGCGCGGCCTCGAGCAACGTGCCGTCGCCACCGACGGTCACCACGAGGTCGTAGGAGTCGCGCGCCAGGTGAGCCCGGTAGCGCCCTGTGACCTCGGCGCCCCCGTCGCGCAGGATCGCAAGCACGCGCGCGAGCGTGCCCTCGTGCGCCTCGTGCGTGGCCCGCATGGAGTCCACCGACGGGTCCTCCTGGCGCAAGAGCTCGGACATGCGCCGGTTCTTCCGCTCGAGCACGTAGATGCGGTACCGGCTCTTCTTGTAGACGACGAGGACCCGCACCGGGGTGACGAGGATACTCCGCGGCCAGGGCGGGAAGCACGAAACCGGGATCTGCCTCGCGGGTGGTGCGTCCCACGGTCCATGAGACCCCTGCTGGTTCTGGCGATGGCGGCGGCCGGCGCGTGCGCGACGGCCAGCCAGGAGCCCGACGCGGACGCGGCCGTCCGCCGGGCGGGCTACGAGCTCGAGGTGGTGGATGGCTGGGGTCGCCAGCTCCCCACCCACTGGCATGCGGGTCGGGCGTGGGTGCTCGGAGAGATGGGTGAGCGTTACGCGGTGCGCGTGCGCAACCAGACCGGACGCCGCATCGAGGCCGTCGTGACGGTCGACGGTCGCAACGTGCTCGACGGTCAGCCAGGCGATTTCCGCGTGCAGCGCGGCTACCTGGTCGAGGCCTACGGCAGCGTCACCATCGACGGCTTCCGGCAAAGCCTCGACGCCGTGGCGACCTTCCGGTTCGGCCACGTCGAGGACTCGTACGCCTCGCGCATGGGCGACGCGCGCAACGTGGGCGTGATCGGCATCGCGGTGTTCCCCGAGCGCACCTACCCGCGCCCGTACCCGATCGCGCCGCGCCCGCCATACCGGCCGCCCTATGACGACGAGCTCGGCCTGCCCTCCTACGGCGGGGAGAAGGGGCCTGCTGCGAGCGCGCCGCGGGACAAGGCGGCGAGCCCGAGCGAGGAGCCGAGCCGAGCCGGCAAGGCCAAGGGTGATGCCTACGCCGAAACGCGCCGGCGCGAGCGGCGCGGCCTCGGCACCGTCTACGGCGAGTCGCGCGATTCGCGCGTGGAGGAGGTGCCGTTCGAGCGAGCCAGCTCCGCTCCGCAGGTGGTGCTGCAGCTGCGCTACGACGACCGCGACGGCCTCTTGGCGATGGGCATCCCGGTCGATCGCC
>JAHFDS010000100.1:10927-22112 GCA_023248855.1 Myxococcales bacterium
CGGCCTCGCCGTTCCCGCAGGCGCCCGGTCACTTCGCACCGCCGCCGCCCAGCCGCTGACGGCCCCGCGCGACGCGAGAGCAACACGGGGCGGTGGTAACATCGCCGCATGCGAATCAGCCTCGTGCCGCTCCTGGCGCTCGTCGCCGCCGGATGCGTGAGCAAGAGCGACGAGCGCGCCGGGACGCCCGAGGATGGCGGCCGCGCCGACGCGCCGCGCCGCGCCGACGCCCGGCGCCAGCCGGACGCCCCCGAGGAGGAGCCTGACGGATCTCTGCCCCCGGACGCCGCGGTTCGGCGCGACGGCAGACCGCGGCCGCCCGATGCGCCGCACCTGCCCGATGGCCCACCGCCCGATGGTGCGTGCGTGCCGATGAGCTGCGCGCAGCGCGGCGCGACCTGCGGCACCACCGATGACGGCTGCGGCGGCACACTGACCAACTGCGGCACGTGCATGATGCCGGAGAGCTGCGGCGGCGGCGGAACCCCGAACCTGTGCGGCGTGAACCGCTCGTGGCCGCTGTGGAAGATGCCGGACTCGGCCACCGAGCACTGCACGAACGGCGTCGACGAGGACCTGCCGTGCTCGACCGTGGGGGCGATGGGCCTCGGCGGCCAGGACGGCAACACGCACATCAACACGCCCGCCTACACGCCGGCGGCCGACGTGGTGACCGACACGGTGACAGGGCTGCGCTGGCAGCGCATGCCCGCAGCGCACATGACCATGATGATGTCGACGCCGCTCTTCACCCAGCCCGACGGGCGCACCTTCTGCAGCGCGCTCAGCCTCGGGGGCCTGACCGGCTGGCGACTGCCCTCGCGCATCGAGCTCGTCACCATCGTCGACTACGGCGCGCACAACCCCGCGATCGACCAGACCACCTTCCCCGCCACCGGAAACGCCACCTACTGGACCGGCTCGCGCTTCAACAACGACGCCGACCAGGGCTACATCGTGGACTTCACGATCGGCACCGTGGACTCGGCGGCCGGCACGACTCTGCACCAAGTCCGGTGCGTGAAGTAGGAGGAACCATGCGCACGAAGATGAATCGGCTGAAGATTCCCGCCGGCATCGCGCTCGGCCTTGGCCTCGTGCTGGCCGGGATGTGGTGCCCGAAGCACGCCGCCGTGGCGGCGGCGCCCACGGGGCAGTACACGTTGACGGACGCGACCGTCACCGACACCAAGACGGGCCTCACCTGGGAACGTCGTCCGCCCGGCATGCGCCAGCAGTGGAAGGAGGCCCTGGCACGCTGTGCCGCCCTCGCCCCCGCGGGCACCTGGCGGCTCCCCACGATCAAGGAGCTGCAGACCCTCGTCGACGAGAACGCGACCGCAATGCCCTGGATCGACCAGATGGCGTTCCCGATGACCAACGTGGGCACGGATCCAACCCAGTACTGGTCGAGCACCCCGGGGCTCAATCCTCTTTGGGACGACGCCTGGGTGGTGGACTTCGACCAGAACGGGACCATCGCGCCTCGAGTGACCTTCGACATGGGCGCAGCGGGACGGCCCCTGTCGCGCTGCGTCCGCTAGATTCCCCGACAACCCCTGGCGCGAAAAGCTGCTTCCCGACGATGGGGGTGGGCGTGTAGTGTGCCGGTCCGGCCAATCGGCCCGATCAACTCTTGGGGGATATGCACATGAAGAAGCTCTTGCTCGGATTCGCGTTCGTCGGTGGGCTCGCCTTGGCCGGTTGCGGCGACGACAAAGGCGGCGCGGGTAGCGGCGGCGGCGGCGCTGGCAGCGGCGGTGGCTCTGGCAGCGGCGGCGGCAGCACCGGATGTCCGGCCTGCACGAAGCTCATCGACTGCTGCAAGGCGGCCAACCCGATGGCGGCGGCACAGTGTGACAGCTCGTACATGACGCTGACCTCGGCCTGCGCCATGGCCTCGAGCGCGCCCACGGCGCAGACGGCCTGCATGAATGCACTCACGATGCTGGCGTCCAACCCAGCCGCTCCCGCGGCCTGCAAGTAGCAGCCACCGCAGCGAGCTGTGACGGGAACGGGGCCCCGGTCGCGAGCGCGATCGGGGCCTTCGTCTTTCAAGCTCCCGCGCGGGCGTGCTGCTCGAACGACTGGCGCGCGATGACCAGAATGGCCAGGACCTCCTCCGCGCCCTCGAAGATCGAGAGCACGCGCGCGTCCTGCCAGTAGCGACTGACGGAGTACTCCTCCGAGTAGCCCATGCCACCGTGGAGCTGCATGGCCTCGCGCGTGACCCACTCGGCGTCGCGACAGGTCATGAGCTTGACCAGGCTGGCCTCGAGCTGACCCTTGTCGTCGTCCATCAGCCGCGCCACGTGGTAGGCGAGCTGGCGACCGGCCTGCAGACGCGCCGCCATCTGCGCGAGCTTGCGCTTGGTCAGCGGGAAGTCGGCCAGCTTCTTGCCGAAGATCGCACGGTCCTTGACGTAACGAACGGCCTCGCGAAAGGCCACCTCGCCCAGGCCCACGGCGCGCGCGGCGGTCTGGATGCGGCCGCCGGAGAAGCCCTGCATCTGCAGGATGAAGCCCTGCCCTTCCGCGCCCACGCGGTTCTCCTCGGGCACGAAGTAGTCGGAGAAGCTGACGGCGAAGGAGTGCATGCCGCGGTAGCCGATGGTCGGGATGGCGCGGCCTTCGACCGTGCCGCCGCCGGGCTGCGCGTGCTGGAACGCGTACTGCCCGTCGGAGCCGATGGTGGGGGGCTTTTCGACCAGGAACAGCGTCAGGCCTTTGTAGCCGGCGGACCTGTCGCCGGTCCGGGCGAGCAGGATGAACAGATCAGCGCGGCCCGCGAACGTGCACCAGGTCTTCTCGCCCGAGAGGGCATAGCCGCCCGGAACCTTCTTCGCGACCGTGCTGACGGCGGCGACGTCGCTGCCGGCGTTGGGCTCGGTGACGGCGACCGAGACGATGCGCTTTCCCTGCGCAATGAGCGGGAACCACTTGCGCTTCTGCGCCTCGGTGCCGCCAGTCAGGAGAGCCTTGGCGCAGATCTCCGGGCGCGTGATGATGCCGCCGCCGATGCCGAGCGAGCCGCGGGTGAGCTCCTCGGTCGCGAGCACCATCGTCAGGTGATCGACGAAACCGCCGCCGTAGGCCTCGGGGATCGAGATACCGAAGACGCCGAGCTCGGCCAGCGCCTGCAGCAGGTCCTCGGGGATGATCTCGTCGTGGCGGTGCACGTGCTCGGCGACCGGGCGCACGCGCTGGTCGGAGAAGCTGGCGAAGGTGCCCTGGATCGCGCGGTGATCCTCGTCCAGACCGTAGCTGCCGCCGACGTCGCGATCGCGATCGAGGATGGCGTCACCGAGCGCAGTCGCGGCGTCCGCCGACAGCGCCCTTTCGACGAAAGGCGCGTGACGCTCGAGGGGCGCGAGCTCCGCCGGCTCGAGGCCAAAGCGCGGCTCGACGAAGCGGAGCGCGCTCGAGAGGTTCTGCAGCGACTCGGCGGCGTACAGGCAAGCCAGGCCCGCCTCGAGCGAGCCGCCCTCGCGCGTGGCGTACGCGCAGAGCTCGCGGGCGGCCTCGTTCTCGGCGAGCAGGCGGGCGTAGGCAAAGGCCTCGGCGCCGCGCGCGTGCAGGCGCTCGGTGTCGGCCTTGCCGGCCGTGCAGATGGCCGCGCCGAGGCGCTGGCCGATGGTGGACAGGAGGCTTGCGCCGTCGGCGACCGCCGCGCGTGCCCCGTCGAGGTCGTGCTGGCTCATCGGGGCGACTCTACCTGAATAACGCGCTGCGTCAACGCGCTTTCGTCGGTCCCTTGAGTCGATCCAGGACCTCTGGGGCCACCTCGTAGCGGACGGGCCGGCCACGCACCACGAGGACGACCCGGTCGGCATCCTTGCCGACGCCGACAACGACGTCGCGATCACCCGCATGCAGGCTGACCGTCAGCTCCCTCGGAAGCGGTCCCTCGTCGTAGCCGAGCACCCGCGTCGCCTTGAGGTCGTGGAGCACGGAGACGAGGGCATCGACCTCGGCCGAGTCGGCGGCTCCGCTGCCGCGGTACCAGGCCGGGCCGCGCTTCTCGAGCGTCACGCTGCGGGCGCCGGACAGCGCGATGCGCTCGAGGCGCTCCTCGTCGAGATCGAGCACCTTGCGACTCGCGAGGTGTGCTCGCAGATCTTCGCAGACCGCGCGGGCGATCACCATCACGGCGTGGGTGCTGCCGGGCTCGTCGGAGCGCACACGGGCGAAGCAGCCGCCGGGCGCGTCGGCACCGACCTCGATGACGTGCAGGGGTGGCGCCCCGCCGTCGCGCGCGGTGGTCTTGCCCTGGATCTCGATGCGGCGCGGGGTGCCGAGGCCATGAACGGGCAGCGGCGCCTCCGCCTCGAAGCGCACGGCGCGCAGCTCGGAGGCCGCCTGCAGCAAGCGATCGACCGCGTCGGCATCGGCCTCGAGCGCGACGGGCTTTCTGAGCTGCCAGCGCTCTTCGGACTTTTCGAGGTGCTCGTCCCCGGCCACGATGCGCACGGCATCCCAGCGCGAGAACGACGTGACCTGGCGAGCGCGAAACGTCAGCGCGCCGCGCGGCAGCGACCGCTCCACCTCGGCGTCGAGCACGAGGGCCACCGGCTCCTCGCCTCGACGAGCGTAGCGCCGGCCGTCCAGGAGCGCGCCGATGTGGACGGTGTCGACCACGATGCCCTCGGTGCCGCCGCCCTGGTCGAGGCGGATCTCGACCGCGCCCGCCAGGCCCTTGGCCTCGGAGATGGGCACGATCGCGCGGGCGCGCCAGGTGCCGAGCTCGGCGATCCAGGCCCGGACCGCCTCGTCGTCCGCGGCGCCGCCGCCCTCGAGCGTCCACTTGGTCTCGCCTTTGGCGAGGGCGACCGCACCGGGGCCGGTCACCGCGATGCGCGTCACGCCCTCCGCGCGCGCCACCACGAGCGCGCGCTCGCGCAGCCGGTCCTCGGGCAAGGCAATCTTGGCGAGGTCGGCGCGCCGCACGCAGAACCGGGCGGCCTCGGCGCCGGTGCGCTGGCCGAGCACCTCATCGGCCGCGCCCGGGCACACACCGCCGAGCTCGGCGGGCTCGGCGTCGAGCTGCAACCGTCGCTCCACGGTCGCGACGGCGGGCGACTCACTCGGGAGAAAGCGCGTGACGCGGAGCTCGCGCACCTGGCGCTCCGTCTCCTCGGCCAGCGTCCGGCTGGCCATGACGCCGTCCTGCGTGTGCCAGCGCTCGCCCGAGTGCACGAGCGTGGTGCCATCGACCACGAGGCGATTCGGCAGCTCGCTCGCGCGCGGCACGGCCGTGCGCTCGCGCAAGGCATCGGCGGAGCGCAGGGTGGCTTCGGCGAGGCGCTTCGGGATCACGTACACCGCCGCCTCCGCGTCACGCGCCGCGAACAGGAACTCCCCGCCTGCGTCGGGCTTGCCGAGGTGCAGGACGACCGAGCGCGCCTTGCTGCGGACCCGGATCGTCGTATGCGGATCAGCGAATCCGTAGTCGGGGCGGTTACGCGCGTCCGGCAGGATGCGCCGGGCCTCGGCGCCACCGAGCGCGCCGAGGAGGTCGTCGGTCGCGGCGCGATCGGCCCGCGTGGCGATGGGCGCCGTGAGGCGGAAGACCCCGTCGTCGGGGCGCTCGAGCGCCACGCGCGGGGCGCCGGGACGCTCGATCTCGATCCCGCGGACGTCGTCGCGGTCGAACCCGGGCAGGAGCTTCTTGGCCTGCCGGGCGGTCTCGTCGGTGGTCGCGCGCTCACCCTCGAAGAACAGGATCCACGCGCCGAGACCTGCCGCCGCCACGCCGAGCGCGACCACGGTGCCCGATCTCATGCGCGACGCCGTCGCCAGACGTAGAGGCCGAAGAGGGCACAGGCGAGCGGCACCCCGGCAACGGTGACCCAGAGCACCTTCGAGCGCTGCGCCTCGTCGAGCACGAGCCGCACGTGCTCCGGAGCCTTGGCCCCGATGGCGACGAGCTCGGGGCGATCGCCGAGCCACGCCACCGCACCCAGAAGGAAGTCGCGGTTGTAGTCGACCGGCGCCTGCAGGCGCAGGTTCGCACCGAACAGGAACGAGCCCAGCACGACCACGCGCCACTTCTGCGTCTTGCCCTCGGAGGCCACGGCGACGGGCACCGGCCCCTTGACGTCGGTCGCCTTGTCGAAGCCGATCTCGGCCTCGCGTCGCAGGGCGGCGAGGCTGGTCTCGCCGAAGCCGTCCTCGCTCGTACTGGCGAGCTCGCTGGTATCGAGCCCCAGCGCAGGCGCGGCGTGGACGTCGCGCGCCGCCGGCCAGAACGTCAGCCGGTCCTTCATCGCGCGCACCATCGGGTGCGCCCCGTAGGCCTTGATCGCGAAGGTCTGCGGGCCCTCGGTCGGGTGGGTGTGCGCCGGGTCGAACACGACGGAGTCGCCGAGGCGGACGCCATGGCGCAGGAGTAGAGGCTCGAGGCCGTTCTTCTGCCAGGCCGAGAGGCCACGGTCGAGCTCGGGCCCGAGCAGCAACAACGCGCGGCCGCCGCCCTCGAGCCAGCGATCGAGCGCCTCGAGGTCGGCCTTCGGCAGCGCGCGCTGGGGCCCGGCGACGAGCAGCACTCGACAGCTCTTGGGCAAGCCCTGCGACAGGCCCTCGACCTTGCGCACGGCGTAGTTGTCGGCCTTGAGCGCGTCGACGAACGACGACATGCCCTCGAGCTCGAGGCTGTCCATCGCGGCCTCGCCGTGGTCCTGCACGATGCACACCTCGAGCTGCGCGGTCTCCGAGACCGCGAGCAGCGCGGAGGCGAAGGCGCCCTCGCCCTTGAAGCCGCGCACGTGGGCGTCGGGGCCGCCCGCGCCCTCGCGCAGGTCGACATCCACGAGATCCGACTGCGTGACCACCTTGTGGCGTCGCTCGGTGCCTTGCCCGGCCACGAAGATGACGACGCCCTCCTGCAGGTCGTACTTCGCGACGGAGAACTCGCGCGCGAGCGACTCGGCCTTCGGGACCTGCTCCTCGGGATCGATGAACGTGATGGCGAGACGCCTCGACTCGCGCCCGAGGCGCTGCAAGAGCTCCTCCACGTGCCCGAAGACGTCGAGGCTGCGCGGCAGGACCACCAGCACCTCGACGTCGCGCCGGAGCTCGCGGGCGATCGCGCGCGACTTGTCGGACAGCGAGAACACGCTGCCGCGGGTCCAGTCGCCACGCAGGTAGTGGCGCGAGGCTAGGTAGTTCGCCATCACGAGCACTCCGGCGAGCAGGAGCGTGCCGGCCGCGGAGCCGCCGCCACCGAGGACCTTTCGGCGCGTGACGCTCACGTCCACCGGCGAGCCTCGAGCGCGCGCACTGCGCCGAACAGGGACATCACGATGACCGACAGCAGGAAGACGACGTGGCGAGAATCCACGATGCCGCGCGAGAAGTCCTGCATCTGCCGGAACGGCGACAGGAACTCGAGCACGTGCGCCAGCGCCGGCGAGGCGCCCCTGACGTAGACCGACAGGATGCCGACGAGCAAGAGGCCGAAGCCGAGCACGAACGACAGCACGGCCGCCACGATCTGGTTGCGCGTCAGCGCCGACGCGAGCGTGCCGAGCGCGAGGAACGCGCCGCCCTCGAGCAGCGTACCGAGGTAGCCGGCCGCGATCGGGCCCGGCTCGATCGGCCCGCCGAGACCGCGCACGAGCGCCACGTAGACCAGCGTCGGGAACCAGAGGCTGACGAAGAAGCCGAGCGCGCCGAGGTACTTGCCGACGATGACGTCGACGTCGGTGACCGGCGCGGTCAGGAGGGGCTCGAGCGTGCCGGAGCGGCGCTCCTCGGCCAATAGGCGCATCGGCACCACCGCCGCGAGGAAGAGCAGCGACACCCAGAAGAGCAGCGTGCCGCCGAAGAAGTACGAGAACACCGCACCGGGCCCGGACTGCGGCGACGAGAGCACCAGCGCGAAGAGGTAGAACGTGATGCCCTGCAGGAGCAGGAAGAGGGTGCCGACGGCGTACGCGACCGGCGCGAAGAAGAAGCCCTCGAGCTCGCGCCTGGCGATGGTCAGGATCGTCATGCGCTCGCCTCGCCCGCGGTCGCGTCCTGCGCCTCCCGTGTCGTGATCTCGACGAACACATCCTCGAGCGAGGCGCCGAGCGGCGACAGCTCGAGGAGCACGAGGCCGCCCTCGACCGCGGCGCGGAACACCCCCTCGCGCACGTCGCGATCCGGCGCCGCCTCGACCAGGAACGTGCCCGGCTGGCCGGCCGGCTCGACGGCGGCGACGCCCTCGACGCGCCCGAGGCGCTCGCGCAGCGCTTCGTCGTCGGCGCCCGACAGCGCCACGCGCAGCCGGCCACGCCGCTCGAGCACGCGCCGGAGGCCATCGGGGGTGTCCTCGGCGAGGACGCGCCCGCGATCGAGGATCACCACGCGCCCGCAGGTCACCTCGACCTCGGGCAAGATGTGCGTGGAGAGCACGACCGTGTGCTCGCGCCCGAGCTCTCGCACCAGCGCGCGCACCTCGCGGATCTGGTTGGGATCGAGCCCCGCGGTGGGCTCGTCGAGGATGAGGATCGGGGGCTCGTGGATGAGCGCATCCGCGAGGCCCACGCGCTGCCGCATGCCCTTGGAGAGCGCGCCGATGAGCTTTCGCTGGAACTCGCCGACGTCGCAGCGCTCGATCACGCGCTCCACGCGCGAGCTGCGCACGCTCCGCGGCACGCGCTTGAGGCGCGCGCGGTACTCGAGATATTCGCGTACACGCATCTCTGGATAGAGCGGCACGCTCTCCGGCATGTACCCGACGCGGCGCCGGACCTCCATCGGATCGGAAAAGACGTCGAAGCCCGCCACCTCGGCGCGGCCGCTCGAGGGCGCCAGAAAACACGTGAGGATGCGCATCGCGGTGGTCTTGCCGGCGCCGTTCGGCCCCAGAAAGCCCACGATCTCACCCTTTTCCACGTGGAACGACAGTCCGGCCAGCGCCTGGTGGCTGCCGTAGCGACGAGTCAGGTTCTCGACGCGGATCATGCGAACGCGATCTAGTGCTGCCCGGCAGAATTGGAGAACAGTTGGACACCCTGGCCCGAGTGAAAAACAGCAGGCGCAGCACTCGCGCACGCGAAGCGTGCGCAAGACAAGTACCTAGTGCCGCTCGGCGAGCACGGAGGGTTCAGGGGAAGCGCGGGCGGCACGAGCTGTTTCGTCTGCTCGCGCTCCGCGCTCGCGAGTGCCGCGGCCACCGGCATCGGCTCTTTCCCCTGGTTCGAGATCGTCAACATTCTTGCCGAGCGGCACTAGCGGCGCAGGAAGTGAAGCGCGGCCACGATGATGCCGCCCACCGCGAGCCCGGCCAGCACGAACCAGATCCCGGAACGGTCCTGGCGCTTGATCTTGGTGGTAGAGGTCAGCGGTGAGCGCCGCAGGTCGGCCGCGCGCTGCAGCTTGGTGATGATGCCCCCCGAGACGAACGTCTCGGTCACCGGCCATTGCCGCTGCGCCTGCTTGAGGGCGGCGGCGACGTCGGCGGCGGACTGTGGGCGCTCGGCCGGATCCTTGGCGAGGCACTGCATGAAGAGCTTCATCAGCTGTGGGCAGCGCCGCGCCAGCTCCTCGTTGGCGCGAGGCGGGAGCTTCATGTGGGCCAGCGTGTCCTCGAACTCGGTGCGCGCGGTAAATGGCCAGTCGCCGGTGAAGACCTCGTACATGCACAGGCCGAGCGCGTAGATGTCCGCCCGCGCGTCGACGGGCTTTCCGCGCAGCTGCTCGGGGGCCATGTAGCGGGGCGTGCCCACCCGGTAGCCGGCGCGGGTGCGCAGGGTCGGGGCGCCCTCGTCGGGCTGCAGCACCTTGGCCACGCCGAAGTCGAGGAGCTTGGCGACCGGCTGATCGCCGGGCCCGCGCTCGACGAAGATGTTCTCGGGCTTGAGGTCGCGATGGATGATGCCCGCCGCGTGCGCCGCCCCGAGGGCGTTGCAGACCTGCTGGAAGACCTTGAAGGCCTCGTCGGCCGAGATCGGGGCGGCCGCCAGCAGCCGATCGCGCAGGCAGGCCCCTTCGAGCAGGTCCATGACGAAGTACGTGCGGCCGTCGGGGAGCTCGCCGAAGTTGAAGACATCGACGATGTTCGGGTGCTTGATGCGGTTGATGGCCCGCGCTTCCTGCAGGAACCGGTTCTTGACGATGGCGTCGTTGGCGACCGCGGAGTGCAGCACCTTGATGGCGACGCGCTTGCCGATCTTCGGATGCTCGCCCGCATACACCGCGCCCATCCCGCCGGTGTCGATGAGCTGCACGATCACGTAGTCGCCGAGGCGCGTGCCGGCCGGCAGCGTCTCGGGCGGCAGGGCGATGCCGTCCGCCTCCACCCCGGCGTCGGTCTCCACGGGACCCGACGGGGCGATCTGCGGGGGCAGAGGCGCCGACACCGGGGCGGGCGCCTTGGGCGGCGAGGCGTCGCGCAGGGTCGCGCCGAGATCCTCGGGGCCGGCAGGCTTGTCAGCCTCCCCGCGGCCGAACATCAGGAGCGTCTTCTGCGGGTCCTCCGCCACGGCCGTGAATATGAGGGATGAGGGTGTGCTCGCGCAACTGTGGCCTACCTCTTACCTCTGACCGGCGCGTCGATCATTTCCAGGGCCAGAGGCGGAAGGCCTTCTTCTGCGGCGGCGGGGGCGCGATGACGGTCGGGGCGGGGGCATCGAGCGCCTGCTCGCGCTCGCAGCCCCAGCTGTGGCCTGCCTTGCAGCCCATGCGGAGCAGCGCCTTGCCGCGGGCGAGATCCTTGGGCGAGCCGCGGCCGAGCGCGCGCATCCAGCCCTCGGCGGAGCAGCCGTTGGCATCGCCAGCCTTGCAGGCGCGCTCGAACAGGAGGACCGCGCGCGGCTCGTCCCTGGGCACGCCGCGCGCGCCGGCGTAGAGCCAGCCGAGGTTGTGGCAGCCGTTGGCGTCGCCGCCGTCGCAGGCTTGCTTGTAGAGCGCGGCCGCGCGGAGGTCGTCACGCGCGACCCCGACGCCCGCGTCGAACAGGTGGCCGAGCGCGTTGCAACCCGCAGGATCGCCGCCGTCGCAGGACTGCCGGTAGAGCCCGAGGGCGCGCGCCGGGTCGGCCGGCACACCCCAGCCCGCCTCGTGGCAGACACCGAGGTTGCCACAGGCCGGGGCATCGCCGAGCTGGCACGCGGCCCCGAAGAGCGCGACGGCGCGGCCATGGTCGAGCGGCACCCCGCGGCCGGTCGCGTGCAGGGTGCCGAGGCCGCGGCATGCAGCG
>JAHFDS010000004.1:0-95584 GCA_023248855.1 Myxococcales bacterium
GGGTGGATCACGATCCCGCCGCCCACGCGCGGCCGCGGCCGCTCACCCCTGGATCACGATCCCGCCGTCCTGTGGATCACGCCTCGGCCGCCGCCAAAGCGCACGAGCCATTGCCAGATGCGCTCAGCAGGCGCGTCGATCACGCGCTCGTTCGTCACGTGGATCGGACACTCCGCGGGCGCCATGTCGGCTGGCCACGCTGGCCAACCAGGACGCGCTGCGATAGGGGCGGGTGGCTCCGTCGCGCAGCCGAGGACGAGGCACACCATCAGGGCCACGCGAACGGGGCGCGGTGAGGGCGGCGATGGGGGACGCAGACGCATGGGGATCTCCTCAGGAGAGCTGGAACGCCTTCGCGAGCAGCCACTCGAACAGCGCCGCCGGCAGCCAGCGCTTGAGCACGACGACGATGCGCTGCGACGGCATGCCGATGCTGTATCGGAGGCGCGGAGATCGGGTGACCAGGATCCGCTCCACGAGCCGCGCAATGGGCTCAGGGGTGGGGGCGTTTTGCTCGTCTCGCTCGGCGGCCTTCATCGCACGCCCGAACGCCTCCCGGTAGGCGGGGTTGCGGCGGGATTCGACGGTCGTGCGTCGAACCGCGGTGAAGTTGCTCTTGAAGTCGCCCGGCTCGATGAGCGAGACGTGGACGCCGAACGGACGCGACTCGAGCCGCAGCGCCTCGCTCATCCCCTCGAGGGCGAACTTGGTGGCGCTGTAAAGGCCCGAAAAGGGCATGCCGAATACCCCGCCGAGCGAGCTGACGTTCACGATGCGCCCGCGGCCTTGCTTCCGGAACGAAGGCAGCACCGCCCGGCAGACGCGCAGCACGCCAAAGAAATTGGTCTCGAACTGCTGCTTGGCCTCGACCACGCTCGTGTCCTCGACCGCACCGGCGAAGCCGAAGCCGGCGTTGTTGACGACCGCGTCGAGCTGGCCCTCGCGCGACAGGACGTGCATTACGGCTGCCTCCACCGAGTCGTCGTCGTCCACGTCCATTGACAGCGTCTCGAACGGCCCCATCACCGGCCGTCGCGATGCGCCGTACACGCGGTAGCCGCGCGCGTGCAGGTGAGCCGCGCATGCCTTGCCGATGCCCGACGAGGCTCCCGTGATGAGGACGACCTGACGCTGCTTGCTCATGCCCGCCAACCTTGCACGCCCGGGTCCACTCAGCCGATGACCAGCCGCGCCGCATCTCGTGGCCGCGCGCGCCACCGGATCGGCGAGCCCTTGCCGATCCCATGGGCGCAGTTGCGGCAGCGGTCGCCGCAAAGTCGCGCAGGGCAGGCCCTCGGGCGCGGCATGCAAGCTGCTCATGCCCTGGCCATGACTCGCTCGAGCGACCCGAGGACGAGGACACCCATTCATGGGCTCTGCCTGCCGGCGAGGCCGCGCCTGCTCCGCCCCACGCGGCGCGGCACCGCCCTGCTGCGCGACGAAGAGCGCAAGCGGTCCCAGGCCGCCTTCGACGAGCGCCCCACCCTCGTCAAGGGTCGGCCGGAGGCGGCCTGGGAGGTCGGAACCGCGGAGACCCTGCCCGAGCTCCCCCGTCATTTCGGGGCGCCCCGCAAGCCAGATCCGGCACCCTTCGCGCAAGGCGCGGTGGCCGCAGCTTCAGAGAACCAGCGCGGGATCCTCGCCGGCGCCTTGATCGGCACGCTGCTGGGCTTCCTGGTCCTGATCGGCATCTGGAGGCTGCTCCCCCCGCTGGAGCCCGCCGTCGCGATCGACATGGCCGCACCGCGATGACTCTTCCCAGGGACTGTGGCCTCGGTACACGCATTGCACGGGTCATCGACAGGAGGCTCTGAATGATGCAACGAACCGTGACGACGGCTCTGGCGATCTGGATGGTGGTGGGCTCAGGCGGCTGCGGCAGCGATGCCAACCGCGACGCTCCCGATCCCGCCGCGGACGACGACGACCCGGACGCCAGCGCCGATGCCCCTACGACCAGCGGGTGCACCGCCGCTGGCGGTGTCTGCACCTCGGTCGCCTTCCTGGCCTCGTCTGCAGAGGCCTGCGATGGCGCTGCTGCGCTCGACGAGTCTTGTGGGGACCATACCTTCCGCGTCTGTTGCCAGGCGGCGACTCGCGCACGCTCCGCCACCGCGACCAGCAGCGCGCCCAAATTGGGAATGCCGTCCGCCGCGGTCAAGTTCATGAATGCCAACGACATGGGCAATCACCATCTGGGCTGGCACATGTCACGGCGCTGGAACGACATCGACGCCAGGGACCAGCAGTGGCTCAAGGCCCAGGGCTGGTCGCGAGCGGCACACCAGGAAGGAGAGCCTGGCAATGGCCTGGAGTTCCTCGCGATGCACCGCTTCGTGCTCCAGACCCTGCGCAGTCTACCGGAATTGAAGAGCAGCCGAGCGCTCTTCGACGGTTGGAAGCGCGTTCCGGACCCGCAAGACACGACGATGGGGGTGGGCCCGGACTCACTGGCACAGAACCCGACAGCCCCCGGCACTGATCCAGCCATTCCCTCACCCCTTCGCGCCGTGATCGCGACCTGCCAGGACGACACGAAGACGCTGGCGCGATTTGCGACGGACGACGACTTCGGCCGCTTCATCGAGACCAGCTTGCAGCAGGCTGGAGCGGCCGGAGCGGGGCTGCACAACTACCTGCACAACCGGTTCTCCTCGCCGGGCAGCCCGATCGATCTGGGCGACCCCCAGAAGAACTTCAAGAACCAGGTGTTCTGGCGGGTGCACGGCTGGATCGACCGCTGCTGGTCGACCTACCGGCAGCTCACGCACAAGCGGGATGACGACCCCGCCTACGTGGCAGCCCTCGCCAAGGGCGCGCAAGAGATGCACCTGCCGCCCCAGACGGGCCCGTGACGCCCATCGGGCCGGCCTTCCTCACCGCGTTCGCGCTGGGGTGTGGCGCCGGTTCGCCGCTGCCGATGAAGGCCAGCGACAGCGCATTCCAGGTGGATCTCACGGCCACGGTTGCGCCTGGCTCGAGCGCACGGCTGTGCCGGCTGGCGATCGTACCGCGCGACCTTTCGATCGGACGCGTCGAATCCACCTCGACCGCAGGCACGCACCACGTCGAGGTGGCCTTGACCGATGCCCCCGTGGCCGAGGTGGACGGCACTCCCTTCGATTGCGAGGCTCGCCGGGTGCCACGCCGCGGAACGTTCTACGCAGCGCAGGAGACGTACCAGGCGCTGTCGTTCGGTGACGGCGCAACCCTCGCGCTGCGCGCTGGCGAGGTGCTGGTCCTGGAGGCGCACGTTCTCAACGCAACCTCCTCCGACAGGATTGCGGAGGTGGAGGTCGGGCTGTTTGCAGCCGGCGCCGACGGGCCGGCGCTGGGTGAGCTCCGGCTGGGCTCGCCCTTCACGAATGCGCGAAAGCTGGTGTGCCACGTGCCTCGGCACCGTTTCATCCAGGTGCTCGGCGGCGACGCCAGCCTCGAGGACGTCACCCTGACCCTGCTCGGCGGGGCGCTGGTCGCCCCTATCCCGCTCTTTGAAAGCGAGCCCGCCGATCCGCTGGTGTTTCGCCCCGCGCTCCACGTGGCGGCAGGAGAGCGGTTCGAGCTGTCGTGTAGCGGCCAGCTACCCTGCATTCTCACGGGGACCTACTTTCCCGCGGACGGCCAAGGCATCGCCGTCTGCGAACCCGCCTCCTGAGATCTCAGCGTCCGCGCCCGACCGGCAACCTCCGCCGATCACGTCAGGCCCTTTCGGCGCACTGCCGCCGAGCCTCGGTCTACCAAGGTTGATGTTGCTGTCTCGAATGGGCCCGTAGGCTGGGGCTCCCGTGACGATCCGCGGCCCGCGAACACAAACGGCGACTCGCCCGAGCAGCACCTCTTGGCGCTCTCGAGCCTCCCGGATGGGGCTCATGCTCCTCGCCTTGCTTCTCGCCGCGCTGGTCCTGACGCTGGTATGGGCCGTTCCCGCGCTCTTTCGATGGATGAATCCCCAGGGACCTCCTGCCCCAGAGCGCGCGAGCAAGCAGCGCGTCCCGATCGATGTGCGGCCCGTCCCGGGCCCTGCCCCTCCGGCTCCCATTGCGCCACGCTCGAGCGCGCCGAGATGACCGACCGCTGGTCCGCTTCTTGGAAGCATCTGTCGCTGGAATGACCGTAACGCACGCCACCAACCATCGAGGTCGCTCAATGCACACTCAGCACGCGTGGCCACTTCTTGCGGCGCTGCCTCTGCTCCTGGCAGGTGCCTCTGCGCGGGCGGAGGAGATCCGCGACTACTACGCCGAACCCGGCTTGAATCCCCAGCGAGAGCCCCTGAGTCAAGGCTTGGGCGAGCGTATCGACCAGTTCGGCGGCAGCTTGCAGCTGTCCTACACGGATGTCCTCGTGCCCGGCAATGGCGGGCTGGCGCTCGCGATCACGCGCGCCTACACGAGCCTGCAGGATTCGCTCGGTGCGCGCAGCCCGATCGGAGTGGGCTGGAGCATGCACTTCGGGCGCATCGTCGTGCCGGCTCGGCACGCCGACAAGGTCTGCAACCAGTCGCTCTGGTCCGTGAGCACGCAGGACAATCCCTCCCTCGAGTACCCGAGCGGCGGCCGCGAGCTCCTCGTCCTCTCTGCTTCGGGGGATGGCTCGCTCGTGACGCGCAGCAACTGGCGCGTGACCTGCCTGGGCGGTGCAAGCGGAGGGTTCCAGGTGAACGCCCCGGACGGCACGTCCTATGTCATGGACGTCACGGAGGCCGCCTACGACGAGACCTCGTGGCACACGCGCCTCGCGACCGATCGCAATGGCAACACGATCACGCTCTCCTACCAGACCTTTCCGTCCGGACAGCTCTACCTCGCCAGGGCTGCGAGCGACGAGCCCACCATCACGACCAGCGATGGTCGCGAGGTGTTCTACCGCTACGATCAGGCGAGCGAGCTCTTGAGCGAGATCGAGGTCAACGGCCAGGTCTGGCAATACCGCCACACACCATTGCCGAACACCGCCGGGGGCTACTTCCACCTGACCGAGGTCGTGCGGCCAGATGGCCTGAGCTGGAAGTACGAGTACAACCCCGACGTGGGAGGCCAACCCGGGCAATCGTCGCTGAGCGCAGTGGTCAATCCCTACGGCGCCCGCACCGAGTACGGCTACCAGTCCTTCATCGCCGGGGCTGACCTGACGGAGCCGCCGAGGACCATTGCCATCGCCAGCAAGACCGTCACGGGGCGGGACCTGACCTCGGGCAACTGGACCTTCACCTTCGAGCCCGGAAGCTACGCCATCACACCGGGCAGGAGCCTCGACGTCACGACCGTCACGAGCCCGTCCGGGGTCACCAAATACTTCCACTACGGCTACGAGTACGCGCGTGGCTCCATCGGCGCCCTCTGGACCGTGGGCCTCTTGTATCGCCAGGAGACCTATGGGCTCGATGGCCAGCTGCTCGAGACGCAGGTCCATGGCTGGGAGCCGCGCCTGATCTCGTACGAGAACTTCTGGCACGGCCGGGATCTCGACGCCGTGGACGAGGAGACCAACGCGGCCCTCCACACGGTCCGGTGGACCGAGCGTGGGGGCAGTGCCCAGGCCCTCACCTCGAGCGACTTCGACGAGCTCGGAAACCCCGGCACGGTGCGTGCGAGCAGCAACACCACCGCGCAGACCGATCTGGTCGCGCATCATACCTACCTCAATGACTCGAGTCGCTGGCTGATCGGTCTTCCTCTCACGGTGACCCTGGAGGACGTCGGCAGCATCAGCAACAGCTACGATGCGCGAGGAAACAAGCTCTCGGAGACCCGCTTTGGCGTCACCACGAGCTACACCTACACGGCCGAGGGCGACCTGGCGACCCGCACGGACGCCACCGGCGCCACAGTCACGTACTCCGATCACTACCGGAGCACGCCGCGCCGCGAGGTCCTCCCCGACGGTGTGACCCTGCAGCGCACCGTCAACCCCACCGGCACGATCGCTTCGCAGATCAATGGACGCGGCTTCCAGAAGACGTTCACTCACGACGCGCTCAACCGCCTGGTCCGCATCGACTACCCGACCCACGCGAGCGTCACCGCGGTCTGGGGCCAGACCGGCCGCACGGTGACACGTGGCAGTGCGCAGGAGGAGCTGCTCTGGGACGGCATGGGTCAATCGACCCAGGTGACGCGCAGGGACCTCGGGAGCACCCAGAGCGTCACGCGCACGATGCGCTACGACGCCGCCGGCCGGAAGGTCTTCGAGTCCTATCCCGGGTCGACCGAGGGTGACACCTTCTCGTTCGACGCGCTCGATCGCGCCGTTCGGGTCGAGCACGCCGATGGGACCTTTCTCTCGCGCTCTTTCCAGGGCAACGCCGTGGTCGAGGAAACCAACGAGCGCGGCGTCGTCACGAGCTACCTGTTCCAGAGCTACGGTCACCCCGATCAGGATCGGGCGCTCCTCATGACCACGACGCACCCGGCGCCGGATGCGCCGGCCGTGGTCACCCTGATCTCGAAGAACAAGCTCAACCAGCCCACCCAGATCCTGCAAGGCAGCCCGGACGGCACCGGGGCCATCGTCGGCTACGCTCGTTCGAAGACCTACGACTCGCTGACCTTCCTCGCCGCAGAATCGAACCCGGAGACCGGCACCACCAGCTACGGCCGTGATGCGGTGGGCCGGACGACCTCGCTCCAGGTCGGGACATCGGACGCCACGCGATACGCCTACGATGCCCTGGGGCGCCTCACCTCCATCGACTACCCGGGCGCCACGCCCGACGTGACCACCACCTACGACGAGAACGGGAATCCCCGGGTCCTTTCGAACGACGACAGCGTCCGCACGTACACCTACGACGCCAACGACAACCTCACCGCGGAGGAGATCGCGATCGGCGATCAGGTCTTCCACCTGAGCCGTGGCTTCGACGAGCTCGACCACCCGGCCAGCCTGACCTATCCCTCGGGGCGCGTGATCGACCACGCGCCGGACGCCTTCGGGCGACCGACGCGGGCAGGCGGCTACATCAGCCAGGTCCAGTATCACCCGACCGGCGCGGTCTCGCACATGGAGTACGGCAATGGCCAGGTGCTCGAGCAGAGCCTGAGCTCCCGGGGCTGGCTCCAGCGGACCTATACGCACGGAGCGACGTCCACCGTGGACCTCGCCTACACCTACGACGCGATCGGAAATCCCACGGGCATCCTCAATGCTGTCGATTCGACGTACAATCGCGCGCTCACGTATGACCAGATGGATCGGCTGACCGCCGCGAGCGGAGCGTGGGGATCGGCGAGCTTTTCCTATGACGCGAATGGCAACCTGACGGGCAAGACGGTGGGCGCCAGCGTCGACACCTTCGACCACTCCGGCATGAGGCTCGATAGCGTGTCCCAGCCGTATCGCGGCGAGACCCGGTCCATGTCCTACGATGCCCGCGGCAACCTCGGCACGGAAGACACCGTGGACGCCTTCCTCTCGCCTCGCGGCCAGCGCCGCTTCTCTTACGACGACGCCAATCACCTCCGGGGCGCCTCCCGCACGACGTGGCAAGGCGGCATGCAATCGAGCGAGAGCTTCACCTATGGCTACGATGGTGCAGGCTTCCGCGTCGCGGCCACGAGCAGCGCCGGGACGACGCGCTTTGTCTACGGAAGCGACCAGCGGCTGCTCGGCGAGTACACCGGTGCGGCGACGTACGGAAAGGAATACATCTACGTCGGCGCACAGAGGGTCGCGAGCGCCAAGACCAATGAGGGGCCAGCGGCGAGCGCCGGCGCCGATCAGACCACCTTCACCGGAACGCAGGTGACGCTCGACGGCAGCGGCTCGCGGGACCCCGAGGGGGGACCCTTGACGTACGCCTGGGCCCAGCTCTCGGGAACCGCAGTCACCCTCGCTCCCGCAGGCGCTGCGGGCGCGACCTTCACTGCTCCGACCGCGGGCGATCTCTCCTTCGCGCTGACGGTCACGGACGACGAGGGGGCCTCGGCGACGGCCACCGTGACCGTCGTCGTGAAACCCAACACCCCGCCGGTCGCGAGCGCGGGACCGGACCAGACCATCGTCCAGGGAGCGCTCGTGGCGCTGGACGGGAGCGGGTCCGGGGACAGCGAGGGGGCGATCACGTACCGCTGGCAGCAGACCGCGGGGCCATCGGTCAGCCTGAGCGACGCCACCGCCGCGCGGCCGACCTTCACGCCCCCGACTTCCACGACCACCCACCCGGTCGTGACCTTCGACCTGACCGTGACGGATCTGGTAGGCGCGACCGCCACGGACTCCGTGTCCATCACCTGCTTGAGCCAGAGCGCGGACACGGACGGCGATGGTCTGCCGGACCTCTGGGAGTGGAGCCACTTCGGGGGCTGGACCCTCTACGGCGCCGGCGACGATCCGGACCATGACGGGTTCACGAACCTGCAAGAGTACCAGGAGGGCTCCGATCCACAGAGCGCGACGAGTGTGCCGCCGCCGTTCGACGCCCGTGCATTGCCCGGAAATGGACGCAATGTGATCTCCTGGGACCTCGATGCCCAGGCCTCGCGCTACGACCTCTATTGGAGCAACTCACCGAACGTGACCGACGCGGCCGCCCTGATCTCCAGCCCGGCCATGCCCTACCTGCACACCGACCTCATCTCGGATGGCCGCCGGTATTATTACCGCGTCAGGAAGATCGTCGCCGGGGCGGCGATCTGGACCGGGGAGGTCCATGCAGCACCCGGTCAACCGGCGTACTCCATGCGGGACGCCTGGCCCCAGGATCGGGTGGCGGGCGCGACCCAGGCGTCCAATGCAAAGGGTGAGCGGGTATTCGTCTGGAGCGCGTACAACGGGAGCGCGTACGAGCTGCGCGCGCTCCGCCAGAGCCTCGGCGGCCCACAGCCCGTCGTGGTGTTGCGATCGAAGAGCACCAGCTTCGCCCCGATCAAGGTGGACATGAGCCAGGGCGGGTCGATCGTCGTGCTCTGGCGCGAACAGAGCGGCACGCGTTACGATCTCTGGTCGAGCGTCTTCCGGCCCTCTGCCGGCTGGACCTCCTCCCTGGTCGAGACCTACAACGGAGACGCCAATCAACCCGGCGACGTCGAGCAGATCGGCGGCGTGAGCTTCATCGGCAAGACCGAGTCGGCGCTGGCGGTGTGGACGCAGGACCTCCTGCGCTTCGACGCCGCGGGGCACGGAAACCTGGTCGCGGATGTCTACTACAGCGTCCTCGCCGAGTCGGGTGCGACCTGGGGCTCGAGGTACGACGCAGACGTCGCGCTGTCCGGAGAGTCCTTCAGCCACACCTGGGTGAGCCCGCGCGTCGCGGCCGACGACTCGGGCCATGTCGTGCTCTGCTGGGTGCGACAGGACTACGCCAACACGGTGAGCGCAGTCGCTGCCCGGGTCTACGACCCTTCCTCGGGGTGGACCGCCTCGACCCTGCTGAGCGCGGTGACCAGCGTCTATCCCACGGCCCGCAAGCCCGTCTGTGACCTCGACGCCGCCGGGAACGCCACCGTGATCTGGCGCCAGTCTGCCACGGCGGCGCCCTTTCAGTACGCGGAGCGCTCGGCGGCCAGCGGCGCGTGGAGCTCCGCCACGACGCTGGGCGGCACGTCGTCCCGTGCCACGCTCGACGATCCGTCGCTCGTCATGAACGGCGCCGGGCACGCCCTCTTGACGTGGCGCGAGGGCACCCAGCCCTGCTACCGGCGGCGCCTTCCGGGGAGCGCCTGGGGGAGCCCGCTCAAGATGGGCGGCTCGAGCAATGCGGTCGCGTCGCCCCTGACCGTCGTGATGGCCGAGGCGCTGGCGAATCCCACGACCGAGCCCGGTGACGCCTTTGCCGTCTGGTCTTACAACGGAAATGCGTGGATCTGGAACGCGTCCGACGCGACCACCGTGCGACCCATCGACACGGACACCAAGACCGCGTCGGAATATGCCGTCATGGACGGGGTCTGGCTGTACCGCCATGGCGTCACGCTGCTCGAGGTGGGCTGGTCCATCAATGGTGGAGCGACCATGCTCGCCCACGACTGGACCCCGCCGCCACCCAATGCGGTCCCGGTGGCGAATGCGGGACCCGATCAGACAGCCAACGAGCTCTCGACGGTCTCGCTCGACGGATCCGGATCGGCCGATGCGGACGGCGGGATCGTCGCGTGGTCCTGGACCCAGACGGGCGGCCCAGCCGTCACCCTCGCAGGGTCAGACACCGCGCAGCCCTCGTTCACGGCGCCGCAGGTCACGGGCGACCAGGCCCTGACCTTCCAGCTGGTCGTGACCGACGACGGCGGTGCGCAGGGGAGCGACACGGCCGTGGTGACCGTCCACGATCTCGATCCGGACGTGACACCGCCCGTCACGACCCTCACGAAGACGCGGACCGTGAGCCACAAGATCGCCTCGTTTTCCCTCACCCTGGCCATCAGCGAGCCCGCGACCCGCTACTTCCGCGTCACCGGCCAGGGCTCCGTGACGGGGGGTGGCGCTTCCACCACGAGCTGGCAGACGTACTCGGGCCCCGTGTCGGTAAAGCTCAACAGCAGCACCAGCACCGCGAGCTTCGATTACTACTCGGTCGATACGGCGGGCAATGTCGAGGCAACACGGACGGAGGTCCTCCAATGACGACAGTCCTCGGGATGCTACGGTTCGCGCCGCTCGCAGCGCTCGCCACGGTGGTGGGCCTCACACAGCCCGCGAGCGCGGAGAAGATCGTCTACTTCCATGCCGACGCGCTCGGCTCTCCGGTGGCGGCCACGGGCGCCGCGGGCCAGATCCTCTGGCGCGAAGAGTACTCGCCCTATGGCGAGCGACTGCTCCCGGCGGCGGCGGGGAACGATCTGGGATACGCCGGCATGCCCGACGAGCCAGGCCTCGGCGTGCAGTGCTTCGGCGCGCGCTGGTACGATGCCACGCTCGGACGGTTCCTCGGCGTCGATCCGGTGTCGTTCCGGGAGGGAATGGCGGCTTCGTTCAATGCCTACGCGTACGGGAACCTCAATCCGTTCCGGTTCGTCGATCCGGATGGGCGCCTGTCGGAAGACGTCGTCAACGCGGTCGCCGGGTTCGGAGACGCCGTCAGCCTGGGGCTGACCAGCTTCGCTCGTCAGCGCGCGCACATCGATGGTGGCGTGGACACGGCCAGCGCGAGCTACAGGGTCGGCGCGGCCGCAGGCATCGTCCACTCTTTGGCGCTCGGAGGATGGCTCGGCAAGGGGCTCGCTCAGGGAGCGTCGAGGTCGGTCGATGCCATCGAGACCTTGCAGCGGTCGAACTGGCTTCCAGCGGCCGGTCAGCGGCCCGTCGATTGGGCGTCCGTCGCGCAATGGAAGGCGGGTATCGAGAGTGGCGGCGTGATTCTCAAGAGCGAGGCCGAGCTCACGCAGATGGGCGCCAACATCGTCGTCACCTCACCCGACGCGACCGGCAAGGTCGCCATCGTGGCGGGACAGCACCGGGTGGCCGCGCACATCCTCGCGACCGGACAGCCGCCGCCGATCTCCAGCCTCACCATCATGGAGGTCAGGACCAGCGAGATCGGTACCCAGCCATGGGTGAAGTAGCCTCGGATGCGGGGAAGCCGGGCGCCACGAGCGCGCACAGGCGCTCGGGACACCCCACCCGCTGGGCCCGCAGCCAGGCTTCGCCCTCGGAGAGCAGGGCCGCACCCTCATCGCCTCCGAGGAGGCGCCCGTGCGCGCACCGAGCCACAGCCGCGTGCATCGGCATGTCGAGCGCGGAGAAGCGCTCGGTCGCGCCGGCAAGCAGCGCGGTGGAACGGGTAGGATCCCGCTCGTGCCACAAGGCCGACTGCACCAGGGCGGCGAGCGCCTGGGCGGCGGGCAGGTCCTCGCTCGCGAGGGATCGCGCATCGCGGTCGGCCTGGCGGAGCAAGTGCTGCCGGAGCGAGAGGGAGCTCTGCCCCTCCGCGGCGGCCAGCGCAGCGCGCGCTCGCAGGTGGGTGGCCTCCACCCGTACCATCTGGATGCGCAACAGCAGCGACTGCTCGAGCGCTGGCCAGCAGATGTCGAGCCGTCGCCAGGCGTCTCGACCGTCGCCGGCGTATAGGTCGATCTGCGCCCAGGCGAGGAGGTTCCAGTAGTGCTGGACGTGAAAGCCGTCCTGCGGCCATCGCCGCATGGCTGTGCGAACCTGGTAGCGAGCTTCGCTGAGGTTGTGGGCGATGAGCCACGCAGAGGCCGAGAGGCCCGTGCGGAAGTTGGTCGCGGCCCACAGGTCGCCGCGGGCCTCGGCCTCCTCGACCAGCTTCGGCACGCGGTGCACGATCTCGCCCAGCTCTCCCGCGTAGTAGAGAGCGCACACCGTGAACAGCTCCGCGCTCGCCACCTCCCATTGCAAGCCGCGACACTGGCTGCGACAAACGCTCGCCGACAGCTCGAGGTTCTCGCGTGCGACGCGGAAACGCCCCGTCTGGTACGCGATCATGCCGTTGGCGAATGCGGCCCAGCCGCGCGCCACGGGGTCCTGAATGCGTTCGGCCAGCTGACTTGCGCGACCGGCAATGGCTTCGGCTCGGCATTGCGCTTTGACGCCGCTCAGTGCCACGAAGCTGGCCTCGCCCGCCAGGGCTCGGGCCACGCGCGAAGGCTCCCCCGCAGCGAGTGCTGCCAGCGTGGCGAGGGTGTGAAAGTCCGCGGCGCGAATGGGGTCCACGATCGCGAGGTGCGAGACTGCCCAGAGGATGTCGAAGCGGCGCAAGCGTTCCGCCGGCACCTGTTCGACCGGCCGCTCCCGGAAGGACAGGCCGCGTAGTCGTAGCTGGGCGCGCCGGGCCAGCAGGGACAGCATGGCCCTCCGGGGTGTGGCAGCCAGGCGCAGGTGCATGGAGCCCAGCACCCGATCAAGGGCCCCGATGCCCTCGTCGAGGTGGCCGCTGCAGAGGAACCGTTCGGCACCGAGACGAACCAGCTCGATCGCCAGCTCCGGCGGCGCCTCCTCCGCGGCCGCGAGGAAGGCCTTCGCCGCCTCGGCGCTGCGACCCGCATTGGCCAGGGCGTGGCCGAGACCCACCCGCAACGTGAGGCTGTCGTCCGATCCGAGCTCGAGTGCGAGTCGGAACAGCGTGACGGCCCGGTCGAACGCGAGGGTCTCTGCGGCCTGGAACGCGGCCCGTGCGGCGTGCGCTCGGGCGAGCTCCGGCCGTCCGGCGCCCATGTAATGGAGCGCGAGCTGCTCAGGGTCCCCGATGCCGAGCGCTTCGAGCGACAGGGCGAGCTGCAGGTGATGCTGGCGGGCCCGCCCGGCGGCCACCTGCGATAGTACGGCCTGGCGCACGCGGTCGTGGAACGGCTCGATTCGATCGGTCTCGGCGGCGCCGTGGGTGCGCAGCAGGCGCGCGGCACGCAAACGCTCGCGCTGCACGTGGAACCAGTGACCGGGCTCCTGCCCGGAGGGTACCGAGTCAGCGGCGGACCGCTCGAGGACGCGGATCTCCACCGGATATCCGGAGAGCGAAACGAGCTCGAGCAGACTGCGCGTGCCCTCGTCGAGTCGTGCCACCCGCAGCCGCAGCATCGCATCGAGCGTGAGATCTGACTCGTCGGTGCCGGACGAGTCGTGGAAATGGCGTGCCAGCTCCCGCACGAAGTACGGATTTCCACCCGACTCCAGCGCGATGGCGGTCACGCGGCTGGCGAGAGCGGCACCGGACCCTGCCAGGAGGGTCGAGGCGAGGCCGCGAACGTCGTGGGGCGAGAGCGCCCCGACGGTGACGACGTGAGCATCGAGCGCTGGATCCTGCCGGTGGCTCTCCAGCAATGCCGTCAGGGGGCCGAGCGCCCGCCCGTCCTCGCTGCGGTACGAGAGCAGGAGCAAAAGGGGTGGCACGTCTGGCGAGCGCATCAGGCCGGCGATCATCGCGGCGCTGTCGGCGTCACCCCATTGCAGGTCATCGATCGAGAGGACGAGGGTACATTGACGCGCCAGTCGCGCCAGCAACTCGCGCAGCGCGCCGAGCGCCAGGCGGCGCTGCTGGTGGGGCTCCGGGTCGGCCAGGGTGTCGGCGTCGAGCGCGGCGATCGCGCGGACGTGCCGGAGCACCGGGAACAGCCGGGCCAGGGCGAGCACGTCGCGCGGCAGCAGGCCAGCCACTTCAGCCTCCGGCATGGCGGCGAGGTGGGTGGTGACCGCGTCGAGCAGGCTATCCAGTGCCTTGTAGGGCACCGACTCGCGCTCGTAACAGCGCCCTTCGAGAACGACCGCCTGATCGCACGCCTGCAGGCCGTCGAGGAAGGCACGGACGAGGGCACTCTTTCCGATCCCCGAGGGTCCGCGCACATGGACCACACCGGGGCGCCCGCTTCGTATCGACGCGAACGCGGCGACGAGCGCCTCCAGCTGCTCCTCCCGGCCGAACAGTAGCTCCTCCCCGACGTTCGGCTCCGGGATCAGCGCGGTCTCGCGGCCGAGGGTGCGCGCTATTTCCGGGCCGCTCGGCCGCCCGGCTGGATCCGCTGACAGCAGGGCATCGCACAGGATGACGAGGTCTGCCGGCGCCGCCGCGGTCTCCCGATCGGGTTCACCGGGCAGGCGGCCGAACAGAGCCAAGTGGAGCATGACGCCGACGCTGTACCAGTCGCAGGCCGGTGTGGCAGCCCCGGTGTCCCGGTACTCGGGACAGACAAAGTGGGGCGTCCCGGCGCGCGCGATTCCCTCCCAGGCCACCTGGGAGGTCCGTTGCGCCACGATACCGAAATCGGTCAGGACCACGCGTCCGCCGGCCCCGATGAGCACGTTGGAGGGCTTGACGTCGCGGTGAACCATGCCCGCGGCATGCAACGCCCGGAGGGCGTCGACGAGCTGGAGCAGGCACGCGCGCAGAGCCACCTGGTCGACCCGATCGGCAGTCGCCGGGGCGCGGGCGGGCGGCCGCGACGCGACCGCGTCACGCACCGTATCTGCATCGGGATCCCAGGGCTGCTGGTTCGGCGGTGCGACCGTCCGGCGGCGCACGTAGCTCAGGAAGTCGACTCCGCCGGCGACCAGCTCCATGCTGAAGAAGCACTGATCCGGTTCTGCGAACAGCTCGTAGAGGGTGATGATGTTGGGGTGGCTGAGCTCCGCGAGGGCGCGGAACTCCCGCTTGAGCTGGTAGATGAGCTCCGGATCGAGGTGATAGAGCGTCTTGAGGGCCACGCGCGTGTTGCGCCGATGGTCGAGCGCCTCGAAGACGAGGCCCATTCCGCCCATGCCCAGGGTCCCCAGCACCTCGAAGCGCCCATCCGCGAGGCGTTTGGGCATCTCGACTGGTGTTGCCTTCCCGTCTTCCCATCGGCACGCTTGCGCCACGCTTCCTCCTGATGCGTGCTCATCGTGCCTGCACGCGCATCAGGCCGGAATCAACGAAGGTTGATCTGCGACCTCGACCCTCAGGGTTGCCTGACCGTGTCGCGTAGTCCTTGCAGCCACAGCTCGTGTGCCGCGTGCAGGGCGGGGTTCTGCAATGGTTGATCCACAAGCGGTGTGGGACCGTGCTCGCACTCCTCGGTGACCACGCGGGTTCCTGCCCCTTCCGCGCGCATCATCCAGCGATGGTGGGTGGTGGTCCCGAGGCCGCCACCGGTCCAGGCGAGCTCGTAGGCCAGGGTCCGGAACCAGACAAGTGATCGAAGCCAGTGGTGGGGCTCGGCCCTTCATTGCGGTATTGCCCCACCTCGTCCATGTGATCGGCGGGAATACATCCGCTCTTCAGCCGCTGAGCAGCCCTCGTGCCAGGCAGGTAGCGCGCCATCGTCCCGAGGGAGCGGCCTTCCATCGAGCGGTCTGTCCGAGTGTTCGCCGATCCTGGGGGAAGAGATCGGCTCGATCTGCCGCTCTTCTCGTCGGCCTTGCCTCGGTCGGTTGTTTGGACGACGAACCGGCAGACCTTCGCCGGTTCGCAGACGGCCGTCCGGCGGCTTCTGCCGGTGGCTTCAAAGAGCTGGTGATCGAGCGCTGCCCGCGGCCGCCGCGGACCGGTGAACCTGACCTGGCCTCCGTCTTGCTGCTCTCGGGCGTATGCCGGACGAGACCATCAACCTTTGTCGATTTGCGGCCACCCTGTGTCTCTGTGCGTGTTCGGGGGCCAGCCAGGCCAGCGCCCCGGTGCCGCAACAGGGCGCCCGCGCAGACGCCGGTGCGGATGCGCGGGCCATGCCCAGTGCTGCCGACGCCAGCACGGATGCGGCCTCCACTCCCGTACCCGGCCCGGGAGCAGGGGCGCTGGCCTTCGCCCTCGATGAGGGCGTCGACAATCCGCTGGTCGACGGGCTGGCGGTGCGCCTCGGGTGGGGGCGCCTCGAGCCCTCGGAGGGCAGCTATGACTGGACCCGGCTCGACCAGACGCTCGCGAAGGTCACCGCGGCCGGAAAGTCTGCGACGCTGCACGTGTTCGGAGCGGTGGGCCAGGGCTCGACGCCCGAATGGGTGCGCGCCGCCGGGGCCCAGTTCTACACGTGGAACGGACGCACCGAGCCGGTGCCATGGGATGGCGTGTTCCTGGACAAGTGGAGCGCGTTCCTGCCCAAGCTGGCCGAGCACTTGCGATCGACCAGCACGATCTCGGCGATCGCCCACGTGTCGATCACCGTTCCCGTTCCGGAAATGAACCTCATCTCGTGCGCCAACGGAATGCTCGATTCGGCCTCTGTGCCCTACGACCGTGCCCGGTATCTGGCGGCATGGAAGCGCATGATCGACCTCTACCAGGCGACCTTTCCGGACCAGATCAAGCTCGTGTCGGCGCCTCAGAACGGGATCTGCCGCGCTGACCGCGACGTCCAGTTCTATCACGAGGTGATGGCCTATGCCCTCGGCAAGGACCCACAACGCTACTGGCTCTTCGCGGCCGATCTGAGCGCGACGGGCAGCGGGAGAATTGAACCGTACCAGGACATCGCCGCCCAGGCGCATGTCGGCTTCCAGCCAGTGGCCGCCTTTTCGAGCGATCCCAATCATTGGGTGCATGGAACCATGTTGGAGCTGTATTGCCACGGTCTCGCGCTGGGCGCGCGCTATTTCGAGGTCTATGCGAGCGACCTAACGAATGTTGATGCGGCCGTCCAGTCCGGGATCAGCGCCATTCACGACCCGAACCGGTGCGGCCGGTAGGTCGCGACACTCGCTCGTCGGGACAGCGGAGGATGCGATGAGACTCTTGGGTGTCGAAGGCCGAGCGGCGCTTGCGCTCCTCCCGATCGTCCTGGGCTGTGGCCCGGGAGCGCCCAGCGATCCCCCGAGGACGAAACGCCGGACACCGAAGCCAAACAGGACGGCGCTGGCTCCCCGCTCGGTACCTACGTGGACGCCGCCCCTGACCTCGGTCACATCGTCTCGCTCGAGTATCTAAAGACGCTATGACGCGAACTGGTGCCTTCGCTCGACCGTTTCTTCTCGCGGCGGTGGCATCCACCTGGGCGAGCTGCAGCCCCGCGACCACGGCGGGCAGCACACCCGGAAGCGGGGGCTTCGGAGGAGCAGCCGGGCACAGCGGCAGTGGGGGGCTTTTCGGGACGGGTGGCGCCGCGGCGCGCGGTGCGCCCGATGGATCGAGTGTGCACCTGGACGGGCCGTGCGGGCTCCGCACGTGTGCGTCGATGGGCGCGAACTGTGGGCTGATCGGCGACGGTTGCGGCGGCGTGATCGACTGCGGCACCTGTCCGGTCGGGCGCGCCTGCGGGTCGACCGGTGTGCCGAACCAGTGCGGCCTGGGGCAGGTGATGTGTCCCGGCGGCGGTACGACGTCGCTGTCGGGCACCGCGTACCTGCCGACGCCGCCTCAGTTCGGGCCGCCGGATCCCCTGTATGGCGCACGCGTGTACGTGCCGGGCGCGCCGTTGCCCCCCTTCCAGCCGGGCGTCTCGTGCGATCGCTGCGATGCCGCGGCGAGCGGGAACCCCATCGTCAGCACGCTGACCGACGTGCACGGCGCGTTTCGCCTGGACAACGTCCCCGTGGGCCCCGACATCCCGCTCGTCGTCCAGATCGGCCGCTGGCGCCGCCGCGTCGTCATCCCGATGGTAAACGAGTGCCAGGACAACGAGGTGCCGGCGAACCTTCTGCGTCTGCCGAGGAACCAGACCGAGGGCGACATCCCGCACATTGCGATGGTGACGGGCGACGTCGACCCGCTCGAATGCGTGCTGCGCAAGATCGGGATCGAGGACGCGGAGTTCACCGACCCCGCTGGCAACGGTCGCGTGCACTTCTACCTCAACAACGGCGCGACGGCGGGTCCCGGGACCCTGGATCAGTCGGACCTCTGGAGCGAGCCGGGGCGCCTCGACCAGTACGACATCGTGATCGAGGCCTGTGAGGGTGGCCAGACGCCACGGCGACCGGCCGAGTTGATGGCGCTCGTGGACTTCACGTCGCGCGGCGGACGCTTCTTCGCGACGCACTGGAATTTCGTGTGGCTTGACGCGATCGACCCATTCCGGGGTACCGCGATGTGGGCGAGCCAGATGCAGCACGATACCTTCCCGGAGCCCGACCCGTTGCCCGCGATGATCGACACGTCGTTTCCGAAGGGCATGGCCCTCGCGGAATGGCTCGCCGCGGTCGGCGCGCTGACCGGCCCGAGCCGCATCGACATCTTCAATCCTCGGCACGACGTGAACGCCACGCAGGGGCCCGGACGGCGGTGGATCTACACCCCCATGCCGAGCGCGGTGCAGCACTACACGTTCAATACCCCGGTGTCCGCTGCGGAGGATCAGCAGTGCGGCCGCGTCGTCTTCTCCAGCTTCCACGTCACCGCGAGCACGCCCGGGACGTTTCCGCACACGGGCGGCATGGCCTTCCCCCGCGAGTGCGCCACGGCACCGCTCACGCCGCAGGAGAAGGTCATCGTCTTCATGCTCTTCGACGCGGCGTCGTGCATCACGCCGGACATCCCGCCGGGGTGCGTCCCCCGCACCTGTGCGCAGGCAGGCGCCAACTGCGGCCCCATCGGTGACGGCTGCGGCAACATCGTCGAGTGTGGCGCCTGCACGGCTCCGGACACTTGCGGCGGCGCCGGCCAGGCCAACGTGTGCGGCCACATCGGATGACTCCGGGGTCGGTGTTCTCCCTCCCAGCTTGCTAGACAGAGTCGCATTGATCCGGCGCCATCTGAAGCCGGTCCCGCTCCCGGTCCCGCTCCCGGTCCCGCTCCGAGTCCGGTATTCGAGCTGGCTGAGCCGCTGCGGTCGAGGAGCCGGACGGTCGGGACCGGGAAGGGGAACCGGGACCGGGACCGGACCCAGAGCGCTGGCGCGGGTCTACGCGTTTCTGTCTAGAACACCGAACGGGTTGAACTGCCTTGGATCATGAGCACCTCCGATCCGGACGCGTCGGCATCCGGGCTTGGTGGTCCATCAGAATGGGCGCGTGAGGAACGACATCGTGAGCCAACTCGCGAGCGCGAAGAGCGCGAACGCGAGGCAACGCCAGGCCGCCCGGTCAATCCCCTGTCGCCCCAGGAGCGGCACCAGGATCACCGCAATGTCGCCGGCATCCACGCTGGCGTTGAGCAGGCAAGCGAGGTGCAGCTGCCCGGGCACCCGCAAGGCCAGGAGGACCATGGCGGCGAGCGCCAGGTTGCGAACGCCGAACATCCTTCCCATGAGCCGCGCGGTCGGGGAATCGTGCTCCGCTGGAATCCCGAGCAGGCGCGCCGATGCGACGGCCGGGAAGGGCAGCAGGCCCACGACGGCCCTTCCGGTCGCCAGGGCGGCGGCCGCGAGCTGGAGGGTCCGCAACTCGGGGGCGGCCACTCAAGACCTCGGCGGCGTGCCGTGCTCCTGCACGAACTGCCGGCGAGCCTCGATGGCGACGGCGTCACCGGCCGAGCCGCCCTGGATCCGCCGCGGATCGGAGCCGTCCATGTCGCGCATCATCCGCCGGGAGAACCAGGCCGAGATCGTCGGCAGGTGGCGCATCAGCGCGTATGGGCCCGGATAGACCAAGGTCCTCTGCTTGCGCCGGATGGCAACCAGGATCTTGCGGACGAGCGTCTGCGCGTCGCCGCGTGGCGTCCGCGCCAGCACCTTCTCACTGCCTGGCACGAGCTTGAGCTCGGCCAGCATGGGCGTGTCGACCGGGCCCGGCAGCACGTGAAGGACATGGATACCGCTGCCGCGGAGCTCCATTTCGAGGGTCTCCGTGGCTCGAGCGAGCGCCGCCTTCGACGCTCCGTAGTGGCCGCTCAGCGGCATGGGCAGCACCGCCGCCATCGACGACACGTTGACGATGACACCCGAGCCACGAGCGCGCATTCCCGGGACGAGCGCCTGGGTCAAAGCGAGCGGGCTCCAGAAGTTCGTCTCGAAGAGGGCGCGCGCCATCTCGTCGTCCCCGAGGACGGCCTGGGATCCTCCGATCCCCACCCCGGCGTTGTTGACGAGGAGATCCACCTCGCCGAGTGCCGACAGAGCTCGAGCCGCGAGCCCGGCGGCTTTCCCCTTGACCGACAGATCCGCGGGCAGCACCGCGGGGCGGCCGGCGCCGGACGCCGCGATCTCGTCAGCCAGCTGCTCGAGCGGGTCACTCCGCCGGGCGGAGATGGCCAGCCGCACCCCGTGCCTGGCCAGGGCCAGGGCGAGCAGGCGTCCGATGCCGCTCGAGGTACCAGTCACCAGCGCGCGCTTGTCATGCAGGTTCATGGGACAGGCTCCTTCGTGCTAGAGGAACGGCTGCCGTAGGCAGGCCGCTTCGAGAGTCCACGGTCCGGCTCAGAACACGTACCCGAGGCCCACCACGAGGACGCTGGCGGACTGCGAGTAGGTACCAGCCATGTCGGGCTGCCGCGAGGGCGAAGCCAGCGTCTCGGGCTTTCCGGCGGCGTCACGGGGACGGGGCGCGACGGTCCTCTGCAAGTAGATGACCTGGGTGAACGTGGCGTCGACAAATAGCGCATCGGCGGCCAGAGAAACGCGGACGCCCCCCGAGACGCTCAGCTTGTCCATGTCGAACAGCGCCGGGTCGATGGTGGCGTCGGGGACGGCATTGCTGTCATAGCCGGCACCGGTGAAGGCTTCCACGGACTGGCCAATCCAGTACGAGGCTCCGCCGCGCAGCCCGAGCGTGTCCTTCCAGTTGCGCGGCAGGTGGAGCACGACCCCCGAGCCGCCATGCGCCTCGTCGAGGGCGCCGCTCGGTGCGATCGCGCAGTTGCGTCGCGGGTCACTGCGCAGGAGCACGCACTGTCGAACGAATGAAGACCAGCGTGCGACGTCCCCACCAATCCGCAGCTCCAGCCGTGGCGCGGGTCGGTAGCGCGCGCTCCAGCGCACCACGTCGGGCAGGGATTGTCGCACGTCGACGGCGTCCCGCGTCAGCCCGGCCGTGGCCAGCTTCTGCTCGAGCGTGCCTGTCAGGACCATCTCCCCGAAACCGGGCTGACTCTGGTAGGAGACCCCGAGCCACAAGCCCTCCATCGGCTCCCAGACGGCCCCGGCTGCGGCCGACATCGTGACGCCGTCGGCGTCGAGGTAGGAGCGCCCCTCCTGCACCGCCCCCGAGCTGGATATCAGATCATCGGTTCCATTGCCATTGCGCGCTCGGACAGACGAGATCTTCGACAGCACCAGGTTTGCGGACAGGCCCAGCGACAGCCGCAAGGCCGGGATACGCACCGCACCGCCCGCGGACACGTACGAGCTCCGGATGGTGCCATCGATGGAGGACCAGCGCTGCGGGCCATCGACGGCGCCGGGATAGGGCGAGCCACGGTCGCCCTCCCGTCGGTCCCAGATCGAAGGGCCCCCGAATGGCGTCGCAAAGGATAGGCCGACGGCGAGGTGGCGCGTGCCGAGGTCACTCGCAAGGCCCACGAACGGCGATGCGATGACATCCGAGAGGGTGGCCCGACCGGCGTTGGCGGCCACGCCATCCGGCGGCGTCCCGGACGCCCGCGCCCCAGCCGCGGTGGGGTCGTCGATGGCGCCCGCCGGGCGGTCGTAGCTGGCACGCCGCAGCGCGAACGTGCCATCCACGTACAGGCGCGTCCCGTGCGTGAGCGCCAGGCCGGCCGGGTTGTAGTAGAGCGCCGTGGGGTCTGTTGTGGTGGCGTGTCCGTGCTCGCCACCGAAGCGGGCCACCAGGAAGCCGCCGGCGCTGGCCGAGCTACTGAGCAATGACATGCCCAGCGGAATGATCAATCCGGCCACTCGCGCTGACGGTCGATTCATCTCGAACCTCCGCCCCGCCTGCATGCACCTGCCATGCCTTCGGCACCCGCGGCACTGGCACGGTAGCCGCATCAGCCGCCGGCCATGCAGACCTCTGCGCTCGCCTACCCAGTCGCCCTCGCGTTGTCCCTCTCGATGTTCGCTGCAGGCTGCGGCGACCCCGCGGGCCGCTTTCAGGAGTTCACCGCTCGGGCGGCGGATGCCGGTGCGATCGCGCGCGCCGACGCTCCTCCTGCGTCTCCACCGGCCCCACCCGCGGACGCCATGGTTGGTGCAGAGAGCGATGCTCCGACGTCGCGACTGCCTTCGGTGAGTGGACCGGTGCTGCTGGCCGTCTCGGTCATCATCAGCCCGGACACGCCATTGCTCTTTCTTGGACGGGCGGATCTCTCGCCCAACCCGGGGGGCCGCACGGGTATCCTGTCGCTGCACCTTAGCCCGCTACGCGCCAGCGATCGCGGCGTGCTTGCTGGCGCTGACCTTGTCGTCGAGGGTATCCAGGTCGGCGAGGATCTGCGTTTCTCGGCGGACCTCGGGCAGGTCTCGCTGATCGGGGAGGCTAACCCGATCAGCGGTGGCAACATCGCCGCGCATCTGATGCTGGATGGGCGCATCGTCTCACCCGACAGCATTTGCGGGAACGTGCTCGGCATGGCGATGGAGCCGGTCTCGTTCGACCTGGCAGGCTCCACGTTCGCGAGCACGCGGGTCACCGAGGGTGTCGCGCCCGCGAGCCTGCCGAACCCACCACCGCTGGCGTGCCCGTAGCCCCTCGGCGGAGCGTCGCCGATCGGCGCGAGGGAAGCGGGGGTTCCTGCCGAAGCGCCGCCGCTGGCGAGCGCCCAGGGATTGTCCACCAAGGTGGATTGCCGGCGAAGGACGGCAGACGTATGGATGGACGCCATCCCCGTGGGCACACAACGTACCCGGGTGCTGGTCATCGCCGCGAGCGGGGCGGCGCAGCGCGCCCTCCAGCTGGAGCTCCAGGGCCAGTTTGCCGTCGTGGCCACCGCGCCTCGTGACGTCCACCAGCACCTCGGTGGCGAGGTCCGGCTCGACCTCGCTGCAGTGGTTACCGATGTCGACTGCCGGGACCGCCCCTGGCGGGTCCTGATGGAGCGTGCCCGAGCGTGGGCACCGGGCGCCTTGCGGGTGCTCACCTCGAGCACGCTGCACGCCCACGACGTTCGCCGCCCGCTCGAGTGCGGGTTGCTGCACGGCTTTGTCCGGAGGCCCTGGACGCCGGGCGCCCTCCTCATTGCGCTGCATGCAGGGACGGAAGATCCGTGACTGGTACGTCGAGTGCAAGGCGGTAGGCGAGAGTCAACGCTGTTCGCGATCACGCGGTTGCGCGGCGGCAGCGCGCGCTGGTGGAGCTCTCGGACGTCGCGCACGAAGGGAGGCGCATGGTAGACGCGGGACTGTTGCTGCAGGTGATCGACGCATTGGACATCGGCGTCCTGGTGATTGACCGCGCGCGAGCCCTGCGCTTCGCCAATGCGGTTGCGCGGGAAGCATTGCGCGACCTGGGCGGGCAGGGCATGCTGCTGCCACCCGTGCTGGACCGGTGCCTCGAGGGCTCAGTCGAGGCGCGACTGGAGGGCTTCTCCCCGGGTGTAGGCGTCGATGCAGGCGAGGGTCGCCAGTACCTCGTGCGCTGGCGGGAGTTGGACCATGGGGATCGGCTGATGCTGCTGGTATTGCCCGCTCAAAGGAGCGGCGCCCTTTCGTGCCAGATCCGCGAGCGCTTCGGCACCACCATCCAGGAGGCCCGGATCGCGGTGCTCATCCGCAACGGCCGCTCCAATCAGGAGATTGCGGACGAGCTCGCGCTCTCGATCTCCACGATCAAGACCTACGTCAGCCGGCTGTTCGTGGCCTGCGGGGTCCGCTCGCGAACCCGGCTCATCGTCCTCATCGATGAGCTCGAGGAGCGAGGGCTGCCCACGAGAGCGGGCCTGGAGCGATGAGAGCACTCTCATCCGTCCTCGGGACGCTGGCGGTCACCTTGCTCGCGGGGCCCGCCGCCGCGCTCAACCAGTCTGCACACCTCCAAATCAGCCGCGAGGCGTGTCGTCAGGCGGGCCTGCCGGCGAGCTTTTGCCAGCACGTGGGCGTGGCCACGGCCGACGTCGACGCGCTAGAGTGGAATGACCTCGGGGCACACGCCCAGACGGGCGACGGAGAGCCCACGTGCGAAGCGGCCGATCGCTCGTACCACCGGGTTCGCATGCTGGGCATCGAGATGCGGATACACCTCGAGGGGCCGTCGGAGGACCTGGGCCGCTCCCTGGGGCGCGCGCTGCATACGATCCAGGACAACTGCGCACACGCGGGCATGCCGAACCCGCAGCACGCGTGGCACTCGCTCGCCGATGCTTGTACCGGCACCCACGAGAGCCCCGACCTGCAGCCAGAGGCGCTGCAGTGCGCGCGCCGCGAGACCGCCGCCATACTGACCGCGTTCCAGGCCGCCCGCTCCGACGCGGGCCTGGCCGCAAGCGCACTCGAGATCGTGAACGACTCCGGCGCGGAGCCCTCCATCCCCGAGTCGAACCGATTTCCCCCGCGGGCGGGCGTGTGCCATTTCCTCACGGTCGACGCGGGCCACTGGGACGGCGTGGATCGTCGCTGGAACAATGACCGCATGGTCGATACCCTGCGCGAGGCGCTCCTGGGTGCGCTCCGGAGCGAGAGCGTCGCCGTCAACGATCTGTGTGCCGATGTCGGGGCCCTGCTGTCGCCGAAACCCAATCGACGCGTGGCTACGAGTGGCGGGAAGTCTATTTGCCAGAAGGTCTGGCTGTTCTGCCTGGACAAGACGGACGGCGCGGAATCGCCACCGCCCTGGGAAGAGCCGGCCGCGTCGGTCGTCGGACGGAGCGGCTGCACCTGCGTTGCGTCGGCGCCGCCCACCACGCCGCCCAGCCTCGCACTTCTGCTCCTCGCGCTCGTCGCGGCTCGTTCAGCCCGTCGGGTCCGGTCCGCGGATAGCGCGGCCGGCGGTTACCCCAGCTTGAATGCCAGGTGATGGCAATTGAGCTCAAGATCGGCAGCCGCTCGCCGGTCGTCAGGGTATCGCGCAGTGGAGCAGGGTGCCCTCGACCGTGCGATCGCTCTCGGGGATCTGGTCGGCTGCCGTCAGGTCGCCGGGCTGAAAGCCCATCGGCACACGGAAGCGCACCACGCGGCACAGCGGCGAATAGCCTTCCGCGCCTGCGCGCGCCGGCAGCACGTCGCCACCCGCGCCGGGCTCGGCGCCCTCGGGCACGAGCAGGTCCATCGGAATCACCTCGCCACTCGCATCCACGGGCACGGGCCCCGGCAGCTCCAGGTACACCACGCCGAGACCGCCGTAGAAGCCCACCAGTCGCGTCAGCTTGCCGGTGGGATCGGACAGCGTGGTGTCGGGATCGACGATCGCGAGCGCCAGCACGACCGATGTGGTGACCGGCGTGACGCCAAGGCGCGCCAGATCCGAGCGGCCTCGCACGTCCCCCGCTTGGGCCGCAGCGGGCAGCCTCGCCTCGAGCACACGCGAAAAGGGAGACTGGTCAGGCGAGTCGGGCAGCACCGACAGGATCCGACCTTGGCAGTGATCGAGCGTGGCGTCCTGGAGGTGGCCGGCGCTGCGACCGGGACCCTGACAGGCCGGCAGGGCTTCGCCGCCGGCGCCCCGTATCTCGATCACCTCGGCCAGGCGGGCGGGGGCCGGACCGAAGAGGAAGTAGCTCACCTTGTTGCCGCCGAGGTAACCGGCGCGGGGCGACACCACGCCGCGCAGCCCGGCCGGAAAATCGCTGCCGTCCACGAACGTGAGCGGCCGGGAGAACGGATTGTCGCTGCAAGCGAGCACCGCGACCGAGAGCAGCGCGAGGCCAGCCCTCTTGCTCATTGCGGAACCAGCGCCACACGCGCGGACGAGATCCGCACGACCAGGTGGAAGTCGTCGCGCACGCCGTCGCCGTCCGCGTCCGTGTCCGGCGTCCCGAGGAAGTTGAGCAGCGGGGTGTCGTTCGCGGGGTTCTGGTCGTTCTGCGTATCGATGAGCGAGGTGGCGGCGTCCTCCGCGAGCACGGTGCCCTCGAGCGTACCCTCGAGCTGCGTCCCATCGGCCGAGAGCATGCCGGTCAACGAGGCCGCGACGATCGGCACGACCACGTCGTAGGGCAATCGCACCAATAGGGTGAAGTGGAATGCCGCGCTGGTGTGCAACGTTCCGCCCATCAGGCTGGCGGGGACCGTGGCCGGCCGGAAGCGCGTCGAGAACACGTACTGATCGGGGGGCAGCGGGTCTGCCGAGCCGATGCGGAGCACCGGCGAAGGCCCCTCCAGCTCGACCTGGGTCGATGCCACGAGGAAATTCAGGCCGCCACGCATCACGGCGGGCGAGGTGAGCACGTCCTGGAACGCGGCCAGCCCGTCCGGTAGCGCCACCTCGAACCGGGTCGCGCGAAAGGCCACGACGGGTGACGCCGGCATGGCGTCCGCGCTGCCGTCCTGCAGAGCGGCATCTGCCAAAGGCGCGTCGGCCGCAGCATCTGGTGGCGTGACCTGCCGCTGGAAGTCAGAGCGATGCGACGTGCGCGGATCGCAGCCGGTCCACAGCTGCGCGAGGAGGATGGACAGGCCGAGGGAGCGCATCAATACCGGTAGCTCAGGCCGAGCGTGACGGCGAGCGGCCGCTGGAAGTCCAGCGGCGTGCCGAATGCGCCGGGTTGGCCGGCCGGGACGTTGGCTTGTATGACCTGCTGGACAGCCCGGCGGTCGAGCAGGTTCTGGATGTTGAGCTCGGCCTCCATCGGGCCGCCCACCCAGCGCGCCAGACTGCAGGCGGCGCGGACGCTCCAGTCGATGGTGACGGGCAACCGCAGCACGCGGTCGTCGTCTGGGTTCGAGAGGTTGCCGGGATCGATGCCGCGCGCCGCCCGGCGATCGACGTATTGCGCGATCTGCGCATTGTAATAGAGGCGGGAATAGGGGCCCCCGGTGACGATCGAGAGCACGGAGCCGAAAGAGACCCCCCACGCCGGATGCCGCCAGGTCATGGCCAGCTTGGCGGCATGGCGGTGATCGCCCCAAAGCGGCCCGTACAGGAAGGGCCGCTGCCGCGGGTTGGCCACCACGGTCGGAGCGATGTTGTCCGCGTCGGTGAGCTCGTCGAGGTCGCTCGTGCCCTGCAAGCGGGACAGCGTGTACGAGGCGACCACCTGGGTGCGCGTGCTCAGCTGCCCCGCCAGCGCGAGCTCCAGCGCGGCGTACTCGCGGAAGAACTCGGGGCCTGTGTAGAGCGAGTAGCGCGGTTGCGGCGTACCGTCGCGGAAGCCGACCACCGACGATCCCGTCTCGTTCCAGACCAGGTTGGTCTCAATGCTATTGTACAGGTTCTCGAGCTTCTTGTAGATGCCCGAGACGCGGACCGCCAGCCCCTTGGCCAGAGCCTGCTCGACGCCCGCAATGAGCTCGAGCGAGGTCGGCGGACGCGTGGCCTTGGCAGGATCGCTGACCGCGCCCGTGTTGCCTCCGCTGGCCCGCTCGAAGATATCGAACTGTCGTGTCTGCGGGTTGAAGCGCCAGGTCTCTTGGCGCAGCGAGGGCCCGAAGAACAGCGGCAGGGCCAGCACGCCGGTCTGCTGGTAGCGACCCGCGCTGGCGCGCAGCACGGTCGTGCCATGCTCACAGACGTCCCAGCTGACGGCGAGCCGCGGTCCGCCGAGCGCGTTGAACGACGCGACGCGCTGGCCGTCGCTCCCGTCGATACGGCCGAGATCGATTCGCCAGCCGGGCTGCAGGCGCACGCCCCAACCGAGCGTCCAGACATCCTGGACGAACCCACCGACCTCGAGGCCATGGCCGCGGGTGGCGAACAGCCCGGGCTGGAGCTTGCCCCCCGGGCCCTCGGTGCCGGTGCGTACCGCTGCTTCGCAGCCCTCGAAGCGCCCCTGCTCAGGAATGCAGCGTCCGCCCGCGTCCAGCAGGGCTTCATTGCCCGGCGCGGCCTGCTCGAACAGTACGCTCGCCGTGGCCACCTCGAAGCCGGTCTTGAGCTCGTGCCGACCGAGCGCCTCGACAAAGCGGGTCCAGCTGCCCTGGACGGCCAGCCGTGTCGAGCGATAGTGGCTGATATCGACGCCGTTGACCGAGAACACGCCGCTTTGGCGATCGAAGTGGCCGGGCGTGTCGACATCGCCCGACATGGGGCCATTGAGCGCCTCCCGGTAGGTGCCGTTGACCGAGAGGGCGAGCACCGTGCTGTCGCCCAGCCACTTCCAGGCCAGCTGGCCGGTCAGCGCGCCGATGTCGGAGCGCCCCTGCGCCTCCGGCTCCGCGAAGAGGTGAGGGTTGTTGCGCTGCAGCGACAGCGACTCGGTCAGGTGCGCCGTGATCTGGTGCGAAGGCGCGGGCTCCCATTTCAGCTTCGTGAACACGATCGGCGAGTGCACGATGGTGCCCTCGGCGAGCCGCGCGTTGCTGTGCGCGACGATCGGCTCGAAATCGTAGGCGTAGGAAGCGCTCGTGAAGTACCACAGCCGTTGTCGGACCACCGGACCACCGGCGCGCAAGTTGAGCTCGTAGCGGGTGGCGCCCGGTCCGGCGGCCAGCGTGCCCGGCGAGGCGACTGCGCGGGCCGCGAGCTCGTGCTGATTACCCCCCGAACGGGTGAGCATGTTGAGCACGCCACCCATGACCTGCCCGTATTCGGCGGCGAACCCACCGGTCTGCACCTCCACCGCTTCCAGGGCGAAGAAATCGAAGCGCGTCAGCACCGAGTTCGAGATGGGATCGGCGTAATTGACGCCGTCGATGAGGATCTGGTTGTCGAGCCACGATCCGCCCTGGATGACCGGGCGCCCGGACTCGAGGGCAGGGATTCGGTGACGGGTCACGCCCGGAGCGAGCTGGACCAGGTCGTCGAAGCCGCGACGCGTGCCCGGGAGGTCGTCGAACATCTGTCGCCCGTACTCGTTCGACAGGCCGAGCCGGCTGGCCTCGACGGTGGGTCGCTCCGCCACCACCTCCACCACCTGCTCGGGCGCCCGCGGCAGGAGTCGCAGCATCACCTCACGACGACCGCCGAGCGTGACCGCGACATCCAGCTCGACGGCGGAGGCGCCGTCGGCTCGCTCCGCGAGCAGCGTGTAGCTGCCGGGAGGCAGCTCCGGGAAGCGGAAGCGTCCCGTCGCGCCCGACAGGGTCCGCGCTTCTCCACGCACCAGGGCCTCTCCCGAGAGCGTCACGGGCACGCCGGGCGCAGGCCGGCCATCGAATGCGACCACGCTCCCCTCCAGCACACCGGTCTGGCGCCCCTGACCGTAGGCCGCGCTCCCCATGCCCAGGCCCGCCAGGCAAACGATCACGCTCCCCCCCCGCACATCGGAACGGTAACACGCCCGCCAGCCATCGGTATCGGCGTTCGCTCCCGGATCGGCGGAGATCCGCCGAGAGTGGACTTTGGTTGATTGACCGCGGGGGCGTGCCGGGCGATGGATGGAGACAGGAGGCCACAATGGACGCGGCCGATTCGCACATCACGGTTCAGGCCTCCGGGGACGAGGCGACGGTGTGCGCAGGAGAGCCACACCTGCTGGTGTTCGGGTCCGAGCGAGCCCCCCTCTTTCGGCTCGCGATGGATGGCTCGTATGTCATCGGTCGAGCGGCGGAGGCGGACATCGTCGTGACCGATCACTCGGTGTCCCGCAAGCACGCCGTGCTCGCGCTCGCGGCTGGGCGCGCGCGCCTGCGCGACCTCGGCAGCGTCAACGGTACCCGGGTCAACGGACAGCGCGTCACCGAGCCGCTCGATCTGCGGGTCGGGGACGTCATCAGCGTCGGCAGCGTGCAGATCGTCTTCCAGCGCATGGGGCGCGAACGCGGGCGCCCCGATCTCCTGACCTGGCAGGCCTTCGAGCAATGCCTGCGCGCCGAGGTCGAACGCTCCCTGCCGGCGCTGCGGCCCCTGAGCCTGCTGCTCGCGCACGTCTCGGAGCCCTGGACGAAGGATCTCTGGGGGCCCTTCGTATCGTCGTTGCGGACCATGGACGCCCTGGCGCTGCACGACGACCACACGCTGGCCATCCTGCTGCCGGAGATCTCGGTGATGGAGGCCCGGCTGCCGGCCCACAGGCTGCTGCAGCTGCTCCAGGAAAAAGGGATGCCCGCGCGGGTCGGGGCCGCGGGTTTCCCGGAGGACGCGAGCGACGCGTCGGCGCTCCTTGAGGCGGCCGGCGTGGCGCTCGATCGAACGCCGGTCGGTCAGGTGTGCACGCCCGAGGACACCGTGCACGTGAGCCTCGGCAAGCACCTCGCCTCGTTCGCCGAGCCCTCGGTCAAGACGCTGCTCGCGCTGACGCGCAAGCTGGCGGTCAGCGATCTGCCGGTGCTGGTGTACGGCGAGACGGGCGTCGGCAAGGAGCTGTTCGCTGCTGCCGTGCACCACTTCTCGCCGCGGGCGCGCGGGCCGATGGTGACCATGAACTGCGCGGCTCTGCCGGAGAACCTGGTGGAGAGCGAGCTGTTCGGCTACAACCGCGGCGCCTTCACGGGCGCGGTCGAGGCCCACGCGGGCAAGCTCGAGGCCGCCGCTGGAGGCACGCTCTTCCTCGACGAGATCGGGGAGATGCCGCTCGCGCTGCAGGCGAAGCTGCTCCGCGTCCTCGAGGAGAAAGAGCTCACGCGGCTCGGCGACAACAAGCCCCGCAAGCTGGACCTCCGCCTGGTGGCCGCCACCAACCGCGACCTGCGCCAGGAGGCCGACTACGGGCGCTTCCGCAGCGACCTCTACTATCGCCTGAGCGCCGCCATCGTGGTGGTGCCGCCCTTACGCGAGCGCCCGCGCGACGTGCCGCTCCTGGCGCGCCACTTCGCCGAGCAGATCGCGGCCCGGTCCGGCGCCCAGCCCCTGGAGGTGCCGCCGTCCACCCTGCGCCTCCTGAACGGCTACGCGTGGCCAGGCAACGTGCGGGAGCTGCGCAACGTGATTGAGCGCGCGGCCGCCACCGCGACCGGACCGAGCCTCGAGCCCTGGATGCTTCCGGCCGAGATCAGGGGCGACGATCCCAGCGACGAGAGCGCGGTCCCTGCGCGGTCCCTGAGCGAGGAGCTGCGCGAGTTCGAGCGCCGCCGGATCGTGGAGGCGCTCGAGGAGGCCGGCTGGATCCAGGCGCGAGCGGCCGCCGCCATGGGCCTGCCGGTCCGCACGCTCTACGACAGGATGCGGCAGTACGGCATCGAGGGCCGGCGGCGGCGCCGGCAAGAGCGCAGCTGAGCTGCAACCGGGACGCCTCCGTGATGACAGGGGCGCGATACGCGGTGGGTGGCCTCATGCTGGAGACGCCCAAGTATCGGTTTAGTCGGCAGCAAGCGGGCGTATGACTAGACAGAAACGCGTAGACCCCGCGCCAGCGCTCTGGGCCGCTCCCGGTCCCGGTCCCCTTCCCGGTCCCGAGCGTCCGCAGCGGCTGAGCCAGCTCGAACACCGGACTCGGATCGGGATCGGGACCGGGATCGGGACCGGGACCGGCTTCGGATGGCGCCGCATCAATGCGACTCTGTTTACCTTCGGCCCGGCTCGGTCCGTTGAACCGGCGTGATCTGCCGGGAGCCACGCATTGACTCGGCGACTCCTGCCGATCACCGCGCGCAACCCGCGGCCTCCGTCGGAGTGCCGAGCGCGCCATCGAGCGTGTCTGCAACGCTGCAGTGCGCCTCCCCGGCTCGTGGTCGCCCCCCAAAGGCAGTTGGTACCTGCGATGCATCGTGGCCTCATGCACGGAGGCGTCCAGCGCATGCATCCATTGAGTCATCGGTCGGTCCTGCCAATCGCGGTCATTCACCTTGCTCCTTCAGAGCAGGCAGACGACATGGTGAGCGAGAAGGCGTCTGATGTGATCCTTGACGACGCCCGATGACGTTGCGCGTCCTGTTGTTGGCCCTTTTGTTGTCGGCCTGCGGACGAACGCACGTCTTCAAGCGAGGAGACGCGATGCCACCACTCTCGAGCAAGACCGTGGTCTTCATCCACGGCATGTACATGACGCCGTCGTGTTGGGAGGACTGGGTCAGGCGGTTCGCCGAGCGCGGATACCAGGCCATGGCGCCGGCATGGCCTGGTCGTGAGGGCAAGACGGTGGCTGAGCTGCGTGACCAGCGCGATCCCAGGCTAGGTGAGCTCGGGTTGCCGGCGATCGTGGACCATTACGCGCGCATCCTACGCGCGCTGCCCCAGAAACCGATCATCGTGGGGCACTCGATGGGCGGGTTGGTCGTGCAGCTGCTTCTACAACAAGGCCTGGCCGAGGCGGGCGTCGCCATCGACTCGGCCCCGCCCCAGGGATTTGTGGGCCTGCTGACGAAGTGGGCTTTCAAGTGGTCATTCGTGAAGGCCAACTGGCAGATCGGCCCCTTCAAGTCGAAGGCCACGCCCCACGTCATGACGCTCGAAGAATTCCGGTACGGTTGGGCGCACACTCTGCCGGAGGACGCCCAACGACGGTTCTACGAGCGCTACGTGGTGCCGGAGTCGCGCCGTGTCGGCGAAGGTCCGACTACGGATGCTGCACTAATCGATTTTTCGCGCGAGCATGCTCCTCTCCTGCTCATTGCGGGAGTCGAAGATCGCACGATCCCGGTGCGGCTCAACCAGGATACGTATGCGGCCTACTTGCAGAGCCCATCCATCACCAACCTTCTGGAGGTAGAGGGGCGTACGCACCTGATCCTCAACCAGCCGGGCTGGGAAGAAGTGGCAGACGACGTTCTCGGCTGGATCGCCGGGAGAGGACATACGACGGCAAGTCAGCGGTAGCTTGCCTGGTCGTGATCCTGAAGCCCTCATGTGCGCAAGCGCGGCGGCGCTGTCCGGCCATGTCGATGGCCGGCATGCGCCATGCTGCTTCCTGCACCATCCGTTGCCGCCGTCTACCTTGTGCTTCCTGAACCGCCATGCGTGGCCAGGCAACGTGCGGGAGCTGCGCAACGTGATTGAGCGCGCGGCCGCCACCGCGACCGGACCGAGCCTCGAGGCCTGGATGCCTCCGGCCGACAGAGGCGCTCGAGGAGGCCGGCTGGATCCCAGGCGCGAGCCGCCGCCGACATGGGCCTGCCGGTTCGCACGCGCTACGACAGGATGCGGCAGTATGGCATCGAGGCCGCCGGCGGCGCCGGCAAGAGCGCAGCTGAGGCCGGAAAGCTCCAGCCCGGCGGATCGTCGTTCTTTCGTAGATTCCCGGCGCTTGTTCCAGGGTGCATGGTGCTCTCGCTGCGACTCTACCGGCACATCCGCCGCTGCTGCGGCTTGTCCTCGGGCCCATCGAGAACTTCTGGAGGATACCATGCGATCAGCGTCCCTTTCGGCGACCGTTCTGGGCATTCTCGCTCTCGTCTTGGGCTGCGGAGCCGGATCCGGGACACCCGGCGGAGCTGGCATGGGTCCCGGCGGAGCGCGCGGGGGGGATCCGGCTGGCGCCGGCGCCGGTGCAGGCGGCGTCACCGGCGGGGGCGGCGGGGGCGGGGGATCGGGCGGAAGTGCGGGCCTCTCCGGTGGCGCCGACCCAAGCATGGGGAGTGGTGGCACCGGCATGGCAGTTGCCTGCACCTCGGACGACACCTGTGCCTGCACCGAGTCGTGTCGCCTGGCGGCGAAGAATCTTCCGGGGCCGACCCGCTGCTTGCCTCGCAACGTCACCCCCTGCACTGCGGCCACCGAGGCGAGCTGTGGCGCCGGCCGCTACTGCATGGACGCGACCCGCCAGGTCGGAACGGTCCATTGTGGGCTCGAATGCGTCTGGCAGGCGGACTGCTTGCGCGCGGGTTTTGTCTGCCCGTCAGGCTGGCAATGCGTGGACGTGGGTGGCGCCGGAACCTGCCGCCGAGCGGGAACGGCCGGCGACCCCAGCGGCGGGGACGGCAGCGGCGGAAACGGCTAGCCTCTCGGACCAGATCGATGCGCGGAATCGTATGCTGGCCGGGATGCTTCCGATAGGACCTGGGACCGATACTCAGCGGGCGGCCTCATGCTGGAGACCTCCACCGCGGTCAGGTATAGGGATTGATCGGCAGCAAACGGGCGCGTGATCTGCCGGTACGTCCAGGGATCCTCGTCGAATCTGCGCTCGGTGAATCCGAAGGCCTGAGCCAGCGCGAGGCCGCGCTTGTTACCCCTGAGGACCACTTCGATCCCTCTCCGATAGCCGAGCAAGCGCGCGATGTCGATCATCTGGCAAACCAGGATCCGGCCGATTCCGGCGCCCTGGTGATCCTGGTGAACCACGACGCCGAGCCCGAACGACGGAATCCCGTCCTCTTGGCCCAGGTCGTTCAGATCTGCCAGCGCCACCGGACGTCCTTCGACGAACGCCATGATGCTCTTGACCGTCGGCACACGGATGAACCGACCGATGTCAATCTCGTTGACGCTGGCTCTTCCGAATCGACACTCCAGGGTCTCAGCCGACAGGCTCCTCAGGAACCGGCCCACCTGGGCCGTGCCTTCGGGCCGGCTCAGCGTCAGCGGTGGGCCATCGGCCGCCCGGGAGCGCGTCCAGGACCAGCCCAGCTCCACGGCCTGCAGGAACGGGCCCGCGCCACTCCGTCCGGAACATGCGGGCAGGGCCGCAACTCGGTGCTCGTCGACCTGCGCCTTTGCATTCCGGCGCCAGGCACCGACTCCACCCTGGCGATGGGCATACACCTACCGGAGCTCCAGACGTGCTTCGTCTGCCCCATCTTCTCCGCCCTCGTACGTCATGCGTTCGACGTCAGCGCGGGGATAGACCCGCGCCAGATCGATGCATTGGCCATCCAGTTGCGCTCCGCGCGGGATCGACGTGAACCTGACCGCGAGCGCCGATCCCGGCAAGGAAGGTCGGTCGCCCGCAGACAGGTGCAGGATTGCCGAGGTCAGGCCGCGACTGCTCGGGACGTCCCAGGGATCGTCCTCGCCCCAGCTCTGAGCGGCCCGTAAGAACATCGTCACTTGCGTCTTCCTCTCGAGGGAGGGCATCGTCATGAAGGGAACCACCTGACCCGGTCCGGCCTGGAGGCTCGAGAAACGCGCCCAGCGTGTCGAGATGACGTCGTCGCGGCAAAGAGCGAAGAACGACCTGGGTAAGTCCTTCTGCCTCAGGTCCAGCGCGTTCGTCCTCATCGCCTCGAGTGCCTTGTCGACGACGGCAAAGCAAGTCATGTTCGGCGCCTCCTCGAAGCCCTCGAGCTTTCCCTGATGTCCGCTGGTCCAGGCCTCCGTGGCGCCGTAGGCGTGGGCTGCTTGTGGATGACCGAGGTACAAGGCTGCGGCTTCGATCGCATGAGGATATTGCACCCTCTTCAAGTTGACATCGGGCAATCCCACGAGCTGAAGGGAGGTCGCCACCGGGAGGGGAAGGTCCCCCGGATAGCACGAAGCCGTATCGAACGTGGTGTAGACGCGACCCCGAGACGCCCCCCCCTTCGAGCGGGAGCTCCCCACGGGGACGCTCTCGTGGTGAAGTAGACCGATGCGCAATTCGCCAGACAATGAGCACCACAGTGAGGCGATCGCGAGATGGTGAATACCGGTCGGGTAGGCGGCCTTGAAGCGCAGCACAAGTGCCAGGCCGCGGTGCTCCCCGTTCATGCCAGTGGTGCGCTCGTCGGTACCCCGACAGAGGCTCCCCAGCCAGCGTGTCACATCCTCTTCGTTCAACTCGCCGAAGGCGCGCGCAAAAAGCGGCTCGCTCGCCAGCGCGCACCTCAACTCGGAGACGCTTGGAGAGGTCCATCGTCCTGGTGAGATCACGGGTCGCCAGTCGAGCTCCTCCTCCACGGATCCAGGGGAGGGATCCGCCGGGATGGCACCGAGGTCGTGCACTCGGTGCCAGAACCTTCCTGTTTCTATCAACCGGCCGACGGCATCGGCCCCGACGGAGCGACTCTCCTCCATGACGACCCTCCTCATCGACCCTGCCTCCTGATCTAGCGTCATTGGCCGACATGGATCAGGGAACGCAGATTACGAAGGCAGGATGCGCCATTCATCCCTGAGGCGAGAATCAACCAAAGGACCATTACGTCACTACGTCACGATCTCGTCGTCGTCCGTGGACGGACCTGGCGAGCGCCAATTTCGACGAATCGGCAGATCCCGCCGATTCGTGGCAGATCATGCCGACCGAGCCGCGATGTCGCGCCCGACCCTAGCGTCTTGGTCCCAAGGTTGATTCTTCAAGCGGCATCATTGCTGCACAGTTCACTGGTATGCGGGGTCGCGGGTTTTCGGGTGGCTGTATCCGAGGGAGCCAGAGCGCGCCAAGGAGAGGGAGCCCAAGGTCGCCGAGCGAGTGGAAGAAGCCACTCGCCATCATCCGCTGCCTGGCGAACGCCGCGGTCACCCTTGCCGTCCACATCTCGAAGGGGTCTGGGCTGCCGAGCGCCGCGCTCATCGGTCTGCTCGCGGGCGCATGGTCAGCGGCGATGCAGTACTACAACCACGAATACCTTTCGTGGCTGACGGGCAAGCATTGGCTACGTGTCCACGACACGGAACAGGCGTCGGTCCGACGCCTGTTCCTCAAGAAGTCTGCAAGCACAGCCGTCTACGCCCTGATGATGACTACTGCCTTCTCGGTGACCCATCTGAACCATGATCCGCTGATCTCGCTCGGCTCGGCGTGGCGAATGGGGATCATGGTCGCGGAGAGCCTCTTCACGCAGACTTGCTGGCAGGCGCTCAATCAGCAATGGACCGCGGACGCGATCGTGAGGGATCCGGAGCAGGCCTGGTACCACAAGCGCCTCTCGGGAATTGGTTCCCTGGTCCAGTCGATCATCAATGTGACGTCGAATATCCTCAATCTCGGTGGCAGCGGCATTGGCACGTGCATCTCGGGCGTCGTGGGCACCACGGGGGTGGCAACGTACTATTGGCGCGTATTCGCGATCACGTACCGAAAGCTCGAGCACAGGGCCAGGGCCGGCGCGGCCGCTCCGACGCGTTCCGCCGGTGGACGTTGCCCACAGGAAGTAGACCGGACGCAATTCTCTCCGACCTTGCCTTCTTGATCAATGGTCAGTGGGAGGTCCCAGCCAGCGCCACCGCACAGTGCTCCGCCACCATGAGGACGGTCAGATGGATGTTCGCGGACGGAATGGTCGGAAGGATGGAGGCGTCGATCACCGAGAGGGCGTCGAGTCCGTGCACTTCGCCGGATGCGTTCACTACCGCATCGGCGCCTCGCCCCATCCGACAGGTGCCACACGCATGGTGATAGGTCGTGACGTGGCGCCGGAGGACCGCCGCGAGCTGTGCGCGGGTTTGGACCGGGTCCCCGGGAAATACTTCCCGGAGAACCAGCTCCGATAGTGGCGCGGCAGCCGCGAGCCTCCGCGCCTCGAGGACCGCCTCCAGCATGACCTCCAGATCCTCGGCGCACGCGAGGTGGTCGAAGTGGATGCGGGGCGCAACGGTCGGGTCCTTCGAGACCAGTGTGACGCTGCCGGTGGACCTTGGCTTTCGCGCCGCCGTGTTGAGCGACAGCAGGCCCCCGGTCGACACCTTCAGGATCCCTACGGGGACGACCGAGGTCGGAAAGATCTGCGCGCTGGACAGGACGAGCATGGTCTGGAACAGGGGGACGCGGTGCGAAGGCGTCGGGCGCCGTGCCGCGTAGTGCAGCGTGAACAGGGGATGGTCTGCGAGACCTGCGCCGACGCCGGGCAGCTCCTGCCGGAGCGTGATGCCGAGCTGCCGGAGGGGCTCTGCGGGCCCGACGCCGGAGCGCCACAGGATGGCTGGGCTGCCAAAGGCGCCAGCGGACAGCACGACCCGCGCCGCGTGAATCATCTCGCCGCCGGCCGCGAGGCGCACGCCGACCGCGCGACGGCCCTCGAGCACGACGTGATCCACCTCCGCCTGTGGACGGATGGTCAGGTTGACCCGTGCGCGCGCGGCGGCGAGATAGGTCAGCGCGGCGCTCTTGCGAATGCCGCCCTCGGTGTTCATGGGAATCGTGCCCGCGCCCAGCGCGTCCGGCGCATTGAGATCCTGGGCGCACGCGTGGGTCGTCCGCGCGGCCGCCAGGAACGCGGCCTGCGCGGGCGCGAGCTCCTCGAGGCGATAGCGGCGAATCGGCAGGGGCCCATCGGCGCCGTGCCACTCGTCCGCGAAGTCGTGGTCGGACTCGAGCTTCCTGAAGCAGGGCAGGATGTCGCGGAACGACCAGCCGACGAGGCCCCATCCATCGTAGTCGGACGGCTGCCCGCGCAACGCCATGGTCGCGTTGGTCGCGGAGCTGCCGCCTACGATCCGCGGCCGCGGCACGCGGATCGCGCGACCGCTGTCGCCAGAGTAACCCCAGTCGTGCGACAGGGCGAGCGAGTGGCCGTCGAGAATCTCCGGGGGCGTCTGGTGCTCGGAGACATGATCTGGGCCCGCCTCGAGCAGGAGCACCGTCCGGCGCGGATCCTCGCTCAGGCGCGCGGCCAGGACGCAACCCGCCGAGCCTCCACCCACGATGAGGACGTCCGCGGCGTTCATCCCGGGTAGACGACCGGACGCATCAGCTCGAGCGCGAGATGCATCCCCTGGTGCATCTCCAAGTGATCGACGTCGGAGGTCGGCGCATTGCGCTGGAGCTTGAATGCGCGCAGCGAGGCGGCTCTGCCGTAGCCCTCCTCGCTCGAGGTGAAGACCGCCATGACGAGGGCGCGTCCGGAAGGGGTCGAGCGAACCGTGCGATTGGCCAGCTCGACGGGGTCCTCCCCATCGTCCCAGTAGCGGACGCCCACGATGGGGTAGGGGGTCTCCTCGAGCAAGAGCGGTGAGGCGTCGTGCGCCTCGGCCAGCACGAGGTCCCGATCATAGAACACGCGGGAGCCCGCCAGGTTTCCTTCGGCCATCCGGCGCGCCGCGGGATCGAGGCGCCCGATCCCGGTGCCCTCCCAGAGCGGGCTGCCCCGGCAGAGCCCATCGGCCTCCGACACCAGCCTCTGCTCGAGCGCTCCCTGCAGCGCGCGCGGCGCGAAGACCTTCTTGGTGCTGTTGCACAGGTTGCCGCGATCGAGGGTCGCCCCCACGATGATGCATCGTGCGGCGAGGGAGAGGTCCGCGTCAGGCAGGACCAGCGCACCCGAGCGTCCGGTCCAGTACGGAATGGGCTTGTGCATGGGCGAGAGGGGAAACGACCCGTAGACTGCCAGGACCGTCGCGTCCTCACCGTAGACGACGCTTTGCGCCGAGCCCTGGAGCGCCTTCCGGATGAGGTCACGCTCTGCCTCGACGGAGCTGTCGAGGAAAAGCAGGTTCGGCGCGCGCACGCCCTTGTCGAGCACCGCACGGCAGAAAAGGAACGCCGATAGCGGCTCGACGTTGCTGGGTTTGACGAGGAGCGGACATCCGGACACAAGCGCCTGGCCGAGCGCCCACGCCGTGAGCGCGCTCGAGTCCCCAGCGAGGAGCATCGTGGTCGGTGGTCCACCCTGGAAGAGCAGACCGGTACCGCGAATCCCGGCGCTCCCGAAGGGCCGTCCGAATCGAGCCACGTACTCGTCGAGCGAGGCCAACCAGGCGTTCACTCGGCCGATCGCCTGGCGCAAGAAAGACACCGGGCTACCCGTCTTGCTCGCAAGCTCCGACAGCTGCTCGGGGCCGATCCACCGGCCCTCCCTGCCGATGGCGGTGAGGGCTGCGAGGGTGTCACCGAAGTCGCAAGGCTTCGCGCTGCGACACGCCTTGAGCGCGAGGCTCAGATCGTCGGGCGAGGTCCGCGGCACCTTCCAGCCGTTGATCTCCCGGTACTCGGTGGCGCCTCTCAGCGTATTGCGAATGATGTTCTGCAGCATCCGTCAATATCCTCCAGCCGCGCAGCCCGCCAAGAGCCTCTCCTTTTCCAGCACGCGCTCGATGTCGCGGATCCGTGGCGATGAGCGCCCGCAGGCGCACGCCTCGGCGATGAAGGTGGCCTGATCGCCCACGATGTAGCGCAGGAAGCGGCTGCCGTGCTTGAGGCCGGTGAACACCACGAGGCCCGCCTCCCCGCTCTCAACGTGCTCACCGGTGTGCTCGTCGATGATCTCGGTGTAGATGGCCCCTTGCAGCAGGTGGAGGCCGTCGCCATCATGTCTGCAACTCGCGGCTGCGATGCCCACCTCCGCAGACCCGTAGGTATGCAGGAAGCGCGCATGCGGCTTCCCAGCTAGCTCGTTGGCCTCCCAGGTTCGGTCCTTGATGCGGTGATCCGGCGAGAACGGAGCACCACCCGTCACCAGCGTCTCGATGCGATCGCCGATCAGGTTGTCGACGTCCTCGTTCAGGAGCACGTCGAGCGTGGTGCCCTTGTGGCCGGCGACCTGGGCGGGCCGCCAGGGGGGCAGCGCGATCGCATTGAACCCGCCCATCGCCGCGAGGCCCAAGGAGAGCTGCCGGAGGAGGGCCTCGGTGCTCGTGTTGGTGTGATGGTTGTTCTCCACGAAGCAGCCCTGCCGCGCGAAGATGTCCTCGAAGAGCTTGCCCGCGACGTGTCCGGCGTGAAAGCAGTTGAGCAGCCTCGCGAAGCGGGGCAGCTCATCTGGCTCGGTCAACCGGCTCCCGAAGCACGTGGCGGCCATCCAGTCCGAACGTGTGTAATAGGCTCCCTTGGGCACACCCGTGGAGCTGCTGGTGAGAAACTTGCGCGCGATCCGATCCTCTTCGGGCAATCGCGTCAGCCCGTCGCGCAACGAGAGGGCCTCCGGCAGGAGGAACACATCCGGGACCGCATTGACCTCCGCGGGGCCGAGGAAGGGGATCCTTGCGAAATGGTCAAACGACTCCACGACACCGGCGTCGATGCCTGCCCGGTCGAGGCGATCCCGGTGAAAGGCACAGGTCGCGTGGGTGTCGGCGACGAAGGCGCGCAGGAGCGCGAAGTAGCGCTCGCCGAGCGGCTCTCGATCGATGCCCGAGTCGCCTATCTCGAAGGCGGCCTCACCGAACCTGAGCAGATGGCTCGTCATGGTCCGCTGCCCGTCGGCGGTTTGCAATGCAGCTGAAGGCGTTCCGGAGCCGCTCCAGGCCCGCTTCGAGAACCTCATCCGGGGCCGCATAGGTCAGTCGGATGTGGCCTTCTCCGAGGCTACCGAATGCAGTCCCCGCGACCACAGCCACCGAGTGCTCACCGACGAGGTAATCCGCCAGCGCCTGGGCGGTCATCCCGGTCCCGCGGATGTCGGGGAAGACGTAGAAGGAGCCGTCCGGGATCGGGCACTCGACCCCGGGCATCGCATTGAGCGCGGCACAGACCTTGTCGCGCTTACGCTCAAGCAGCGCCGTCGTCTGGTGATTGTGGTCCTGCGGGCCCGTGATCGCGGCGAGGGCCGCTAACTGCACGAATGCGGGGACGTTGGTCACGGAGTTCTGCTGGAAGATGTCGAGCGCGGTGGTGATCTCCGCGCTGGCGACGCTCCAGCCGATGCGGAAGCCCGTCATGATCAAAGTCTTGCTGAACGTGTCGACCAGGATCGTTCGCTCGGCCATGCCAGGCTCGGCCGCGATGGTCCGATGCTGCGAGGGAGGGTAGACCCGCTTGCTGAAGATCTCGTCGCTCAGGACGAGGGTGCCATGTCGTTGGCAGAGCCGCGCGATCCGATCGAGGTGGCCGACGACCATGCCATTCGGGCGCTGTGGGGTGTTGATGATGAGCAGCTTCGGCTTGCGGCCGTGCGCCGCCGCGCCCGCGCCGCTGAGCAGGCGCTCCAGAGCGTCGAGGTCCCATTCGAAGCGGGCGCCTCTGAGCGGCGCGTGGAGCACGCGTCCCCCCGCGTACGTGATCCAGAACTCATCCGGGGGATAGCCCGGGTTCGGGAAGACGACCGAGTCGCCCTCGTCCACGACCGAGAGCAGCGCCTGGGTCAACGCGTGCTTGGCTCCCATGGTGACGAGGACCTCCTCGCGCCGAGTGGGGCGACCCTTGCGCGTGATCTCGCCGGCGATCGCGTCTCGTAGCTCGGGGAGCCCGGGGCCTGGCACGTAACGAACAAAGCCGTCGCGAAGCCCTCGCTCGCACGCCTCCATGACATGTGGCGCCGGCATGAACTCCTCGCCCTGGAAGTCGCCCTTCTCGAAGTGAATGATCTGCTTGCCGCACTCCTTCTCGAGCGTCTCCGCGGTCCGCATGGAGGCCCATTGCTTTGGCAGCACGAAATGGCGGGTGCGATCGGACAGGTGGGTTGTGGTCATCGTGCTCTCCCCCAATCGGCAATGACTCAGGATGGGCCCCGCATGCCTCGATCCACAATCAACCAAGGATGGTCGGTCGCTGACTTCATGGGGCGGCGCCGCATGGCCCCCTGCGACCCTCCGGTACCTGTTCCGCGCCGAGCCGGAACGGCTGGCCACGGTGACCGCAGCTGTGCGGGGCGCACGCGCGGGCGCTACCCACGGAAACGGCTAGCGTCCCTTCGACCATGTGGAATCGGCGACCGCAAGATGGCCATGATCGGCAGGTGTCGCCGATTCGTGAAGTGGTCTCGGCAGATCAGGCCGACCGATCGGCGAAGTCGAGCCCGAATCGTGGCGCCTTGGGTCCTCTGGTTGATTCCTAAGGCCGCATCATTGCTGCACGGTCCACTCGTCTGCGGGGACGCGGTCTCGACGGAGCAGGCTGCGGTCCAACGCCTCTTCCTCGCTCCGGCATCGTTCCTGCAGGCTCCTGTCAGACGGTGACGCGCAGGGCTCTGCCCCTCAGACCAGTCTGCTAGTGCCGAACGACGAGCAGCCCGCGGCCTCTGTCGGTGTGCCCCAGCGCGCCATCGAGCGTGTCTGGAACGCCGCGGTGCGCCTGCACCAGACCGGCCTTCATCCCGCCCTCGCGCTCTGCATTCGATGCAAGGGCGAGGTGGTCCTGGACCGCGCCATCGGGCGGCTGCGCGGCAGCTCGCGCGACGGCCCTCCGGATGCCACGGTTCCGGCCCGCCCCGACACCCTCTTCCTGCTGTGGTCGGCCTCGAAGCCGGTCACGGCGATGGTCATGCACCTGCTCGAGGAGCGGGGCCACCTGCGGCTCGACGATCCGGTCGCACGCTACGTGCCCGAGTTCGCGCGCCACGGCAAAGAACGCATCACGCTGCGCCACCTCATGACGCACCGAGCGGGCATCCCGAACGGCGTCCCGCTCGATCCGGACACACTGGCGGATGGCCGGCGCATGGTCGCGCACGTCTGCGATCTCCGGCCACGATGGCCAGCTGGGACGCGCCTCGCCTATCACGCGCTGACGGCCGGCTACCTGCTCGCGGAGATCGCCTTGCGCGTGACGGGCCGTGACCTGCGTGGGCTGCTGACGAGCGAGATCCTGGAACCGCTCGGCCTCCGGAGCCTGAGCTACGGCGTGCCCGCGCATCGACTGGCCGACGTGGCCGAGAACGTGCTGACGGGGCTGCGCATGCGGCCCCCAATCTCCACTGTGTTCGAGCGCGGGATGGGTACGAGCCTCGACCGAATGGTCGAGCTCTGCAACCAGCCCCAGCTGCTGGGGGCCATCGTGCCATCGGTCAACGTGATCGGGACGGCGAATGACGGGTCGCGCTTCTTCGAGCTCTTGCTGCGCGGTGGAACCCTCGACGGCAAACGCATCTTCCGACAGGACACGGTGGTGCGCGCGCGCATCGAGCAGGTGCGCTGGGAGGCGGACGCCCTCTACGGGCTGCCAATTCGCTACGCGACGGGGTTCATGCTCGGCCGCGAGCGTCTCGGCCCGTTCGGTCCGGGAACGCCACGGGCGTTCGGTCATGTCGGGTTCACGAGCAACCTCCTGTTCGCAGATCCTGAGCGCGACATCAGCGTCTGCCTCCTCACCAATGGCAAGCCCCTGCTCTCGCCCGGTCAGCTGCGCTGGCTCGGTCTGGCGCGGCTCATAGCACAGGCCTTTCCCCGGCGTCCGTTGTAGGCGTGAGCTCGCGCGGCCTGAGCCGCCCCGCTTGATCAACCACGCCAGGGCCACACAAGGGCTTGCGCGATGCGCGACGGAAGACCCCAGCACAAATGTACAACTTGCGCGGCCAGGCCCGGCTTCAGGTACTCGACGGTAGATGACATCAACGACCTCCTGTCGTGAGCACATGCAAGCAACAAGCCTCTCTGCGCGATGCGTCTGCTCGTCGACGGTGCCGATATGGAGCGCCGCAGACTCTTGGTGCGCTCGACGGGCTATGCGCGTAGCTGGACGGAGAGCGGGACGCGCGCGGCCCGAGTGGCGGGCCACAATCCCCCAAGGACCCCGATCAGGAAGGCGAAGACCATTGCGGAGGCGAGGACGGCCGCGGTGACCCTGGGCTGGAAAGCGACCGTCGAGAAGGTCCAGAGGTTGGCCATCGACATCGACTGTGAGGTGATGGGCAGCGCCATCAGGCAGCCCAGGGCGCCGGCCGGCAGGGCCAGGCAGAGTGCCTCGGTCACGAATGTCGCGGCGATGCTCGCCTGGGGGAACCCGAGGGCCCGCAATGCGGCCACCTCGCGCGTGCGGCCCGCCAGCGACGCCATCATCGTGTTCAGGGCACCGAAGATCGCCCCGAGGCCCATGAGGAAGGCCACGATCCCCGTGACGACCCGCAGCGGCTCGGCGCTGCCGGCCTGGCTCCGGTAGTAGGCGCTCTCGAGCTGCGCGTGCAACGCGAAGCGGCGGTCGCTCTCGATGCGCCCGATCAGGGCCTCCGCCGAGGCACCTGTCGCAAGCGGCAGCAGCACGGACGAAAATGCCTCCCGGCCATCGTCGTCGAGCGCACCCGCCAAGTCTGTCCAGATCTCGCTCGAGAGCGGCCCGGCCCCGTCGAACACCCCCACCACGCGCCAGGTGCGCCTGCCGAAGCGGAAGCTCCCGCCGATGAGGAGGCCCTCGACCCGTCCGACCAGCGCCTTGCCGATCATGGCCTCGTCGCTGCCGGCCATCGGCCGCCGCCCCTCGATCACGCGCACCCGGGGGCGTGCCAGGTAGGACGCGGCCGTCACCCCCCGCATCGCCAGGGAGATCTCGCCCCCGGCAGAGAGTGGCGTGACCCAGAGAATGACCGCCTCGGGCGATGCCAGCGAATTGCCACCCTGCTGGGCGACGCCGTCGAGGTCACGCAGGCTCGCCAGTGCGTCCCGTGGCACCGAGCTCATGGATTCCGCGAGGGCGCCACGTCGCGTGACGACGACATTGCGCTCCGATCCGCTCTCCGTGAAAGTGGCTGCCAGACCCTCCGCGAGGGCCCCCATGGCGACGAAGAGCGCGACGACGAGCGCGATACCCAGCGCGGTCATGGTCACCGAGACCGGTCGCCGGGCCAGGCTGCGCAGGCTGTAGCGCAGCGGAAGCAGGATCAAGTCGAGTGCCTCAAGCCTTCGGCAACCCGGAGCCCGAGGACCCTCCAGGCCGGCACCACAGACGCGGCCATCGAGACGAGGACGGATACGCACAGTCCGTAGGCCAGCGTCGTGGGCCTGACCGCAAGGCCCGACAACATCCCGATGCCGAGGGAGAAGCCCGTGCCGCCAAAGGCGGCGTAGGCGCCGCCACAACCGCCGAGCGCCCCGAGCGCCCCGAGCGTCGCTGCCTCGCCGAGGATCAACGCCACGACATGCCGCGGCTGAAAGCCGATGGCCTTGAGGAGGGCGAGCTCCCGCGTACGGTCGCGCGTGGTCATGGCGATGCTGTTGGCCACCAGCAGCAGCACGACGACCAGGACGAGCAGGACGACGCCGGACACCATGCCCTGGATGTTCCCCATCACGCTCATGAAGCCCTCGATGAAGGCCCGCTGCGACACCGCACGGACCGGCGCCGGTGAGGTGGCGAACTCCTCGTGGATTCGCCGCGCCACGGCCGGGATATCGGCCACCGAGCGCACCTGCACGGCGAACATCGTGATGAGCCCGGTCTGGAGCCCGGCGCTGCCGAGCGCGGCCTCGAGGTACTCGCGGTGGAACACGAAGGACGCCTTGTCGGTGGCGAAGTTCGCGGCGCCGCACAGAGTCAACGTGAGATCCACCGGCCAGACGGCTCCCGAGAGCGTGACCTGCTGGCCGATCCGCCAGCGGTGCTTCTCGATGAGCTGCGAGCCGACCAGGGCGCCGGCGCGGGTTCGCTCGAAGCACGCGAACGCCCCCGGAGCGATCACGAGCTGGTCACCCCAGATCTTGCGCGGGTCGTCGCCGTCGGTGCCCATCGAGGCGAAGCTGTCCTGCGGACCCCTCGATTGGCCGTAGGAGCCCCCATAGAAGAGGCTGCGCCCAATCCGCACGACTCCAGGAATGCGCCGGATGCGTGCCGTGTAGCGTTCCGGCATCACATGCGCCCATCCGGACTTGTGGGTGACCACGATGAGCGGATTCTGGCCGGCGCGCTCCATCTCCCCGTCGAGCGAGGTCACGACCGCGATGAGGGACGTGAACAGAAAGAGCGACACCGAAAGGCCGAAGGTCGTGAGCGACGTTCGCAGCGGATTGCGCCGCGCGTTCTTGACCATCAGTGAAAGCAGACCACGCAGCACTTCTCTGCCCCGCTGGTCCTGTGCGAGCGCCGTGCCAGCCGCGGTACGGGCTCCATCGGTGTCACCCGAGCGACCGACTTCTGCGTGTGCGCCGAGCATGCGGCAGATCTCGCCGATCCGCGCGCCCTCTTCGGCAACTTCCGCCGCTCGGCCGGTCGCCACGCGCCGGCCCGCCCACAATCCAGACGGCCCGCCTCTTGCCTCTCGACTCCTTGGTGAGCGCAGAGACGCTGGTTTCTATCCTGAAGGGGCATGCCGATCGCACACCCGAGGCTCCCTTCATCGAGCACCTGGCTTCCGGATCGACGATCTCTTATCGAGCCGCCTGGCGGACCGCCCAGCAACTGTCAATGCTCCTCGGCCGACTCGGCGTCGGCAGGAGGGCGCGCGTCGTGTTCGCGGTCCGGAATCACTGGCTCCTCCTGCCAATGCTGGTCGCCTGCAGTGGGCGCCGCGCCACCCTGGTGCCGATGGATCCGGATCTCCATCGCGACGAGCGTCGGTTCATCCTGTCGAGCTGCGCCCCGGCGCTGGTGATCACCGCGGACGCAGATTCTTTCCCCGTGGCGCCGGGCCATGCGCCCACCACCCTGACGATCTCGCGTCTGCTGGAATCCCTCGAGGCCGAGGGCGCGGCCTCCGAAGACCTCCTCGACCCGGACCCCGGAGCTCCCGACGACGTCGTGCTCTTCATCTACACGTCCGGCACCACCGGCAGCAGCAAAGCCGCCATGCTGACCAATGCCAACCTCCTCGCCAATGCCGCGGCGCTGGTCGAGCGGTATGCGGTCGGAGATCGGGATCGCGTCCTCTGCATCCTGCCCACGCACCACATGAACGCGATCATGATCACGGGCATCGTTCCGCTCGCGGCAGGGGCCAGCATCTGTCTCTCCGAAGCTCTGAGCTTCCGAAACGCCAAGCTCTTCTGGCGCAATGTGGCGCAGCAACGGATCACGATCTGCAGCCTCGTGCCCTCGATCATGGCGCTCCTACTCAAGCTGTTTCCGAACGGCCCGGACGTGCCCGTCTCGGCGCTTCGCTTCGCCTTCTGCGGCGCGGCCCCGTTGCCCGCCGAGACCTGGCGACAGTTCGAGGACGTCTTCGCTCGTCCGGTCCATCAGGGGTACGGGCTGACCGAATCCACGTGCTGGGCCGTGAGCAGCCCGGTGCGAGGACCGCGCAGCCTGCACAGCGTCGGAGCGCCGCTGTCGTGCTGTGAGGTGCGGATCGGCCCGCCGGTCCGAGAGGCGGAGATCTTCCTGCTCGAACGGGACGCCCCGGCCCCGGTGGCTCCGAGCGTCCCGGGCGAGATCCTCCTGCGGGGTCCCATCGTGGGCCCCGGCTACTACAAGAACCCGCGTCTGACCCGGGAGACCACGACGGAGGACGGCTTCTTCCGGACGGGCGATCTGGGCTTCTTCGACGCCGATGGCTACTTGCACGTCATCGGGCGGATCAAGGAGATCATCATCCGGAACGGCGCGAACGTGGTCGCGGGCGACCTGGATCGCGTGCTCTTGCAACACGATGCGATCCAGGCCTGCAAGACCATCGGTATCCCGGACCCGCTCGTCGGCGAGCGGATTCACTGCGTGTGCGTGTCCGACCAGCACGGCGCGATCAAGCCGGGCACTGTGCGCGCCTGGGTTCAGGACCGGATCTCGCCCCGCCTGTGGCCCGATGCGCTCACCCTCATGGGTTATCTCCCCACCGGCGCCACCGGCAAGGTCTCGATCAACCTGCTGCGCAAGATCGTCACGGGTGAGCTGTCCGAAGAGATCCTTTCCTGCCTCTGCAGCCCGAAGTACAGGCGTGCCCCGCCTTCAGATCCTGACGCCACAAGAAAGGTCGTGCAGCGCTCCCTGATCCAGGGCCAGCCGATCCATTTCCTGGCCTACTGGGGCTGCGGTCCGCGCCATTCGATGGCGCCGGTCGACTTGCTGGCCCTCGAGCGATTGCGGGACCTCATCGATGGCGCGCGCCGGATCCCCGAGGCTCCTCCCCGGCTGACTCTCATCTTCACGGACGTCCACGCGAGGAACAACCGCGTCCCCGAGGAGCGGCTTCGGCGCTATTTCGAAGAGATTCGCCTGGCCGCCGAGGGCCTCGGCATGAACGCCCTGTATCTGAGCGAGATCTGGGACGAAGCAGGGCTGACGAGCTCGAGGATCCAGGCCGCAGTGTACGATCCGGACTCCGAATACGCCTGGCGAGGGCTCTCGCTCCGGGATCGCCTGGTCGATCAGGCGGGCAAGCACCTGGAGGAGAGCACGGGCGCGGAGGAGGCTGCCCGGTTCTACTACCTGGCCTGTCGGCACGAGGGTCCCCTGATTGCCAGTCGATATCCGGAGAGCCTCTTCATCACGTACAACCATCCGGATTTCGATGGCCTGTTGCCGGCGCTGCCCAAGCTCTATCTGTACTCCTACAAGATGGGAAGCTCGGCCAAACCCTGGTTTCTGGGAGCAGAAGCGGCCGACCGGCGTGCCACTGGCTGACGCCCCGCGAAGCGCCGCATCGACGATGAGCCCCGGGAGGTCGATATGCAGCGGGTGACGATCCTGACGACGGTGAACGAGGTCCTTCGGCGCGAGCTCCCGAGCCTTGGCGACACGGAGCTCGTGCAGGACACGCCTTTGCTGTCCACGGGCCTGCTCGATTCGTTCGCCATGGTGACCCTGCTGGCGGCGCTCGAGCAGGCCTTCGCGATCAGCCTGGACGTGGAGCGCATCTCGCTCGGGCAGCTCGAGACACCGAGCGCGATTGCCGATCTCTGTCGAGACGCGCTCTCGTTCCAGCCAGGATGATGGAAACTCATGTCGAGCCATGCTGGCCCGATCCGTTGGTGCAGCGCCTGGCTCTTCACGCGCGTGCGCGCCCGGACCGGCCCGCTTTGATCTTCCCGTCGCCGACCGGCGCGACGGTGGTGCTCGGCTGGCGTGAGCTCTTCGAGACCGTCCGTAAGCTGGGCGCCCATCTCGCTTGCGCCGGAGTCGCTCCCGGCGAGGCCGTCGCGGTCCTGTCCTCGTCGCAGCGCGAGCAGATCCTCGGGTTTCTGGCGGTGCTGGCCTGTGGCGGTGTGCCCACCATCCTCTCGCATCCCTCGATCAAGCAGAGCGCCGCCCAATTCCTGGACACGTTCCGTCACGTCCTCTCGAGCGGTGGCATTGGCTGGCTATTGCACGGAAGCGACGGGGTCGGCAATATTCGAGGCGAATCGCAGAGCGGCGGCGCGCCGGCAGCCCGCTCGATCGAGTTTCCGGATGTGGCCTCGCTCACCGAGCGAGCCGAGCCAAGACCGATGGTCCCCGATCGACCGATGTTCCTCCAGTTCTCGTCGGGAACGACGGGGCTCCGGAAGGGGATCGCGATCAGTGGGGCAGCCTACCAGGCCCACGTGAGCGCCTATTCGACGCTGCTCGAGCTCCGGCCCGACCGTGACGTGGTGGCGAGCTGGCTTCCCCTTTACCATGACATGGGCCTCATAGCCGCCTTCCTGGTCCAGATCGATTGCGGTGTAACGTCGGTTCACATCTCACCCTTCGACTGGCTCAGCCGGCCGGTCTGGCTGTTTCGGCTCGCCACGCACCATCGCGCGACCTTCCTCTGGATGCCGAACTTCGCCTTTCAGCTCTGCGCGGCGCGGATCTCGAGCGACGACCTGGCCCACGACGTCGATCTGCGGGACGTCAGAGGCTTCATCAGCGCAGGCGAGCCGGTGCGCGATCTGGCCCTGACGAGCTTCTGCGCCCGGATGGCGCCTGTGGGCGTGCGGCCCGATCAACTGCAAGTCTCCTATGGCATGGCCGAGAACGTCTTCGCGATCACGCAGACGCCGCTCGGCAGGGAGCCGGTACTCGACGTGGTGGAGCGGGAGCCGCTCCAGCGCGCGCGGCTCGCCATGATAGCGGCCCCCGGCAAGACGACCATCACCTACGTCTCGTGCGGCCAGGCAATCGCGGGCACGTCCGTCCGGATCTCGGGCACTACCGTCGAGCGGGTCGTGGGCGAGATCGAGATCAAGGGCGACAGTCTCTTCGACGGCTACTGGAGACGAGACAGGTCGGTCGACCAGGATGGCTGGTTTGCGACGGGCGACCTCGGATACCTGGCCGACGGCGAGCTCTACGTCACCGGCCGCGCCAAGGACCTCATCATTCACAATGGGGTCAACCTGCCTCCCAATGAGATCGAGGAGGTCATCGAGCAGGTCGCCGGCGTCAAGGTCGGACGTGTCGTCGTCTTCGGCGTCTTCAACGAGGGAGCTGGCACCGAGGACGTCGTCGCGATGCTGGAGGTCACCGACGACGCCCCCTGTGCAAGAGACGTCAAGCGTGCGGTGCGCGAACAGGTGCAGCTGCAACTCGGGCTGTCTCTTTCGGAGGTGGCCGTGTGGGGGCCAGGGGCACTAGCCAAGAGCACGTCCGGCAAGCTCTCGCGGGCTCGCAACCGCGAGCTCCTTCTCGAGCATCGCGCAAGCCTCGCGACCCAGCGGGCCGAAGAGGCCCCCGCCGGCCCCACGAGTCCCACCGAGGCCCGGCTCGTGCAGCTATGGGAGGCTGCTCTCGCCGGCAGGTATCCGGGACAGCGGATCGGCATCCGAGATCTGCTCTTCTCGGAGCTCGGCGCAGACTCGCTTGCTGCGATGGAGGTGCTGGCGGGCATCCAGACGCATCTCGGCAGGGACCTCAGCCCGGCCCTGTTGTTCCAGCACGAGACCATCGAGGCCCAGGCGTCCCTGATCCAGGGCCGCGCGAAGCCGAGCCCATTGCTGGTCACGATGCGGCGGGGCCAGGCCGGCCGCAGCCTGTTTCTGGTGCACGACGCGAGTGGCGATACGCTGTCCTACCTCCCGCTCGCTCGACACATCCCGAACGGCTGGTCGATTCACGCGCTCCAGAACCCGCATGCGTTCGGGCGCGACGGCATGTACGACAGTGTGCAGTCGATGGCCGCGGACTACCTGCGCGCTCTACAAACCGTGCAGCCCACCGGACCCTACTACCTCGGCGGTCATTCTTGCGGTGGCACGATCGCGTACGAGCTGGCGTCGCAGCTGGAGCGCGCGGGCCAGACCGTCGGTGCGGTCATCCTCATCGATTCGTTTCCGCCGCGATCGCCGAACCTCTTCGACGGTAGGGTCGTGCTCGAGCGCTGCCGGTCGAGGATCCAGGAACAGCTGGCCGAGCCGCCGCACCGGCGCACGCACACGAAGATAAGAGGCCTGCTCGACCGACGCCCTGAAATCCAGCTGCTCGATCTGGTGTATCTGTTCGAGGATCTGGGCACCCTCTGTGACGCCATCGAGCTGTGCCTGCCCGAGGCGGCCGGAGAGCCCTCCGTGCGGTTCCCGTCTGTGGAGGATCGCTGGAGGTCCCTTTACGGGCGCCTGACTCCACTCCTCGTGGAGTGGGCCTGGCGACCGCGGCTCTACCGAGACAAGACGCGAGCCGCGCTCCGCAGGGCTAGCGTCGTCGCGCGCTCGCTGGTCATCTTGACCGACTACCGGCCGGCCCGGCCCATGGAGGCGCCCGTCGTGCTGATCAAGGCCGCCGACTCGGATCAGAGCCTGGGCTGGGATGAGCACACTGTCTGGCCCATGACCGTCCACGCGGTCGAGGTGGTCGACCTCCCTGCCGCTGGGACTTCGCACACGCACATCATCACGGGCCGGAACGCGCTGGCGGTAGGCCGCACGATCGCGGCGGCGCTGGAGGCCGCGCCGTGACCACACCGATCCGCTCCAGCACCCAGGGCCGGTGCGTGTCGAGGAAGAAGTGGCCCGCGTCTACTTCGTTGGTGGCCACGGCGGCGCTCGTCAGAGCGGCCCACGCCGCTGTATCGGAAGCAGAGACCGAGGTGTCTCGCCGTCCCGTCAGGACCGTGACGGGTACGGAAAGCAGCGGGCCAGGCTCGTAGCGGTAGGCGGCGAGCGCCGCGAGGTCCGATCGAAGCGACGGCAGCGCGAGCGCCATCATCGCGGCATCCTGCAGCACCGCCAGAGGCGTGCCGTAGCAACGATGAAGCGCCTCGACGAGGGCTCGGTCTGGCAGGTGGTGGATGTGCGCGCCCCGCTGCGGCACCTGCGGCGCCGGTCGGGCGCCGACGACGAGGGCCTGCAACGGCGCCTGCTCGGCCTGCAGACGCCGCGCCAGCTCGAAGGCGATGAGCCCGCCCATGCTGTGGCCGTAGATCACGAGCGGCAGCGTCGGCAGTGTGGACAGCGCGGCCGCCACACGCTCGACGATGCTACCGATGCTCGCCAACGCGGGCTCCCTCCACCGGTCCTGACGGCCCGGAAGCTGTACGGCGCGGAGCTCGACGTGTGCAGGTAGCTTCGCCGGCCAGCTGTGGAAGACGGTGGCGCCGCCACCCGCATAGGGGACGCACAGGAGCCGGAGGCCCGGTGCGGCGGGCGGCGCACGGGTGCGCAGCCACAATGCGGCCTCGCCGTGCTCCATGCGGGCCGTCTGCATCAGCGCGCCGCCCGCTCTGTAGAGCCGTGGGCGAGCTCGTGCTCGACCCGGTCCGCTACTTCCGCCAGGCGGTCCTCGTCGAGCAGGGCGCCGGGCGCGCTGATGGTGACCTCCACCGAATCGGCGAGACTGACGATCGCCACATGGAGAGGGAGATCATCCGTCCGCTGCGGCAGGGCGTGGACCGATCGACACGCAAATCCCCCGCCGCTCAGGGATCCGGCGTTCGGGATGTGCACGTGCGACACGACCGCGGAGAAGGGAAAGCGCCCCCGCCGCCGGTGCCCGCCCGACCAGAGCGCATACACCAGGCGCAGCACCAGCATCGGGAGCCAGCGCACGATGCAGTCGGCAGGATCGAGGCGAAGCGCCTCTTTCGCGGCCAGGCTGCGCAGCATCGTGCCATGAACTTCCTGCCAGGTCGGCTCGGCGGCGACGTCGAGGAAGATCGGGTAGGTCAGGTTGCCGGACGCGCGCAAGCCCTTCTGGTAGCGTCGCAGGTCGACCGGAATCATGATGCGGGTCGGCATCGCATGCTGCCGGTAGGCCAGGCGCGCCAGCGCGGCCGCCACCCTGGCCACCATGGCCGGAATACGGCCGGCGAGCGAGATCCGCCGGCTCACGACCCTTCGCCGTCGTGACCCTGCGGGCCCACGGATGGGCGCGTAGCGGGCCGCCAGCGCGGCGCGCGTCCGCCGGCCCACCAGGGACCGGACGAGCTCCCCGTCGTTGACCGTGCAGTCGGCGCCGACGGGGGGCTCACCGCGCAGCACCCGGAACACATCCTCCGCGAAGCCCAGCAAGCCCTGCGCATCCATGACGCCGTGGAAGCACCGGAACAGGATCCGTGGCTCCGGCGAGCGTACGAGCACCAACTCGCAGGTGGGCCCGTGGAGCGGCGACAAGGGTCGCGCAATCCCCACGCGGGCGGAGCCGTCGGGCCACGACTCCAGCACCCGGACGGGCGGCAAGGGGCCACACGCGACCCAGCGCGACCAGCCGAGCACTCCGCGCAAGACGAGGCGGCACCCTGGATTGACCGCCGCGGCTCGCTCGACCGCGGTCTGGACGCGCTCCACGGACAGGTCGCCGCTACCCTCGAGCACGATCTCGATCGAAAAGCCGGCGCGGGGCCGCTCCGCCGCCAGGTAGACCCGCTCGGTGAACGAGATCTTGCGCGATTGCACCGTGGGGCGCGCCTCAGGCATGGTCGCTCCCACGGCTTCCAAGCAGCGGACGAACCAGCTCACGGACCCCGCCGATCTCGTTGACCCAGGAATGCAGCCGCCGCATCCCGGTGTCACGGTCGACGATCGGTACGTAGCCGAGATCGCGCTCCGCGGCGGTCAGGTCGTAGGTGCTCGTCAGGGTGAGGAGGCTGACCCCGTAGCGCGAGATCGGGGGGGCCACGCGGCGAGCCAGGTACGGTAGCTTCCAGATCCAGTCCACCACCGTGGCAATGGCGCTGGCGAGCCGCGGGCTCAAACGCCGTCGCGGAGGGGGCGCCGAGAACGCCGTGGCGAGCTGCGCGATGAAGGCCCAGACGTCGGTCTGTTCCCGGTCCGTCACGAAGTACGCGTGGCCCCCCACCCGCGGGGCCGTCCCCGCCGCGACGATCGCGGCCGCCGCGTTTTCGCAGTAGCAGATCGCCGCCCGGACCGCTCGCCCGCCGGACAGATCGGGGAGCTTGCCCTCGATCAGCTTGGCGAGCAGCCTCGGCAGCGGCCCCATGCGATCACGAGGCCCCCACACCGCGCGCGGGCGAATGGCACAGGTCGCGATTCCACGGCCGTTTTCACCGAGGACGAGCTTTTCCGCGGCCGCCTTGGTCTCGCAATAGAGGTTCAGGTGGCGCCGGGGATAGGGATAGCGCTCGTCGATGTCCACGTGCGGCTTGCCGTCCGCGACCACGCTCGGACTGCTCACGAAGACGAAGCGTTCCACCCCGTTTCCGCGGCTGGCCGAGAGCAGGTTTCGGGTTGCGTGGACGTTGGCCGCGTAGAACTGCCGCCGGCTGCCGAGATCCGTGACGCGTGCCGCGGCGTGGTAGACGATCTGCACGCCGCGCGTGGCACGCTCGGCCGTGTCCTCGGTTTCGAGATCGCCGACGGCCAGGTCGATTCCAGGGAGCCGGCGCAGATGGCTGAGGTCGCTCGAGGGTCGCACCAGCACGCGCACCTGGTATCCAAGGGCGAAGCAGCGGTCCACGACGTGGCTGCCGAGGAACCCCGACGCCCCGGTGACGAGGACCTTCACGGGCGCGGGCTCCGGGCCGCGCGGGCGAGGGGGCCCCACCACGTCGCGCCGAGCAGGAACGTGCAGGCGACGGCTCGCAGGTCCGAGAAGCCCGCACGCCGGGCGTGTGGGAGCGCGATGAATACCTGCAGGCCGTGGACGACGATGCTGAAGAAGGCGTCGATCCACCACAGCGCGCGCAGCGTCGGGCTCGCGAGCGGCCATGCGAGGCCCACAAGGAGGAAGATCCAGCCCGCAATGGGGACCAGCTGAAGCACTCCGACGGATGCGACGCGACCTTCGCGTGGCAGCCGCGAGGCGGCCCACAGGGCGAGCTCCTCGCGCTTGATCTTCGCGTTGTGGCGAACGTCGACCGGAAACGATGGGTGGAATAGAAACGTCTCGAGGCCCGCGGTCAGGCTGTGCCGCGCGGCCAGGTGGCAGAGCTCTCCGCGGATGCGCGCGCGCACCGCTCGGCGGACGCGCTGGCGCAGCTCGATGCAGACCACGGGTACCGGCGCGCCGGGGGAGCCGACGCCCACCAGCGCGCTGCGGTACACATCGGGATGGGCGTTGAAGACCCCCTCGACCTGCACGGAGTACAGCGGGCCCCGCTTCGTGTTGACCCGATGGCTCTTGCGGCCACAGAACCAGAGGCGGCCCCGCTCGTCTACCCATCCGAGATCGCCCGTGCGATGCCAGCGCCGTCCCTGGTCGGGGATCTTGAAGAGCGCGTTGGCCTCCGGGTTGCGGTGATAGCTGCGGCTGACGACGGCGCCGGAGATGACGATCTCGCCGACCTCGCCGGGTGGTGCCCGGAGGGCGTTCGACCAGGCCGCGATCGGCCCGTCCGAGATCTGCACGATTCGCGCGTCGAGCTCGTCGGTGGGCTGTCCCACGCAGGTGCCCTGACCGGCGTGAGTGCGCGCGGCGGTCTCCCCGAGGATCTGGGAGGATTCGATGGAGGAGATCGGCGTCGCCTCGGTGGCGCCGTACGTGGTCTCGAGCCGGGCGTCGGCGGACAAGAGCGCACGAAAGCGCTCCACGATCGCGGGCGTCACGGGCGCCCCCCCGCATACCACCGTGCGCAGGCTCGGCAGGCTGGTGTCCCGCGCCTGTGCGCAGTGCGCGACTCGGTGCAACAGCGCCGGAGAGGCGAACATGTGGGCCACACGAAACGCCGCGATGGCCTCGAGGATCTTTCGCCCATCGACGGACGCTGGGCGCGAGGGATCCATCGGCGCCAGCACCGCGGTGAAGCCGAGCAGCAGATCCAGGATCGCCATGAACGGCAGCGTCACGAGTGTGACCTCGTCCTCGGCGGGCGTTGGCAAGGCGCGAACCAGCGCACGCACGCGCCGTAGCATCGCCTCGACGGCGCCGTGCGTGACCTCGACGCCCTTGGCGGGGCCGGTGCTGCCGGTGGTGAAGCTGATGAGCAGGAGATCCTCGACCGTGGTCCTTGCGAGCGGGAGATCGCCGCTTGTGGAGCGTGCGATCCGGGCCAGCGAGGCCCCACCCCAGCACCAGCGCGGACCGACGGTGACGAGGGTCCGGAGCGTGGAAAACGTGCCGGGCCGCAGCACGCGCACCAGGTGGGCGAGGGGGATCCCCACGAAGGCGTCCGCACCCACCGCGGCGTAGCAGTGGAGCATGCGTCGGACCCCCATACCCGGATCGACCACCACCGGAACCGCTCCGAGCTTGAAGAGAGCGAAGAGGATCGCGAACAGCTCCGAGCCGGGCTTGACCATGACGATGGTCCTCGTGCCTCGTCCGATCCCATGCGACGCGAAGCCGCGCGCGCACGCATCCGACTCCGCGTCGATCTCGCGGTAGGTGCGCTGCGCCCAGCGGGTGGCGCCGCCGGCGCGAGCGGGAAACACGAGCGCGCGGCGATCGGGGAACCGCCGGGCGTTCTCGCGCAGGTGCTCGGCAACGTTCAGGGGCGCGTTCAGCATCGGTACACCGCGCAGGCGCTCGTGAGCCCGGCACCGGCGACGGCAAACAGGACCTCGACGTGATCGCCCAGGCGACGCTCCGCGAGCGCGCGATGGTAGCCGAGCGCGAGCGCAGAAGAGTGCGGCTCACCGTGGCCGGGGGCGGTGACGACGCTTCGTGCCGCTACCCCGAGCGCCGTCGCGAGGCGGTCTGCGAAACCCAGCGAGATCCGAGAGGTGACGAAGAGGGTTTGCGACAGGTCGATCTGGTGCGACGCCGCGTGCCCGCGGATCGAGGTCACCAGGAGATCGAGGACGCGCTCCTCGTAATCGGGATCGCGTCGCAACGTCAGGCATTCGCGGCCGCGGTGGCCGCTGTCGCCGATCGCCAGGTAGCCTTCGCTGCCCGCCGAGTCGCGCGCTGCATCGTACGTGGTCACCGGGCCGAAACCGCGGCCAGGGTGATCGTCGTGGCCGAGCAGGACGGCCGCGCCGAGCGCGCGGATCGGGAAGCCGTGGGCGACTCGCTTCGACGGGTGGGCATCGCTCGAGACGATGAGGACCTTGCGCGTCTCGCCGAGCGCGAGGAACGCGCTCGCGACCTGCACGGCGTTGAGGAACCCGCACGCACCGTTCATGAGATCGAAGGAGAAGGCAGCCTTCGGGTGCGCCACGTAGTCGAGGCTGATCCCGAGCTCGCGTTGGATGAGCGCTGCGATCCCGGGTTCCGTGAGGTTGTCGTCGCGATAGATCCCGACATGGATCAGGAGGTCAATCTCGTCGGGACCGAGTCCGGCCGTCTCGAGGCAGGCCCGAGAGGCCGCCGTGGCGTGGGTGAGCGCGCTCGCGATTTCCGGAGCGCAGCTCGATCCTGTGGCGAGGATGATGGCGCCCATGTCACACCTCGAGCGACGAGATGGTGGCGGAGACGCACCCGGTGACGATCCCCGACGCCGCCGGAACGAACAGGATCTTGTTGCCTCGCTGGATGCGCCCTTGCCGGAGGTGATGGTCGAGCACCACGAAGTGGGACGTCGTGGCGGTGTTGCCGTACTCCTCCACGCAGCTCAGGGATCTCGGGACCTCGTGTCCTAGCTCCGGGCCGGCCACCTTGGAGAAGAGGTGCATCGCGAGCGTCCCGACCTGGTGGTGAATGACGTGGTCGAAGCGTTCCGAAGCGAACGTGGCACCCCTTCGAGCCAGGACGTCGGCGAGAAAGGCGGGCCACAGCTTGATCCGATGCCGGCTGTGCAGCTCCAGGTTGTTCGCGTACATGGCCATGCCCGGTTGCTGATCGCTCGGCATGCCGAGGCACATGAGGGCGTACTCGGCACAGGTCACGAGCTCGATGTAGTGGATCCGATCGCGCTCGTCCTCCGATCGGTCGATGATCACCGCTGCCCCGGAGTCCCCCACGGTGAGTGAAGCCAGCTGTGGGTCGCGCGCATCCCTGACCTCCCGAGTGGCGGTCTCGGCGATGGGCGTGATGCACTCTCCACTGACGACCATCCCGGATCGGACGATCCCCGCCTTGATCATCCGATCGAGGAGCATGACGCCGGTCATCATTCCGGCGCAGGCGTTGGAGAGATCGAAGTGGAGCGCGCCATGCGCCCCGATGGCGCGCTTGATCCAGAGGGAGAACGCCGGTTCGAAGTAGATCCGGTAGCCGCCCACCTCGTCATTGCGGGCACGCGAGATGGAGGTCGACACGATGACGTCGAGCTGCTCGGCCCGGTACCGAGATCGCGCCAGGCAGTTCTTCGCCGCGAGCAACGCGAGGGCCAGCGAGTCCTGGTCTGCGTCGCGGACTCGACGGTTCCGGATCCCGGTGAATCCCTCCAGGTCATCGGCTGACGCGGCGGTCATGCCGGCCATGAGCTCAGCGGTCGCCTGGACCGTCGCCGGTAGGTAGGCGCCGAGCGCCTCGAATCGTGTGAAGCGCGCGGTCGTCATGCGGCCTCGGTTCGACGCGGGATGGTGGACATCCCGAGCCGCTCGAGCAGGTGGGCGGCCAGTGTCTCCACGGTCGCGTGGTCATACAGCTCGTGGACCTCGATCCGGGGCTCCAGCGAGAGCTCGTGCTGCGCCCGGCTACGGACCTCCACCGCCATGAGGGAATCCAGGCCGAGATCCATGAACGTCTCGCTGCCCGGCGCCAAGGGCGAGTCGAGGCCCAGCACCCGCGCCACCTCGACCGCGATCCAGGTCTGCAGGAGCGGACCGCGGCGCTCCTGCGCCGCCGCCGCGAGCTCCGCGCGCAGCTGTCCGGCCGGCGCGCGATCGTCGGGGCCATCCCCGATCGTCGGGCTCATGCCCAGATCGGACACGAGCGGGCGTGGCCCCCGCGCCTCGTAGCTGCGGCGGAACCGCGGCCAGTCCACATCTGCCACGATCGGAGCCGGGGCTCCCGCCTGCAGGGCGGCGCCGATCGAGCGCAGCGCCACGTCCGGATCGAGCTTGCGGATCCCGCGCTCCTCGAGCGCGACGCCGGTCTCGCCGGCGGCCATTCCGTCTCCGGCCCAGGGGCCGAAGGCCACGGTGGTGGCGGGGATCCCACGGGCCCGGGCGCTTCGGGCCCACACCTCGAGGAAGGCGTTGGCGGCTGCGTAGGCGGCCTGACCACCGCTGCCCCAGACCCCGGCGATGGATCCGAAGCAGACGAACGCGTCGAGCGGCTGGCCCACAATCAGGGCTTCGAGCGCGCGGGTCCCGGCGACCTTGGGTGCCAGCGTGGCCGCCCAGCTCTCCGCGTCGAGCGGGCCCACGGTCGCCGTGCGGGGCGCTGCCGCGCAGTGCACGACGGTACGCAGCGGCATTCCTGCGGGCAGGCGTCGAGCTGCGGCGCGCAGGGACTCCACGTCCGCCACGTCGGCGTCGGCCACGGTAATGCCCACGCCGCGAACCTCGAGCGCCGCCACCGTCGCGGCCGCACCGGGCGTCTGGAGGCCACGCCGGCCGACGAGGAGGAGATGCTGGGCGCCCCGTTCCGCCAGCCAGCCGGCGATGCGCCGGCCGAGCGCGCCGAGCCCGCCCGTGACCAGCGCGGCGCCCGTGGTGCGAAAGCCTCGTGCCGCCCCGGGCACGGCGGCAGGAACCACGCGCGGCACCCAGGCCCCGCCGGCGCGCAGCGCGAGCTGGTCGTCCACAGCGCGGGCGATGAGCACCTGGCCGAGTTGCCGCGCCAGGGCAACATCGAGCGGCCCCGGAAGGTCGACCAGGCCGCCCCAGGCCGATGGCTCCTCGAGCGCGAGCGTGCGCCCGAGCCCCCACGCCACCGCCTGCTCTGGGTTCGACGGAACGTCGCCGGCTCCAATCGATACCGCGCCTCGTGTGACCAGCCACAGGGGGATTCGTGCCGTGATCGCGGTGGTGGTCATGCCGAGCAGCACCCCCGAAGCGATCGGGCTCTGTTCGAGCAGGAGGACGAGGGCGGTGGCGCCGCTCGCATCCTGCGTCACCTCGCCGGGCGTGATCAGCTCCGTTTCGGCCCCGGCTTGCCGGAGGGCGGATGCCAGCAGCGAGCCATCCCCGGCTGTCGCCATCACGCGAAAGCGACCGGCACCTCGGGCGCGGCGCACGGGCGGCACGGAAGCCTGCCGCTGCCAGGCCAGCTCGTAGAACGGTCCCGTCGGGCCGTCCTCGCTCACAAGGTTCTGGTCGCCGGCGGCGATGGCTGCCCTCGCCTTGCCGAGCCAGTAGCGCTGGCGTTGCCAGGGATACGTGGGCAAGTCGACGACCGGGCCCCCGACCGGGAACACACCGCGCCAGTCGACCTCCGCGCCGCGCGCGTGGAGTGCCCCGAGGACCTCGAGCATCGCAACGCTGGCCGGCACGTCGGCACGCAGGGCTTCCAGATCCAGGACGACCTCGGGGCCCGAGGCTCCTAGAGCACCTGGTACGACGGCCGGGATCTCGAGCGCCCGATGGACCCGTGGATCCTTGATCCGGTGGCCGTCGGGTTGCGCGCTCGCGACCACGAGCCGGGCGGCCTCCGCGAGCGAGAGCACGCCGCCGATTTGGGCTGCGACGATCTCGCCGACGCCTGCGCCACCGAGGCGATTGGGCACGATGCCCCACGAGCGCCAAAGGGCCCCGAGCGCGACCCCTGCTGCGAAGGCCACGCGCTCGGCTGGCCGCTCATCCGTTGCGTCCTCCCGGCTGGCTCGGGCGAGCGCCCCGATGGCTGCTGCGAGCGCTTGCCGGAACACGGGCCAGGTCTCGCCGAGCTCCTGGGCCGTCCGCTCCAGATCGCCGCCGCCGCCCGGGAACCACAAGGCCAGCGAGGGTGCATTTCCCGCGGTGCCGCGCGCCACGCCGTCGGGCGTCTGGCCGCCGCCGACGGCGATCAGGGTGTGGCGCAGCGCATCGAGGGAGCTCGCCGTGATCGCCAGCCTGCAAGCGAACGATGTTCGCGAGGTGGCCAGCGTCCGCGCGAGATCGCCGAGGGCGAGCTCCGGATGGGCATCGAGATGCGCGGCCAGCCGGGTGGTGGCCTCGGCGAGCGACGTCTCATCGCGTCCGGACAGGACCACGAGCTCGGCCGGCCGGCGCGTCGTCGCTGCGGTCACCGGCGTCTCCGGCGCCGCGGACAGCACGACGTGGGCGTTGGTGCCGCTGAAGCCGAAGCTGCTCACGCCGGCCACGCGGGGACCGTCCGGAAACGGCATGGCCTGCCGGGCCACGGCGACGGGCCACTGGTCCCATGCGATCATCGGGTTGAGCGCCTCGGCGTGGAGCGTCGCGGGGATGCGGCCGCGTTGCACGCACAGCGCCGCCTTGATGAGGCCGGCCACGCCCGCGGCCCCTTCGGTGTGCCCGACGTTGCTCTTGACCGAGCCGATCACGACCGGGCGATCCGCCGGGCGCCCCGCCCCGATCGCCGCTCCGATCGCCTGAACCTCGATCGGATCCCCGAGCGAGGTGCCGGTTCCGTGGCATTCGACGTAGCCCACCTCCGCCGGAGCGAGGCCAGCGTTCGCGAGGGCGCGGACGATCACGTCCTGTTGCGAGGGCCCGTTCGGCGCCGTGAAGCCGTTGCTGCGGCCGTCCTGGTTGACCGCCGAGCCGCGGATGACCGCGACGACCGGATCGCCGTCGCGGAGGGCGTCGGACAGGCGCTTTAGCACCAGCACGCCGCAGCCCTCCGCGCGCACGTAGCCATCGGCGCCAGCCGAGAAGCTACGGCAACGTCCGGTCGGCGACAGCGCCCGGAGCCTGCTGAAGTAGACCGTGCACTCGGGGGCGAGGGTGAGGTTGACGCCGCCGGAGAGCGCGAGGTCGCACTCCCTGAGGCGTAATCCCTGGCAGGCCAGGTGAATCGCCACGAGCGCCGACGAGCAGGCCGTATCGATCGGGAGGTTCGGCCCCTTGAGCCCGAGCCAGTAAGAGAGGCGCCCTACCGTGGCGCTGTGGGCCGTGCCGAGATACGAGTAGCCGTCGATGCGACCGGGATCGCCCATGGCCCAGTACTGGTAGTCGTTGGCACTGATGCCGACATAGACCCCCGTGTTGCTACCCATGAGCGACCCCGGGACGATCCCTGAGCGCTCGAGGGCCTCCCAGGTGCACTCGAGCAGCAATCGCTGCTGCGGGTCGATGGCGACCGCTTCGCGCGGAGCGATGCCGAAGAAAGCCGCGTCGAAGCGGTCGGGCAGCTCGACGAAGCCGCCCCAGCGGCTGCTCATCTTGCCGGCAGCACTCGGGTCGGGGTCGTACCAGTCGTCGATTGCCCAGCGATCGCTCGGCACCTCCGTGATCGCGTCCACGCCATCCTCGAGTAGCCGCCACAGCGCGTCCGGACCCTGGACGCCCCCCGGAAAACGGCAGCCGATGCCGACGATGGCCACGGGCTCGTCCGTGGCAGCGCGCCGCGACCGCCCGGGTGCCGACACCGTCGAATCCTGACCCTCGACGCGTGTCAGCAGGTGATCGCAGAGCGCACCCAGGCTGGGGTAGTCGAAGGCGATCGTCGCCGGCAGTGAGGTGCCCAGGCGCTCGATGAGGGCGCTGCGCAGCTCGACCGCCATCAGGGAATCCAGGCCGAGCTCCTGGAACGGAGCCTCGAGCGGCACGTCGGCCGGCGATGGCAGCGCCAGGATCCGCGCCAGCTCCGTGCGCACGATCGCCTCGAGGTTGCCAGCCGTGGCCGGCGGCCTCCGGCCGAGCTGGGTGGAGGGATGGGCCGCACGGCCCTCGATCGTGGACCAGTCCACGGGCGCACCGGCGACGTGCAGCCGCGCCATCGCTTCGAGCGCGCTCGCATGCTCGTCGCGCCCCCGCGTGAGCGACGCCACCCGTACGACCGGCGCGTCCGGTCGCGCCAGGGCGTCCATGCCCAGCAGCACGGATTGGGGGCCGATCTCGACGCAGATCTCGGCGCCCACCTGATCGAGCGCGATGAGCCCCTCTGCGAAGCGAACCGAGGATCGGACCTGGCGGGCCCAGTAGGCTGGATCCATCATGAGCGCCGCGCCGGCGCGAGCGCCCGTGACGTTCGAGATGAGCGCGAGCCGCGGAGGTCGCAGCGCGAGCGTGGTGGCCAGCTCCGTCAGCCCCTCGAGCATCGGATCCACGAGCGGCGAGTGAGCGGCCAGGGAGATCGCGAGCCGCTTCGTGCGGACGCCGCGGGCCGCAAACCAGGCCGCGACGGCCCTCGCATCGGCCGCAGGGCCCGAGATCACGACCGCTTCGGGGCCGTTGACCGCCGCGACGGCGACCCGCTCTCGCAACGGGGCGAGGGCGTCCAAGACAACCGCCTCGGAGGCCGCGATCGCGATCATCTCGCCCCCCGGTGGCAAGGCCTCCATGGCGCGCGCCCGTGCAACCACGAGCCGGCAACAGTCGGCCAGGCCGACGACGTCCGCCACGCAGGCGGCGACGAGCTCGCCGAGGCTGTGCCCGAGGACGACGTCGGGACAAATGCCGCGCGTACGCCACAGCGCGACCAGCGCCCATTCGAACGCGAAGAGCGCGGGCTGGGTCGTGCCCGTGCGATCGAGCAGGGCTGCGCGGGGTGTGCCTGCGGCAGCCCACATGATCTCGCGGAGCGGGTGCTCCAGATGGCGATCGAGCTCGGCGACTGCCTCGTCGAATGCGGCGCGGAACGCGGGCTCGGTCTCGTGGAGGCGGCGCCCCATGCCCGCGACCTGGGCGCCCTGGCCGGCAAAGAGAAACGCGACCCGGGGGTGGGTACGCGCCTCTCCGACGAAGACACCTTCGGCGAAGAGGCCCGCAGCATGAGCATCCAGGGAGCGAGCGGCGGCAGCGGCATCGGCCGTGATCACGCACAGGCGATGCGGCTCGTCCGGCGCGGAGGTGCTGCAGGAGGCGACCACGTCGCAGAGCCCATCCTGGGGACGGTCACGGAGCCGGGCGCCAAGGCGCGCCGCTGCCTCCTGCAAGGCCTCGGTGCTGGGACCCGAGATACGCAGCACGTGCAATGGACGCGGGTCGTCGGCAGCGGCGACCGTGGTCGATGTTCGGGGGCGGGGTTCGATCCAGTACCGTTCGCGCTGCCAGGCGGTGGTGGGCAGCGCGACCCGCCGGGCGCCAGGTGCCACGACGCCGCGCCAGTCGACCTGACCACCCATCGCGTACCAGCTTCCCAGCGCTTGCAGCAACGCCTCCGGCTCCGGGCGCCCGGTCCCGAGCGAGCCGAGCAGCACCCCCGGCGCCTGCAGGCCCGCGCGCACGAGCTCGAGCAGCGTCGGCCGAGGACCGATCTCGATGAACGTCTTTGCGCCGGCCGCTTGCAACGCGCGAGCACTCGCCGAGAACCGGACGTCGTCGCGCGCGAGGCGCATCCAGTAGGCTGGCGTGGCGATCTCGGTGCCGGCGAGGGCGCCGGTGAAGCTCGACACGATCCCGAGGGACGGGGCCTGATAGCGCACCGATGCGGCCACGCGCGCGAGGCTCTCCGTCGCGCAAGACAGCGTAGCCCCGCCTGCGGGCAGCGCCTCGGTCAGCCGGCTCCACGCGGTGACGAGTCGCGCCGCGTCCTCGAGTGGGAACACGCCTGCGACGCACGCTGCGGCGATCTCCCCGACCGACTGGCCGGCCACGAGATCCGGTGCCACGCCGAAGGAGCGCCACTGTGCGGCCAGCGCCCACTCGAGCGCGAACAGCGCCGGCTGTGACCAGCCCGGCTGATCCAGAAGCCCGGCGTCGGCAGGGCTCGGCCACATCACGTCGCGCAGTGGACGCTCGAGGTCGGGATCGAGAGCGGCAAGGGCGGCATCGAGCGCATCCCTGAAGACGGGCCACGCCGCGTGGAGCTGCCGTCCCATGTCAGCGGTGTGCGCGCCTTGCCCGGTGAACAGGAATGCCAGCTTGCCGCGCCGGCTCGCCGCGTGGGCTTCGCGGCAGGCGACCCCGACCGGGGTCTCACCGCGCGCGACGGAATGGAGCACCGATCGGAGCGCGATCCGAGACTCGACCGCCAGCGCGAGGCGGTGACCGAGGTGGGGCCGGAGCGCAGTGCTGGCGGCGAGATCCGCGAGGGTCATGTCCGGATGAGCGTCGAGGTGCTCCCGAAATCGACCCACCGAGTCGAGGAGCGCCGCCCGCGACTTGGCCGACAGCACCACGAGCTCCGCTGGGCGGGCCGCGGGCACGGCTCGATCAGCGGCCGCAGCCCCCTCCTCCAGCACCACGTGCGCGTTCGTACCGCCAAAGCCGAACGCACTCACACCGGCGCGCCGCGGCGTTGCGCCTCGCGGCCATTCGATCGACTCGCTCGCCACGCGGATCGGAAGGGTCTCCCATCGGATGTGCGGGTTCGGCCTCGAGAGGTGCAGGTTCCGCGGAATTCGGCCCCGCCCGAGCGCCAGCACGGTCTTGATGAGGCCGGCGATCCCCGCTGCGGACTCGGTATGCCCGATGTTCGTCTTCACCGAGCCGAGGACGAGAGGCCAGGCCGGATCGCGCCCTTCGCAGAGCACCGCCGCCGCGGCCTGCACCTCGATCGGATCGCCGAGCGGCGTTCCCGCACCGTGGCATTCGAGGTAGCCGACGCTGTTCGGGGCCACGGCTGCGCGCCGCACGGCCTCCCGGATCACGGCCTCTTGAGCGGGCCGGCTCGGCGCGGCGAGCCCGTTGCTGCGGCCGTCCTGGTTCACCGCCGATCCCCTGACCAGCGCGAGCACGGTGTGCCCGAGACGCCGCGCGTCGGACAGCCGCTCGAGCACGATGATCCCGGCGCCCTCGGCGCGGACGTAGCCATCGGCGTCCGCAGAGAACGTCCGACAGCGACCCGTGGGAGACAGGGCCCGAAGCCGGCTGAAGTAGATCGAGGTCTCTGGCTCGAGCACGGTGTTGGCTCCACCAGCGATCGCGAGGTTGCAATCGCCGGAGCAGAGCGCCTGGCAGGCGAGATGGACCGCGACCAGCGAGGACGAGCACGCGGTGTCGATGGGGACGCTCGGCCCCTGCAGCCCGAGCCAGTACGACAGCCGTCCGGCCATGGTGCTGTGCATCGTCCCGAGCAGGGTGTAGGCGTCGATCGCGCCACCGAGCGCGCGCGCCTGGTACTCGGTCTGGCTCAGTCCCAGGTAGACGCCGGTCTTCGATCCCACGAGCGCCGCCGGATCGATGCCCGCTCGCTCGAATGCCTCCCAGGTGGTCTCGAGCAGCAGGCGCGCCTGCGGGTCGATGCTCGGAGCCTCACGCGCGGAGATGCCGAAGAAGCCAGGCTCGAAGCGATCGAGGCCGGACAAGAAGCCGCCCCACCGAGACGTCATCTTGCCCAACGCCGACGGATCAGGATCGTGGTAGGCGTCCACGTCCCAGCGCTCGCACGGTACTTCGCTGATGGCGTCACGGCCCTCGTCGAGCAGCGTCCAGAACGCCTCCGGATCGCTCGCCCCGCCGGGGAAGCGACAGCCGATGCCGACGATGGCGATCGGTTCTTGGGCGGAACCGGAATCGACCGACTGGGCGCTGGGCGCCGGAGCGCCGGGGCCACTGCCCAGCGCCACGACGTGCGCGGCCAGCGACATCACCGTGGGGCAGCTCCAGACCGCGGTGGCGTCGATCCGATGGCCGGTCCAGGTCTCGATGGCGGCGGCCAGCTCGAGGGCGCGCAGGGAATCGACCCCGAGGTCGTGGAAGGCTGCATCATCGTCTGGTGCAGCGCCCCCCGTCGCCTCGTGTCCGCGCGAGACGAAGGCCCGGATGCGATCCGCCACCGCCGTCACCGTGACCGCGGCAAGGCCGGTCGGCGCCGGCGAAAGCTCGCCGTCGCGCTCGGCGTCCGCCGAGCGCCAGGTGTGCAGGAGCTCGAGCCGGCCTTCCCGCCTGGCCTGCCGGCACGCCAGTCGTTGGATCTTTCCACTGCTGGTCTTGGGGATCGTGCGGGGCTCGAGCAGCAGGAGCTCTTCGAGGCGCACTCCGCAGGTCTCCAGGACGGCACGCGCCGCCACCCGCGCGAGCTCGCCGAACCCCTGCTCCCCGGAATCATGGAGGCGGCCGGTCTCTACCTCGGCCGCCACGATCAGCTGCTCCTCGGTACCCGAGTCGACCGAGAAAGCCGCACAGCACCCCGCGCGCAGCGCCGGGTGACTCTCCTCGATGGCCCGCTCGACATCCTGCGGATAGAGGTTGCGCCCCCGGAGGATGAGGAGGTCCTTGCGCCGGCCGGTCAGGAACAGCTCGCCGTCGTGCAGAAAGCCCAGATCGCCCGTACGGAGGAACGGACCCTCGTCACTGGACAGCAGCCGGGCCGCAAACGTCTCCTGGCTCTGCTCAGGTCGACGAAAGTAGCCTTTGGCCACACTCGGCCCGCAGAGCCAGATCTCGCCGAGCTGCTGCTCCCCGAGCGCCTGGCACGCCTCCGGATCGACGATGCGGAGATCCATGTCGTGCCAGGGGCAACCTTGCGACGCGAAGCGTTGCGTTCGCCCGGTGCCCGGCGCGGCGAGCACGACCTGCCCTCGCTCGAGCGCGTCAGCGCACAGGGTCAGCGTGCGTGGACCGCGACCGATCCCTCGGGTCGTGACGAGCACGGTGGCCTCCGCGAGACCCCAGGCGGGCTGCAGCGCCTCGGCCGAGAACCCGAGCGGCGCGAGCTTCTGCGCGAATCGCTCCATCGTGTCGGGGCGCGTGGGCTCGGCCGCGTTGACCGCGACCCGCCAGGAGGACAGGTCGAGTCCCGCCAGGGCGGCCAGCGGGACCCTCGCGACGGTGAGATCGTAGGCGAAGTTCGGCGCCATGCTCACGGTACCGCGGAAGCGCGAGATGGCGCGCAGCCACTCGGCTGGATTTCGGGCGAAGTCCGAGGGACGCATCAGCGTGCAGGTCGCGCCGAGCCAGGCCGTCGCCAGCAGGTTCATCACGAGCCCCATGTCGTGAAACAGCGGCGCCCAGCACACGAAGGAGGTCTCGGCGCCGAGCCGCCAGGCCGCCTCCATCATGGTGAGGTTGTGTGTCAGGTTGGCGTGGGTGACGACGATGCCCTTCGGATCTCCGGTCGAGCCCGACGTGTACTGGAGAAACGCGGTGTCCTGCCGGTCCGACGGCTTCAGGTCGGCGAGCTCTTCGTCCGCGACCGCGTTCAGATCGAGCCAGGTTGCCCCGTCGAGCCGGGCAACGGGCTCGACGAGCGTGCGTACTTCTGCCGCGGCGAGGATGAATTGCGCCTGGGCGTCCCGAACGATGGCCGCCATGCGCGGCAATGAGCGAGCCAGTCGGCTCGGATCCGGCGGTGTAACCGGTACCGCGACCGCGCCGGCGTAGAGGCATCCGAAGAAGGCCGAAACGAAGTCGAGCCCGGTCTGAAACAGCAGGAGCACCCTCTGGCCAGCCGCACCGGATCGCACGAGCCGAGCGGCCACGGCACGCGCGGACCGGTCGAGCTCCTGCCAGGTCATCTCATCGACCTCCCCATGCGCCGTCCCGGATACGAGGAACCGAAACGCGAGGCGCGATCGCGCGCTGGAATCCCCGTAAGCGCGCACGCGCTCGAGGAGCGTGGCCCCGGCTGCTGCTTGCACGGTCGAAGAGATCTCGCTCATATGGCCTCTCCCGTGCCCCGGAAACAGTGCAAGGGACGCGCCTCGGGTGCTCGATCTGTCGAGTCATGCGGCGGCGCATGGAAGGTGAGCCAAGGCGCAGGAGGGGCTGGCAGCGCGGGCGCCCAGAGCGGCGAGTCCTGCCGGAACAGGTAATCGATCCGGCGGACGGTCGCCGGTTGATCAGGGGCCCTCCACCACCTGACCGTGTTGGTCCACGCACAACAGGTCCTCGGTGCGCATGCTCCCGAAGTAGACGCCGAGCGGGTTGACCCAGAACCGGTCCGAATGCTCCGGGTCGCGCACCGTGATGTGCCCGGCGAGGCCCTCGTCGAACCCGAAACGCGCGAACAGCCGGAAGGCCGCCGCCAGGTGCTGCTTACGCTGTCTGCGTTCCACCGTGAGCCTTCTCCTCGAGCGCTGCCAGGCGGTCGCCCAGCTTCTCCGCGAGCAGGTACGCGTCGCCCGGCCAGCGTCCCGAGACGTACACGCCGTCCTCGACCACGAACGCCGCGCGGTGGTCGTCGCGCGTGCCACGGGCGAACAGCGCCCGCGGGCCGCGCTCGAAGTCCTCCGGGACCGCGAGCGCCGCCTTGACCTCGTCCTCGACGTAGGTGGGGTAGGTGCGGAAGTACTGACCTCGACGCCAGACGGTCGCCAGCCAGGCCGACCGCTCCATGTACTTGGGCAGGCAGGTCGTACGTCGCCCGTGCAGGAGCGAGCGGCCGGTCGTGGGGTCGGCGGCGCGCGCCAGCACGAGGGCTCCGTGGCAGATGGCGGCGACCGGGGCCCCCCGCGCGAAGAAGGCGATCGCGAGTCGCGCCACGAGGTCGCTCTCGAGGTACGGCTTCATGCCCTGCGCGTGGCCGCCCGCCAGATACAGCGCGTGGTACGCGGCTGGGTCGGCGTCGGACCAGCGCAGCGGGCGCCGAAACGCGGGGGCCTGTTCGAGCTCCCGGTAGAAGCGGATCGGCTCCGCCCGGGCACCGAGGGTGCCGAACACCACGCCGGTCAAGAGCAGCGGGTCGGCGGCCGGCGTGGTGCCGGTCTCGGTCGCGAAAACCACCCGATGGCCGGCCTCGGTGAGGAGCTTCCAGGGCACCGCCACCTCGGTGACGTCGAAGTCGCGGTCGGGCAGCGGAAACAGGATCGTGCGAGGCATGATCTACCAGTACCGTCAACCCGCCCATGACGCCATGACCGGGTGCGCCACCGTCGCTGACCGGACGCGCCAATGCGATCCGGTTCCGACGGATCTTCAGCGGGCGCCGCGCAGCTCGCTCGGGGTCTGGCCGGTCCACCTGCGGAAGGCGCGCAGGAATGCGCTGAGCTCGGCATAGCCGCACAGGTACGCGATCTCGCCGAGCGGCAGTGCGCACTCCATCACACGCGCGCGCGCCAGCTCCTCGCGTACGTCGTCGATCAGCCCCTGCCAGCTCGTGCCCTCCTCGGCCAGCCGACGCTGGAACGTGCGCGGGCTCATGCGAAGGGCCGCCGCGGTCTCGACCAGCGTCGGCACGCCGCCCGGGAGACGCGCCTGTACCCAGCTCCGAACGCGGCCCAGGAAGCGGCTCGGCGCGGTGCGCGACGCCAGCTCGACCTCCGCGTGGCGATCGAGGATGGAGAGCAGGTGCGGGTCGGCGGTGACGAGCGGTGCGTCGAGCGCCAGGCGCGGCAGCGCGACGCCGTTCCTGCCCGCGCCAAACTCCAGGCGGGTCGTGCCGAACACGCGCTCGAGCTCGTCCACGCGCGCTGGCCGGTGGTGCGCGAGCCACACCTGCTCCGGCACGCAGGCCTCGCCGGACAGCTGCCGGGCGTGATGGAGCAAGAGCGCGACGAAGAACTCGTTGGCCTGCCGGCCCAGGCACCCGGGCCAACCGGGGATGCTCTGCTGGACCACGCCCGTACCGTCGCCCTCCTCGAACGTCACGACGACGACCTCGTTCAGGAGCGAGATGTAGCGCACGATTCGACGCATGGCCTCGCGCAGCGTGGGTGCGCTGCGGCACGCAAACTCGACGACGCCGTAGGTGCCACGATCGAGGCCCATCGCCACATGGGCACCCAGGAACGGATCGCCCGCGGCGTCGGCGGCCGCGGCCAGCAACACGTCCAGCCTGCCGAGCGGCAGCGTCACCTCGGGGGCCTCCAGCACCTCGACGGGTAGCCCGAAGCGCTCGATCAGGGTGTCCGGCTCGCCGCCGGCGGATCGCACGGCGAGCAGAAACGGACGCACCAGCTGTGAGCGCATCGCGGGTTCGGCGGGACGGCGCGGCATGGCGATCGCTGCGGCTCGGAGGGGACCGGATCGTATCATGCGAGCTCGGCGCGCCAGCGCCACGGACGTCCGGTGGGATCCACGGTACTCTACGACCAGTGGCGCTGGACGAGCTTTATCGGGACGGGTGCGCGGCCTGGCAGACGGTGACGCTCCCGTTCGATCGCTACGCCACCTTCGTGCTCGAGCGCTTTCCAGCCGAGCTGCCGCCGCCGGAACGGGGCCCCGACCTCTTCATCGCCTGCGCTTGCGCGGGCGGAGACCAGCGCGCGATTGCAGAGCTCGACCGTCGCTGTGCCGGCAAGCTGGTCGCCTCGGTCGGGTTCCTCGCGCTCGCCCGGGCCCAGGTCGATGAGGCCATGCAAGAGCTACGGTGCAAGCTCTTCACCGGCGACGGGGAGATGGGACCTCGCATCGCGGACTATGCAGGTCGAGGCGACCTCGAGCGCTGGCTGCACGCGGCGATGGTGCGCACGACCCTGAGCCTATTGCGCAAGACACGCCACGAGGTCCTCGTGGGCGAGGTCTTCCCAGAGGACGTCGTGGACGACGCGGAGCTGCGGATCCTCAAGCAGCGCTACGGGAGCCAGTTCCGCGTGGCGGTCGGCGAGGCGTTCGCGCGGCTCCGGTTGCGCGAACGCAATCTCTTGCGCCATCACGTGCTCGATCGATTGAGCATCGACGAGCTCGGGACCCTCTACGCCGTCCACCGGTCGACCGCCGCGCGCTGGCTCGAGCGCGCCCGCGAGTCGTTGAAGCAGGAGACGCTCGCCATCCTGCTCGATCGCCTGGGCGTGACCGACACCGAGCTCCAGAGCATCTTGCGGCTCATCCAGAGCCAGCTCGACGTGACGCTCGCGGAGGGCCCCCTCTAGTCACGTCGGTATCAGCGCGCGCGTGAGCGCCGCCGGGTGCTCGACTCCGAGACCCGCGAGCGCGTGATCCGCCTCCGCGATCGGGCAGGGGCCGAGGTCCAACAGCGCGCAGCGGTGGCGCCTCGCCAGTAGCGCGTGCAACGGCATCTCGTGCGCCGAGAAGCCCTCCTCCGCCCCCTCGAGCTCGGCGGCTGCGCACGCCCGGTCACCACGGCGAGACGCCAGCCCGGCGCGCACGCAGGCGGACATGGCGGCGCTGCCAGGGAAGGCCATTCGCTCGAGCGTCCGGCCGTCGCGCGCGGCATGCCGGTGGTCGCCCGCCGCCAGGAGGGCGCACGCGCGCAGGGCGAGGAGCTCGTACCGGACGAACGCGATTCGCAGCGCACCGGCGCTCCGCAGCGCGGGCCAGCGGCGCATGAGCGCGCTCCGGGCGGCGCTGGCGCGCCCGGCGTGGAGCAGCGCACGCACGACCGATAGATCGCCGACGTGTTGCGTCGCCATGCCCGGCCACCGCTCCTGCGCCTCGCGCGCGTCCTCCAGCACCTCGTCGGGTCGATCGCGCATCAGCTGCAGCACGCTCGCGTTGCCCGTCAAGAGAGCCGCGATGGAGGCCTGATTGCCGCGCGCGCGCGCGTCCTCCAGCATGGGCGGCACGCGGCGGGCGATCTCGGGCAAATCGCCGCCGTGGAACAGGCACAGAAACAGGTAGACACGGTTGGCGGACAGCTCCCAGCCCGACGTGACCTCGAGCAGAATGCGCTCGCCGCGCTCCCCGTCGGCTCGCCCGCGTCGCCACTCGCCCTGCAGGGTCGCGGCGATTCCCGCGATGGTCCACACGGTGCCCAGAGTACGCCGGTCCCCGGACTGCTCGGCGATTGCGACGGCTCGCTCGAGGATCGGGCGCACCCGCGGACCGCGACCCGGCGCCCAAAGGGACCGGAACGCGCCCTCGAGGGCCAGCGCGTGCGCGACGTGGCGCGCGTCGCCGAGGTCGAGAGCCCGGCGCAGGTGCTCGCTCTGTAGCGCGGCGCCGGTCATCGCGTCGGCGCGCGTGAAGGCGGTGGTCGCCGTCAGGCAGACCTCGAGCGCCAGGCGTTTCGCGGGACCGATTTGCTCCGGAGCGCGCAGCTCGAAATCGAGCCCGCGTAGCCGCATGCGCAGGCGGTTCCAGGCCAGATGCCAGAGTGCGGAGCGTGGCCCGGCTGGCGCCCGGATCCCCACCGCCTCGAGCGTGTCCCGCATGAGCGCGAGCCCCTCGTCGGTGCGTCCGCCATGCAGCAGCTCCTGGGCGGCGTGACCTTGGTGAGCCACGCGTTCGGCGAGCGAGCTCGCCCGCAATGCGGCCTCGCGATACGCCGCCGCGGCATCGTCCACCCGACCTTCCGAAGCCAGCGCTCGCCCGAGGTCGTCCCAGGGCCCCGCGTCGCGCTGTCCTCCCGCTTCGCGGAGATCCACCACCCGGCGGTAGAGGCGGCTCGCACGCCCGAACGCCAGCGTGGACATGGCCTGCTGCGCCGCCTGGTCGTAGCGCAGGAGCGCATCCGCCACCTCCCCGGCCCGGTCGTGGTGCAGACCCACCGATGCGTCGTCGGCGCCTTCCCAGGTCGCGAGCGCACGCGCCAGCGCACCATGCAACCGCGCGCGGTGCGCGCTCGCCAACCCGGCCACCACCGCCTGCCGGATCCGGTCGTGCGCCGGTTGCACCAGGCCGGACTCGGCGGCGTCTGCTGCGCGGATGAGGTGCGCGAGCTGCAGCTCGCGGAACGGATCGCGGCCGGCATGCGGCGGGCGCGCCGCCTGCCTTGCGATGGTGCGCGGCAGCGGCTGGTCCGCGAGCGCGATGACATCGAGCACGATCCGGGCAGCCGTGGGAAGCCCTTCGATTCGCGCCTGGATGGCCGCCTCGAGCGAGATCTCGGTGACACGCTGGGGGCCCCGGGATCCGGCTCGCAGATAATGCACGAGCTGGGCCGCAAACAGCGGGCTGCCCCCGGCCTGACGGGCGATCGACGCCGCGAGGGCCCGCAGCGAGGGTGCCTCGGTGGCCAGGAGCCGGTCGACCAGGTGCGAGGTGGTCCCTGCGGTGAGCCGCCCCACACGGACGCTCGAGACGCTCGGGGCGCGCCGCAGGAAGGCTTCGACTCCTGTTCCGTCGGCCTCGGCGTCGCGGTAGCTCACCACGCACAAGATCGGTGTCGCCGCGACCCGCAGCAGGTCACCGAGCATGGCTGCCCCGTCGTCGTCGCCCCACTGCAGATCGTCCACCCACAGGACGAGGGGCCCCTGACGAGGCAGCTCGCGTAGCAGGATGGCCAGCGCCTCGGTCGCCTGGCGCCGAAGCTCGTCCGGGTCGATCACCGTGCAGGGCGTCGCGTCGCGTGCGAACGGCGAGCGCCCGAGCACCGGGAAGAGCCGCACCAGCGCGGACACGTGCTGGGCCGGCAGGCGCGGCGCCGCTTCCGTGGGCTTGTCCGAGAGCCGCTCGGCCAGCGCGTCGATGATCCCGTCGAGGGTCCGGTGCGGGATGGTCTCGCGCGCGCAACAGCGGCCGCACAGCGCGATCACCTGGTGCAATCGCGCGGATTGCTCGAGGAAGCGCTCGATGAGCGAGGTCTTGCCGATCCCCGACTCACCGTGTACGGCCACGACACGCACGGCGCCCCGCCGGCTGTCCTCGAATGCGTCGCTTAGCGCGGCCAGCTCGCGCTCACGCCCGACGAAGATCCCTTCCGGCCGCGGATCGACGGCGCTCCCGGTCCGCGACTCGAGCTCGCGGAGCACCTCGCTGGCGCTCGGCCGGTCCACAGGCGTGGGCGACAGGAGGCGCACGCACAGCGCCGCCAGATCCGCCGGAAGGGCGGGGCTCCGTAGCGCGGGTAACGGCGGCACGGCTTGCTTGCGGGCCCACATCTCCGTGGCGCCGAACGGCAGCTCCCCGCAAAGGAGCTCGTAGAGGGTCACGCCCACCGCGTAGAGGTCGCTCGCCGGCGTCGGGCCGCCCGTGACCTGCTCGGGTGCCATGTAGGCCAGCGTCCCGCCACGACCGGCGTCGCGGCCCTGCACGATCGACAGGCCGAAATCGAGCAGGACCAGCCGACCCTCCGGCTCCACCATGACGTTCGCGGGCTTGATGTCGCCATGCAATCGCCCGTGGCGATGCACCTCATCGATCGCGCGCACGAGCTGGACGAGGGCCCTTCTGAGGCGGTCGAGCTGGGCTGGCGTCCGTGGCTGTGGGAGCGACCGCCGCGGCGCCTGCACACCGATCGTGGGGTCGTCCTGCAGCGCGCCAGCGACGGTGAGCAGCGTGCTCGCCCCTGGGGCAAGGCCCGGCACAGGCGGCGCTCCGACCGGCGGCGCGCCGATGACGTAGTCTCCGATACCGCAGCCCCTCACGAGCTCCATGGTGAAGAACCAGGTCTCGCCGAGCGACAGGAGCTCGTAGAGCGCCGCGATGTTCGGGTGCGCCAGATCGGCGAGCGCGCGGAACTCGCGCTTGAGGGCCAGCAAGTGACCGGCCTCCGGGCGGCGCAGGACCTTGAGCGCCACCTCGGCGCCGCTCGCACGGTCCACGGCCCGATAGACGATACCCGTCGCACCCGCGCCGAGCAGCGCCGTCAGGTCAAAGCGCGCGTCGAGGTCCCCTGCCGCCTGTGGCGGTGGGGCGGGCGCCGCGCGCCCACGCGCCAGCGCGGCCACAAGGACCCGACACACTGCACACGTATCGATGTGGAGCTCGACCCTCGCGCGGGTCGTCTCGTCGCCGGCACCCTGGGCAAACGCCTCGGCCGCGTTTTCATCGAGGCAATCGGCGCCCTCCACGCTCCTCGATGATAGCCGCGCGGAGCCACGTTCGCGCTGGGGCCGCTACGCATCCAGGCGGCGCAGCACCTCGAGCAGGAAGGTCACGGTGTCGTCGAGCGCCGCCTCGGCAATGCGGGATCGGTTGTCCCTCGCGGAGTGCAGGTGGCGTGTGAACGAGTGGTCCGGGGTGTCACCCATCACGGTCAGCGCAGGGATCTCGTGCGCCAGGAACGAGCGGGCGTCCGTCACGCCGGAGTACCAGGTGACGTGGATGGGTAGCTGCGTGCGAGCGCGGTGGGCCTCGTCCGCGCGGGCCAGGAGGAAGGGATCCGGGGGGTACCTCCGGAAGGTCGACTGCTCGGCGCCGAACACAGCGAATCGGCTCGCGGCGCCCATGCCCTCGAGGTTGATGACCCGGATGGGCAGCGATCGCGCCGCCAGCGCCTGCTCGGCGTAGCGCCAGGAGCCCTGCACACCCTCCTCCTCGCCCGACAGCCAAACGAAGCGCACAGCCGTGTGCGCAAGGGGCGCAGCGGCCAGTCGCTTTGCCAGCTGGACCAGGACCGCGCACGAGCCGCCATTGTCCAGGGCACCGTGGCTGCGCCCGGACGCCACGACGCCGCCGCACAGCACGACGAAGCCGCCGATGCCCTGCACGACCACGATGCGGCCCACCCATCGTGCCAGCTTGCCGCCGGGGCGGCGGCGGGCCCACAACGCGCCCCCGAGCGCGAGCAGGGCGACGGGCAACGCCAGAATGGCGATCGGGGCGCGCTCGACGTGATCGAGAAGGTCCGTCTTGGTATCGTAGTGAGCGGTAACTAGCAGGAGGCTCTTCGGCTGGGCGGGCCCGATCTCGGCGATCACATGCTGCGCGGGGGCAGAGCCGCCCATCCAGCCCAGGACGGGGATGCACCAATCGAGCTCGACGATCACCATGCCCGGCACCAGCACCGCCAGGGCCAGCGCCACCGTGGACCAATGACGGCGGAGCGCGACCGCGTACGCGATGGCCTGCAAGAGCGCCACGACTCCGATGACGCCGAGTCGGTGGGGATACGCCACGTACTCGAAGGTCCGGGACTCGATTCCGGCGTGGGACAGCACCTCGCGTAGGAACGTGGCCGTGTCGTACAGCGCCGCCGTGCCGTTCTCTCGCGGCCGATCGGCCAGCATCCGCAGGAGCTCGTCCCACCCCATCGTGCGCCCTCCGCCTACATCATAGGACGATGCAGCCGAGGCCGCGAGGTCCGGCAGGCTTCGCCGGGTCTACCTGCGCGATCGGCGGCCCGCTGCCTTCTCGGCCGACGTGAAATCCACTGCTTTGGAAATCTCCGAGCCGTTGCCGACGTGGCACAGCGTCTGCACCGGGTGTGTTCGTTCCCTAACCGTTGCGACAATCGGCAACTCGCGGCGTCTTAGGTTCACGGACCGGAGGGACTCAAATGGCGCAACCCGCAGCGATGACGATGGACTGGCCCGCGCCGACGACGGCGAGACCGCGGGCGGCTCATCTTCGTGAAGTGCCCCCCGACCCCGCGCCGGCGCCCGGCCGCGCGGGCCTGCTCCTGGTCGAGGACGACCCGTGTCTTCGCGAGATGCTCGAGTACGCGCTCACCATCCAGGGCCACGACGTGCGCACCGCGGGGGACGGCGCCGCTGCGCTGACCCTGCTCGAACAAGGCCTGCCGGAGCTGGTCCTCACCGACCTCCAGATGCCCCGGATGGACGGGCTGTCGTTATTGTCCGAGCTGCGGAGCCGGGACGCCACCCGGCATCTGCCGGTGATCATGCTGTCTGGCTGCGGGGAGGTCGCGCTCAGAGTGGCCGCCCTCGACCTCGGCGCCAACGACTTTCTCGACAAGCCGCCGCGGCTCGAGGAGCTCTTCGCCCGCGTGCGGAGCCTCCTGCGTTCCGCTCGCGAGACCCGGGCGTGGCGCGAGGCGTCGGTGCGCGACGCGCTGACGGGGCTCGCCAATCGGCGCGCGCTGCTCGACCATCTTCAGCGCGAGCTGGCGCGCTCAGGCCGCGAGGAAATGCCGATCTCGCTGCTGTTGATCGACGTCGACCGCTTCAAGTCCATCAATGACAGGTATGGCCACATCACCGGGGATCGCGTGCTACGCGCCTGCGCGGACACGCTGGCGCGATGTGTGCGCCCATACGACCTGGTGGCACGGCTGGCCGGCGACGAGTTCGTGGTGGTCTTGCCCGGAGCCAACCGGCTGGATGCGGAGAGGGTGGCGGCGCGCATCCGACTGGCTTGCCACCTGATGGCGCCCGACGGCATACCCGAGCCCATCGGCCTTTCCATTGGCGCGGCGACCGCGCCGGCACGCGATCGCTCGGAGCCAGGCATCGACCCCGCATTCCTGCTCGAGGAGGCCGACCAGGCCATGTACGCCCACAAGTCTCGGTGACCCGCCCCTCGGCGGTCGCCACGCGTACGCGTCACCGCTGCCCCGCGACAATGGCACTCCTCACAATCCTGCTCGCAGCGCCGCCCCGTGGGCCGGCTCCGCGCTGATCTCCTTTGGCCGACTGCAACCCATCGAGTTTGCAGGGCCGCCGCGACATTTGTTCGCTCGCGGCGTCTTGTCGATCGAGATGGATAACGGTGTACCGCTTGACCGATCCGACCCGGGCCGGCGCTTGCTCGGGAAACCGGACCCGCACGATGAGCGAACGGACCTTGCGGCTGGGGGCTTGCTGCGGGTGCTCGAGGCGCTCGATCGCGGCGTCCTCCTTGTGGAGGCCGGTGGCAGGGTACGATTCGCAAATGCGCTGGCCCGACAGGCCATGGACCAGCTCGGCGGAACGGGGTCCCTGATCCCTGCCGCGCTGGCCCGTGCCATCGAAGAGGAGGCGGAGGCGCCCCCCGAGGGCTTCAGCCAAACCGTCAAGGTGGAGGCCACCCGGACGGCGCAGTACGACATGCGCTGGAGATCGATGCCAGGGGGACATCGGCTCGTCGTGCTGTCTCCGGCCAGGGCGAGCCGCGCCGCGCTCATCGAGCAGCTGCGCCAGCAGTTCGGCGCGACCCTGCAGGAGGCCAGGATCGCGCTCCTGATCCGGGAGGGCCTGTCGAACCAGGAGATCGCCGATCACCTCGGGCTCTCCCAGTCGACCGTGAAGACCTATGTCAGCCGCCTATTCGTCGCCTGCAACATCCGCACGCGCACCAGGCTCATCGTGCTGCTCGATCAGATCTCGCCCCGAGCCGCGTGACGCCTGCTGCCGTCGCGAGCGGGCAGCGTCGCGGCGCGCCAGCGCCGCCTGAACCCGGCGGCCACGAGGATCAAGAGGAGCAACCCGGTCGGAGATCTGACCGCACGGAGCCCGGTCGCACAACCCGAGGCCACCGTCGGGGTGGCCGGCGGGAGTGCGGCGCCCGACGCACGCGTGCCGGCGGCTCCGGCCTCGTTCGGCGGGCCTCCGCGGCTGCCGCCAGGAGCCGCGGTGGAGCCGCCACCGGAGGGCCCGACACCGCCACCGGCGGCCGGCACACAGCTCCCCTGTCGGCAGATCAGCCCGCCCTGGCAGAGCAACTCGAGCTCGTTCGTCGCGACGTCCACTTGACCGTCGCAGTCGTTGTCGATCCCGTCACACACCTCCGGCGTGGGTTGTCGGGCGCTGCACGCCCCCCAGGTTCCTGCCGCGCAGGCTTCGGTCCCCTCTCCGCAGGCACTCCGGCAGGGGCGCGTGAGGTCCTCGTCGACGCTGCCGTCGCAGTCATTGTCGATCCCGTCGCACACCTCGGGCGCCGGCCCGACACCTCCCACGCAGGGACCCCAGGTGCCATCGAGCCCGCAGGTCTGCGTCCCCGGGGCGCACTGCCCAGCGGAAGGGCCGCATGGCATTTGGGCCCCACGCGTGCAGCCGCAGCCTGGATCCACTCGACCGTCGCAGTCATTGTCGATTCCGTCGCACACCTCCGGTGCCGGTGCGGGGGCCGTGCAGCCGATCCAGGCGCCGTGGCTGCAGTGTTCCTCGCCCGATCCGCAGGCGCTCACACAGCGCCGCACGAGGTCCTCGTCCACCCGTCCATCGCAATTGTTGTCCACGCCGTCACAGACCTCGTCGCCGACGACGGTGCCGACGATCCCGGACAGGGCGCCCAGCAGCTCGCCCGGATTGTCGGCCTGATAATAGCAGGGCCGCGGTGACGAGGGCAGGCTCCCCGTCGCGTCGCAACCGGGTCGCGCGGTGCGCGCGGCCACGGCCACCTGATTCAGGGTGAGCGCATCCACCTCGCCGCCGAACCCCACGACGTAGGTCACGATACCGGCCGCGTTGAGCCGGGCGACCGCCGCGACGGGATCGCTGCGCGTATCGGGATTGTACGGTGAGCACCATTGCCAGCCGTCGGTAATGAGAATGGCATACCGCCGCCGGCCAGCCTCCCGGAGCGACCCCACCTCGGCCGCCGCCTCCAGCGTCTGGGCGATGGGCGTCCAGTTGCCGGATACCGGGGGTGGCGACGCGAGCTGGCCGAGAATCGTGGCTCCTGCGCGCAGCGTCGGCGCCACCGCCACGACCCCTGGGCCGCACCGGCTGGGCGACGGGAACAGCATGAGGCCCAGCTCTACCTGCCGGTCGAACCGGGTGGCGAGCTGGTCGATGGCGCCCACCGCAATGCTCCATTTGGTCTCGCCTCCTATGGAGCCCGTGATCATCGAGCTCGACTTGTCGAGCACCAGCATGACGCGCGCTGGGGTGCAGTCCTGCGCGTGGGCATGCAGCGAGACCGCCAGGACCAATGGGATCACGACCAGCGAGACGGGGGCTCGCCGAACACGCCACCAGGAGGGACTCGAGATCGTCATGCGTACGACCACCAGCAACTGTCGGGCCGGGCCGCGAATGAGCGCCCTGGTGCCACAAGCCCCGCTCCTTCGCGTGCCGTGGCGGTGACCACCCGGTCGAGTCAGCAGGGTGTGCCGATCTCACGTGACGGATCGGCTGTCCTTGCCGGATCGGGGGCTCGGGCCACCCCGAGCCGCGAGCTCTCCGCGCCTGAACCGCGTCGGCGCACGTCTTGCTTCCGCCTCCGGACAGTCGATTAGCCGCCGCGACTGTCTCTCAGCACACGGAGAATCAATGCCCCCATGGAACGAATCGCAGGTGCGCGCAGGATCCCCCGGCCACAGGTCTGCGCGAAGGCGCGCGCTCGGGATGGTGCCCAGGTGGGGCCTCGTCGCCCTAGGTCTGGTCCCGCTCGGTCACCTCGGCTGTGGTTCCGACAGCGGGTCCATCATGCCAGCGTCGGAGTCCGAGCCAACCTGCGGGGCCAGCAAGTGCGATTCCACGCTGGCCGACGTCAGTCTCACGTTCTCCGAGAAGCTGACCGGTCGATTCCGTCCAGGGGATGCAGACAGCTCGCCCGCCCATCTCGACGCTCTCGACGCCGATTCTGGCGTGGCCTGCGAAATCAGCGCGGTTCACGCAATCGACAGCGTGGCTGGATTCCTCGCTGATCGCAATCACACGGCCAAGCTCTCCGGCGAGATCAGGATCGCCCGGCTCGGAGGGAACGAGGGTGTCGTCGCAGGGATAGAGGACGGCAGTACGTTCGACTATCTCCGTGTCAACCCGGCCACCGGGGTGCGAGAGACCAGGTATTTGATCCGCTTTAGCCACCAGGATGTGCGGTACGTGCTGCGGGCCGACCGGCAGCTGCGGAGAGACACGGCGAAGGACAAGTCGATCGATGATTTCCGTTCGCTCATTCCGGAGGTCGTCAAGGACGCCACGGTGGCCTATGGAACGCTCGCCAAGGAGGAGCCAGGTGGGGACCTTGGTTCGTTGCGCATTGTCTCGGTGGGTGACATGCGCTCGTGGGACGACCTGGTGGACGTGGCCCGATTCTTCTTGAAGATGGAGGCTCGCGGCGGGAGCGCGATCGGTCGACTCCTGGCTCGAACCACGCTCCTGGCGTTCACGACCGGTATCCTGACGGATGAGTATTTCCCGTCGGTCACGAACCCCATCGGAATCGATCGGGTCGGGCTCGAGGCGGCTCTGACCCAGCCCAGCTCCGCCGAGATCTGCCAGACACGCGACGACGAATCCTGCCAGGCCCTGCGCGCGATCGATGCGAGCCCCCCAGAACACACGGCGGCCAGGGTGGCCGAGCTCGCGAACATCATCTCGCGGCGTCTTCAGGGAGGCGGACGGTCAGAGGCCCTGCGGGACCCCGTAGTGCATTACTTCCTGCGGGAGCGCGGGCCGGCGCTGTTTGCCTACAATCACCTCACGCAATTCGGAGAGCGCCAGGTTGCCGATTACTCCGCCGAGGCGACGCGACTCCTGTCCACGCACTACCCAGCGTACCCTGCGGCAGCCTTCGCCCTGGCGCGACCGAAGCGCCCACCCGCGCCGACCCCCGCCAGCTGCTCGAAACGCGAGGCATTGATCCTCTCTCCCGGTCTCTTCCGAGCGACGGGCGGTGAGGAGCTCCGCGAGGTCTTCGAGGCCCTCCAGCGGTATTTCCCGTGCCTCGAGGTCGTACGCGCCGATCCGGCCACCTACGCCACCACCCGGGACGCTGCTCGGACGTTCTACGAGGCCGCGATGAGCGTAGACGCGTCCCTCCCGCTGCACCTGGTCGCCCACAGCGCAGGCGCCAACAGGGTTCTCGAGGCGCTGGTCGAGCACCCTGACCTCGCCGCCAGGACCCGCACCGTGGTGTCTCTACAGCCCACTGCCCACGGCACCGCCGTCGCTGGTCTACTCGACACCGTCTTGCACGGGATCCCCGGTGAGGCGGTCGCAGATCTGACCCCCGAGGCTGGCGCGAGCTTCTGGGCGTCGCAGGGCTCCAAGCTGCCCACTGACGTTCTGTACCTCACCTTGCGTGCCGTCGCCATCTACCCCGAGGAGAACATTCCGACGAGCAATCGCATCAACTATCGCTACCTCCGTAGCGTGGATGGCGTGCGAATTCCCTACAACGACATGCAGGCGCTCCTCACCGCTCAGTATCTCGGCGGCCCGGTCGGCGACGTCGAGGTCCTCAGCAAGGTGGTGGAGGGCAATCACTATCAGTGGGGGCTCGCGCGCGGCGACTGCCCCAACTGGGTCATGCCGCCCGAGATGTCCGACCGTATCCCTCGAGCGGCCTACTTTCTCGGCTACTACCAGGCCCTTCATGAGGTCGGGCTATTCCTGCCCGACCCACCGCGCTGACGGATTCGCAGCGCTCGGCTGGGCTCTTTGTCGACGCACGTCACAGGTGAGAGGAGGATGGCAATGCGATACGGACATCTCGGAGGGATCTGGGCTCTTGCGGCCCTCACGCTGGGCTGCAGCTCCGCGCCGGACGGGGAGGCGGCCACGAGCGGGCCTGCCTGCGTCGGCAAGTGCGATGACCCGGGCGACTCGAGCGGCGAGCAATACGATCGGTTCCGCTCCTTCTCCGAGACCATCGGCGGCATCCCTGGCCACCTGCCGCCGAATTCAGAGCTCGCGAGCGCATACTACGGCATGACGGACTCGCAACGCATCGGCCTCGCCACGTGGGACCTGTTCGCCTCTGACGGCAAGTTCTTCCGCACGACCCAGTTGGCCACGCAAGGAGGCGCCAACATGCTCCGTGTCCTCGATTCCCGCCGTCGCAAGGGGAGATTTTCTCGGTTCGGGGGCCTGAACGATCCGGGGTGCCGGGCGCGCACGACGCCCGACGCATTTGGCCTGTACCTCGATGATTGTCCCGATGATCCCTACGCGAGCGGCGTGATCGGCCTACGCCTGCGCCCGAATCCGGCCTTCGACCGCCGGTCCTGGGACAAGGCAGGCGGCGCGAAGGGGCACCTGGATCCCAAGGGGGACGGGTGGAAGGTCGAGCCGCCCTACCTCGTCGCGATGGCATGCACGATCTGCCATGCGTCCCCGAACCCGCACAGCCCCCCGCGCGATATCGACAATCCGACCTGGAAGGAGATCGTGTTCGGCTTCGGCAACCAATACTTCCGCGAGGGCATGGCCTTCTCGGATGGGCTGGCGGATGACGACTTCGTCCGGCAGATCACGCAGGCGCAGCGCCCGGGCACCTCCGATACCTCGCGGGTTGCGGCCGATCACATCTTCAATCCGACGGCCATCAACAGCATCGCCAACCTGCACTTCCGGCCGACCTTCGAGGAGCGCGTCGCACCGGACGACGATAACCTCGACAAGCGGCCTTGCTCGGACGGCCGCGGAACCTGTGCCCAGACCTACCACATCCTCATTGACGGTGCGGACTCGAGCGGCCCCACAGGAGCCGCATTGCGGGTCTTCATCAACGTCGGATCCTGCGCGGACCAGTTCTTCAGCCGGATCGATGCGGTCTGGGGCCGCAAGACCCAGGGGGTCTTGTCGCGACGCGAGCTGACGGAGAAATGCAAGGAGTACCAACAACTGACCGGCCTGGTGGGACCGCTGGTCGACTTCCTGGGCATCCTCAAGCCCTTCAAGCTCGCGGACGCGCCTGGAGGCCCATCGCACCTGACCGCGGACGAGGCGACCCTGAGCAGGGGAAGGCTCGCGTTCGCGGAGCGGTGTGCCACCTGCCACTCGAGCAAGCAGCCCGATGACCCCGACTTCAAGGCCGGCGATCCGAGTACGTGGTTCTCCGAGAAGCGGCTGGCCTTCTTCAGGTCCGCCGTCGGCGCACCGGATTTTCTCGAGGGGAATTTCCTCTCCAGCGACGTTCGGTTCCCGGCCAATGCCATTGGGACCAACCTGGCGCGCGCCTTCGGAACGAATGCGAGCTCCGGGCACATCTGGCAGGAGTACGCTTCGCTCGACTACCGCCAGCTGCCGGCGATCGACGCCATCCCCGAGCTCGACGGCGCCTCCGGCGAGTCGCACCTGCTGCCAGCGCCCGCCGGGGGGCTTGGCTACTACCGGCCGCCTTCCCTCATTCACATCTGGGCGACCGCGCCGTTCCTCCACAACAATGCCCTCGGGAAATTCGTCCAGGATCCATCGGTGGCGGGCCGCCTGGAGGCATTCGACGATGCGGCGAGGAAGCTCTTGTACCCGGAAGAGCGCGACGGGATGGTCATGCGCACGGATCGGTTGAGCTGGTACCACCTGGACGTGCTGGGACTGCTGACCCTGCCAATGCCGGTACCGAAGGGGCTGGCAGTGTCGATGATAGCCAACCTCGACCTCGCGAGGGACGTCGTCAACCGGCTGCGCGAGGTCGTGAGCTTGCGAGATCTCCTCACGGGACCGGTCCAGGCGCTCTACGAGGCGCTCCAGTCCGGCCTCACGGTCTACGACCCGGTCGAGGACCGCGGTCACACCTTCGGCGCCGACCTGTCGGATGCCGACAAGCAGGCGCTCATTGCCTACATGAAGACCTTCTGATGCGTGCGAGGAAGCGAGAGATGTGGCTGGGAACGGGGGCTCGCGCAGTCACGGTGAGCATTGGCTTCGTCCTGGGTGCCGGGTGCCAGGGCGCACCGCCGGGTGAGGCGCGTCCGGACCCCGATGCGCAGGGGCCGAGCTGCCTGGGGTCGAAGTGCGACAGCTTCGCTGACGGGGATTTCGAGTACGTCGTGGTCGGCTCGGGCGCCGGCGGAGGTCCCCTGGCGGCGAACCTGGCTCGCGCCGGCCACCGCGTGCTGCTGCTGGAGGCCGGCGCCGACGCGGGGGATCGCCTCGCCTACCAGATCCCCGCGTGGCACACCATCTCGACCGAGGATCCAGCGCTCGCCTGGAGCTATTTCGTGAGCCATCACGAGGACGCCACGCAGGCCCGCCGGGACAGCAAGATGACCCTGGATCCGCAGGGGCGCCCGCGTGGAGTTCTCTATCCCCGTGGAGGCACGCTCGGTGGCTCCACGGCGGTCAACGCCATGATCGCGGTGTACCCCCACCGGAGCGACTGGGACCGGATCGCCAGCACGACCGGCGACGCGAGCTGGAGCTCGGGCGCCATGCGCGACTACTTCGCCCGACTGGAGCGGAACCTGCATCTGGGGCCGGCGGCCGGGCACGGCGTGAAGGGATGGCTGCCGGTCGAGCTCGCCAGCGTGGCCCTGGCGCTCAAGGACACAACGCTGGTGCGAATTCTGGTGTCCGCGGTGGCTGCCGTGACGGACGCGGTCGATACGGGTTCCCTGCTCGACCTTGCGCACGACGTTCGGCATCTGCTCGAGCTCCTCACCGTGGACGCCAATGCCGACACGCCAGGGCGCGACACGCAGGAGGGCCTCGTGCGCATTCCACAGTCGACCGACCGTGGACACCGCAAGGGCACGCGAGAGCGCATCCTCGACACCATCGCCGAGGGATTCCCGCTCACCTTGCGCACGCGCACCCTCGTGACGCGGGTGCTGTTCGACGATGCGGTGGCCGGGCCGCCGCGGGCTGTGGGCGTCGAATGGCGCACGGGGGCTCACCTCTACGGCGCCGATCCCGCCGCCCTCCCTGGCGCGACCGGACACGTCGGTCGCATCCGCGTCACGCGCGAGGTGATCCTGTCGGCGGGTGCGTTCAACACGCCGCAGCTGCTGGCCCTGTCGGGCCTCGGGCCGCGCGCCGAGCTCGAGCGGCACGGCATCCCGGTTCGCGTCGACCTGCCGGGCATGGGCAAGAACCTGCAGGATCGTTACGAGATCGGCGTGGTCGCCGAGGCCTCCAGCGACCTGTCCGCGCTGGCAGGCTGCAGCTTCGACGGCAGTGACGACGATCGCTGCTACGCCGAATGGATGGCGGGCAGCGGGACCTACACGACCAATGGCGGCGTGGTTGGCCTGGTGCGTCGCTCCCGGCCAGACCTGGAGCTGCCAGACCTGTTCCTCTTCGGCCTGCCTGGTTATTTCAAGGGCTATTTCCCGGGCTACGGCAAGGGCGCGGTGGTCGATCATCGGCACTTTACCTGGACCATCCTCAAGGCACACACGAAGAACCACGCCGGCACCGTCTCGCTGCGCTCGGCTGACCCTCGTGATCCCCCCGACATTCGTTTCCGCTACTTCGAAGAGGGCGGCGACGAGGATCTGGCGGCGGTGGTCGCCGGGGTCAAGCTCGCTCGCGAGCTGGTCGAGCGAACCAACCAGCTCATGCTGGTCGGGACGTTTCGCGAGGTGCTCCCCGGGCCTACCGTCCGCACGGATGCGGACATTGCGGCCTTCGTGCGCAACGAAGCCTGGGGCCACCATGCCTGCTGCACCGCCAAGATCGGCGCCGACGCCGATCCCATGGCCGTCCTCGATGCACGGTTCCGCGTCCGCGGCACCCAGGGGCTCAGGGTGGTCGACGCCTCGGTCTTCCCCGACATCCCCGGCTTCTTCCTGGTCGTCCCCACGTACATGGTCAGCGAGAAGGCCTCCGACGTGATTCTCGAGGACGCTCATTGAGGCGTACGCCCCTGCATGGGGTTCGGCTCGAATGGACCGAGCAGGCTCAGACTCATTTCCTCAAGGAGGAACGAGAATGCTCAAGTGGAGTGCAAGGCTACTCGTCGTTGGCTGGCTGGCGGCTTCGATTGGCTGCGGCGGCGGCGAGGCCCTCGTCGACGACGGCGAGATCGACGACGTCGAAGCGAATGGCAGGCAGGATGGGGTGGGCGTGCCGATTGGCGCCTACGTGGAGTCGGTGCCGCAGGTCACCCACATCATCCAGCTGGATCTGGGTGCGGACCGGAGGTTCACGAGCAGGACGATGGTCGCCTGCATGGCGGCCACGTGTCAGCCGCTGCACGATGGCGGATCCTACCGGCTCACGAGGTCCGGCGACCTCCGGTACCTCCGCCTCGCACGCCAGTCGAGCCGCACGGTCGATCGCTTCGAGTACAGGCTCGTGCGCCAGTCGGGAGGTCGGTCCATCCTCTCCCTGCGCAAGGTCGACGACGCAGGGTGGTACGATCTAAGGCCTTCCGACGGAGCTGCGCTGTGCGGCGGCATTGCGAACCTCACGTGCGCGCCCGGGCAAGAGTGCCAGCTCGACGGCGCGTCCCCGGACGCCGGAGGCCACTGTGTTCCGGGGGCCTCCGGACCGGCTGCAAGGACTTGAGAATACCCCGTCAGCCAGCCTGCAGAAAGATCATCCCGGAGGCGCCAATGTGACAGACCCGCACAGGGCGCGAATGGGTGCCTGAGATCTCCTCGCTGTGATTTCAACCCCATCGGTCAATCAGCCTGGTCGCGGCGGGCATCTACGTCGCCACCGGGTTGGCGAGTGACAAGCCCCTGCCGGAGTACTCTCTGGGATTCGTCTACCTGCCGGCGTTCGTCGGTTGTGTCGTTGGCGGCCTGTGGACCACCAAGCACGGCGCTTCGCTCGCCAAGAGGTTGAATCTTCGCCGGCTGAAGCTAGCCTTTGCGCTGGTCCTGCTCACCGCGGCCGGGAAGATGCTGTTTCGCACCTGATGGTGTCTGCGGTGCCGAGGTCGCCGAGGAGTCGCAGACGGCCACTCTCGAGGGTGGCGCCTAACGCCAGACCGGGCCGTCGGCGGTGACGACCATCTCCTGCACGTCGCTGCGGAAGGGCGTCGTCGATCCGCCGAGGGTGATCGACCCGCCCGACGAGGCCATGCCCTTCTCGAAGGCGACGCGGATCTGCGCGTCGAGCGTGACCGTCATGGACGAGCCTGTCTCGGCGATCGTGGGCTGGAGGCTCGGTGCGCTCGCGTCCTTGGCCTGCAGGACCGTGAGGATGTAGCTCTGTGCCGCCCCGGGCGTGGTGTCCACCTCGATGCGGTGCTGGCTGTGCACGGTGGTGCCCTCGCGCACCACACGGTAGGCACGCTGCGGCGGCAGGAGCGTGGTCATGACGAGAGCCTGGTCGCCGATCGTGCAGGTCGCGCGGTCGTTGCCCGACAGGACCGGGGCGGTCTCGCAGTGATTGAGGAAGGTCCTGGTGGCGCCGGCGGCGGGCGTCTGCAATCGATCGAGAATGACGAATACCTCGAGGCGCCGGATGAAGACGACCTCGCGGCGCCACTCCTGCAACCGGGTCGCCGGCGGGACCAGATCGGCCACCGCGTACGCGTAGCCGGGCTGCGATTCCAGACGCTCGACCACCGCGGCGCCTGGCGAGTACTGCGGCCCCGGGCTCTGGCCGTCGACGAGGACGATGTTGTGCGCGATCCCGAGCGCGCCGTCGACGCTGCCTGTGCCCGCGTATCCGGCGACCTCGGCAGAGGCGTCCCCCGCATACCCCACGGACTCGTGGGACAGGAAGCGGCCGCCGCGCCAGATCTGGAAGCTGCCGTAGTCCCCGTGCTGGTGGCCGATGGTGTTCCCGTCCGCGTCGCCGAGCTGGAGCAGAAACGAGGTGGATCTCGCGCCCCAGGCGTTGCGCCCGTAGAGATAGCGCGGCCCCGAGGCAAAGAAATCGAGCGGAATCGAGTCGAACCCGAGGGGCGTCACCGCCTCATCCACGGCCTGGACGTGCCGCAGCGGTCGCGCTCCGACCATCTCGAGCCACCTTCGAGCATGTCGGCCCACCGGAGAGGTCGGCCAGATCTGTGCAATGCTCGCCATGAAATCCGGGAAATAATGTGTCTCCGCCTGGAATCGCTCGTTCCAGCGCTCCTCGTCGGAGAAGGGGAACACGGTGTAGCCGGTCGCGGGCACGCCCGGGATCGTGGTGGGCCCGGGCGTCGTCTGGTGGATGACGCCGTAGACGAATTCGCGCCAGTAGTCCGTCTCCTCGTAGAGGTTGCGGCCGAGGAAGCTCGCGGTGACGAACGGGATCGAGGGGTAGGCGCCGACGACTGGGCCGTACTCGGAGCCTTCGTACGCGATGCCGCCGCGGCTGTGGCCGCCGGGGCGCGTCGATGGATTGAACCCGCGGGTGAGCCGCTCATTGAAGACCGAGTCGAGCAGCGATTCCGCTGCGGCAGCGTTCTCCGAGTAGGACGTGATCGCCCATTCGAGCTCGTTGCGCAGGTAGCCCCAGAAGTAGTTGTTCTGGTACATGCCCGGGCCGCCCCAGTCGTTTCGGCTCCACGCGCCGAGACCCGCGTTCATTGCGGTAATGTAGGCGCTGCGGTCGACCGGGGTCATGAACGTGTGGCACCAGTCGAAGATCAGGATGAGCTGCTCGCCGGTCCAGCGGCAGGGATCGCAGGCCACACCGCCCGTGTCACGCACATCGCCGAGGCGTGAGACGCCCCAGGTGATGGCGGTCGTGCAGGACCCGGTCGCGTTGTCGGTGAGCAGCCCGTGCAGCGCCACGTCGGCGTAACCGCCGGCCGTGTCCTCGTCGCCGGGCGGCGTGAACGGATGCGCCGCGAGCCACGCGCGTGCCCGCTCGAGCCGCGCCGGGTTGAACCATAGGCGCGGATGTCCTTCCGGGATGGTGAAGCCGTGGGTCGTCGCGGCGCCGAGGCCACCGCAGCGGTTCGGGATGCCCGCTCCGCCGCAGAAGGTGGGCGCCGCGCAGCTGCCGCAGTCGAGCATGCCGCCGCAACCGTCGGCCCGCGGTCCGCAATCGAGCGCGAGCCCCTGACAGGTGGCGGGTGTGCACGGTCCGTCGGCCGCGCCGTCCCGCGGTGGCCCGTCGCGGGTGGCGCCGTCCGAGTGAGTGGCGCCGTCCGAGTGGGTGGCGCCGTCCGCGACCATGGTGGCGGCGTCGCCTTGCGCCGAGCCGTCTCGGTGAGTGGCGGCGTCACCGGCTGGGCCGCCGGCGCCTACCACGCCGGCCTTGCTCCCGCACGCCGCAAGGAACCCCGCTAGAACCGCATGCCTGACCCGTCCCGTCATGTGAGCTCCCGGTGATGCACGTCGTGGGCCCGCGCAACCCCGCGGTGGCGCGTGCCTGGCGTGGCTGTTCGACAGTCCACTGTTGCCTGCAGCCTACGCACCCACGAGCCAGCAGAGAGGGGCGATTGGTAGAGCGTCCCCACATTCCGTGGTTGACGCGTTCGCCATCGCACTGCACGGTGCGCATCAGCGCTCGGTCACGGGCAACAGCATGTAGGCGATACGGTCTGGTCGGGCAAACCCATCCGCAGCCAGTTGCGCGTCGAGCGCCCCGATGCCGGCGCCGCCTCGGAGCAGCTCTCGCTGCCGCTCGAGCGGGAACGCGAAGAGCCCCTGGCCGGTCGCGCGCAAGGCCTTGACCGCCTCGCCGAGCGTCTCCAGCGACACCTTGCCCTCCTGGAGCAGGAGGCCCACGCGGAGGAATTCGCCGAGCGCGCGGGCGTGTGTGTGGGGCTCGCGAGTGAGCCAGCGCACCGCGTGCGCCACCAGATCGCGCGCTCGCCGTCGCGGCCCGCTGCGCATGACCCCGAGGGCACATCGTCCTCGTAACCACATGAGGTAGACGGCGACCCGTCGCACCCGCAGGAAGTTGGATCGCTTCTCCTGGGTCCAGGCCTCCTCCACGCGCTCGAAGGCCTGCGGGGCGTCACCGGTGTACAGGTCTGCATGCGTGCGGCAGAACAGGGCCCAGAAGTCCTCCAGGCGGTAGCGCGACCGGCCAGGGATCAGCGCGAGCGCTTGACTTGCTTGTCGCCGGACCTCCTCCGGCGCGTCCACCGCGAGCCATCGAAAGCCCATGGTGTCGAGGCGCGCGTGCAGCTCGAGAAATCGGTCGCCGCGCTCGAGAGCTTCGGCCAGCATCCGGTCGGTCAGCTGCGTGGCCTCGCGGATCCGACAGGTCGGCGAGAGGATCATGAGGCGAAGGGCCTGGGCCAGAGCGAGCTCCCACCAGGTGCCCTGACATCGGCTGCGAAGGATCGCCTCCGTACGATGGGAGGCCATTTCGGTCCCCGAGGAATCGCCCCGCAGAAACGCCACGTACGCACAAGCGAGCTGGACGAAGCCCACCGCGCGTGCGTCCTCCCCGGCAAGGGTCGTCGCCTGCTCGAGCAAGGCCGTCACACGCTGGACGCTGGGGCCCCCGAACGCCGAGCGATAAGCTGCCTCGAGCGCGAACGCACGGGCCTGCCAGTCCGGTGGGCCGTAGGCGAGCGCACGCCGGGCGAGCCGAGTCTGGTAGAAGCCGACCTGAAGCGGATCCCTGCCGCTATCCGTCGAGGCCGTCCAGAGCACTTCGAGCGCGGCGGTCGCGTCAGCCCTCGACCGCTCCTGCCCGGAGGTTCCCTCGGGCAATCGGAGCCGGAGTCGCGCTCGCTCGACCAGGAGCCGCAGGAGCACCGGCCCGCGTGACGTGAGCACGGGTTCGCCCACGGCGGCCAGGCAACGGTCGAGGACGGCCGCGCCCCGTTCGAGGTGTCCCCCGCGGACAAAGGCGTCGGCGGCCATTCGCTCGAGCTCGAGCCTGTCGGCGGGGCTTGCAGTCCCACACGCTTGCAGGTACGCGTCGGCAGCGTCGTTGCATCGCCCCGTGGCATAGAGCGCATCGCCGAGGCGACGCGACAGGATGCCCACCTTGGCCGGATCGTCGAGGAACAGCTCGCGCGCGAGCGCGAACAGACGCGCGGCCCGCTCGAACGCAAGACCGGTCATGCTGCGCTCCGCGGCCTCGACGACGTAGCCGCGTGCCTTCTCGGGCTGGGCGGCGCCGAGCCAGTGCCGCGCCAGCGTCTCGCGATCGACCTCGCCCGGGGGCTCGCGCTCGAGCGCCTCGGCCAGGCGGGCGTGATCGCGCCGGCACTCCGCCTCCGGGAGGGCGCCGAGGACGGCGGCTCGGATGCGATCGTGATAGACGTCGAGCGCATCGCCAGGGCCACTGCCGCGGCTGCGCACGAGTCGTTCCTGCCGCAGGAGGCCGACGAGCCGCCCGAGCGCGAGGCCTTCGCCGATCTCGAGCGCCCGGGCGACGGTACGCTGTGAGACGGTCCCGGATCCGTTGGCCACGAGGCAGAGCAGGTCGCGCGCGGGTGGCGGCAGGCGGGCGAGCTGCACGGAGATCGCCTCCTCGAGCCCACCTGCGAGCCCCTGACCATGCTCGAGGGCGTGCCTGACCAAGGCCTCGAGGAGGAGGGGGTTGCCCCCGCTGTCACGCACCGCGCTGGCGATGGCGGCGCGCTCCGCGTCGCCAGCACCGTGGACGAGCGAGCTGACCAGCGCCTCCGCCTCGGCGAACGGCAGGCCCGCGAGCTCGATCCGCACCGTGCCGTCCGGCAGCCGCACCGTCCTCGCCTCGGGACGCTGTGTCAGCAAGACGAGGATGCGCGCGCCCTCGAGCGCTCCGACTAGGCCCTCGAGGAGCTCCAGGCTGTCGTCGTCGGCCCAGTGGAGATCCTCGATGAGGATAACGAGCGGCGCTTCGCGGGCGAGCGCGCGGAAGAGGGCGACCATGCTCTGGCGCAGGCGCGCGCGGAGCTCCTGGGGATCCAGGATCTGGTTCGCCGAGCTCTCCGCGGCGGGACATTGCGCGGCCAGGACGGGAAACGCCCGCCCGAGCAGCGCGAGCGTCCCGGCCGCCAGCCCCGCCAGCACCGCCGGGGCGTCGGCGGCGAGGGCCGCGACGCGATCCATCAGCTCGTCGAAAGCTCGATAGGGAACGGATTCCTGCTGGTGACAGACACCGGCAAGCAACAGCGCATCGGTGCCCGACAGGGCGAGGCGTGTCACGAAGTGCCGGGCGAGGGCGGACTTCCCGACGCCGCCCTCGCCGGCCAAGACGGCCACCTTCGGCCGCCCCGCACAAGCCTCCGCGAGGCATCCCTCGAGCAGCGCCAGCTCGGCGGCGCGGCCCGCAAATGGCAGCCCTGCCACCCGGCATCCATCTCGCGGCCGGCCGAGATCGACCGAGACCTGTCGCGCGGACGGCCTCGCCGATGGCTCCCTCGACAGGAGCGCCACGCACGCCCGATCGAGGTCATCAGGCACCGCCGGCTCGAGCCGGCGTGGCGGCACGATCTCGCCGAAATGCTTGGCCGCCATCACGTCGGCCGAGGTGCCGCCGAACGGCACCCGCCCCGTGAGCGCCTCGTAGAGCACCGTCCCGAGCGCGTACAGGTCTGCGGCCGTGGTGATGAGCCCGTCCACGAGCTGCTCCGGCGCGGCGTAGGCGGCAGTGCCCGCCGGTGTCGGCCGCTCGCCCGCCCCGAGATTGGCGGCAATGCCGAAGTCGAGCAGCACGACCCGCCCGTCCGGCGTGACGAGCACGTTCGAGGGCTTGACGTCGAGGTGAACGCGCCCGAGACCGTGGAGCCAGTCCAGCACCTCGAGGAGCTGCCCGAGCGTGCTGCGAAGCCGCGGCTCGTCGAAGCCCCCTTCGGTGACGCGCCGCGCTGCGCCCGCAGGAGCCGGCTGCAGATCGTGGAGCGTTCGATCGTCGGCGCCGGGCGCGACCACCGGGCGACGGACCCAGCTCAGGAGATCCACGCCCTCGACGAGCTCCATCGTGAAGAACCACTGCTGCCCGCGATCCGAGAACAGGCTCCCGAGCTGGATGAGGTTCGGATGGCTGAGGTCGGCGATGACGCGGAACTCGCGCTTGAAGCGGAGCAGGGCGTCGGCCCCCATGTGGGGCAGCCGCTTGACCGCCACCGTCGCACCGACGGTGCGATCTAGCGCCTCGAACACCTCGCCCATCCCACCGCTGCCGAGCAAGCGCCGGAGCTCGAAGCGCTCGTTGCCCTCGAAGCGCCAGGAGCCGCGCTCGCCTCCCTCGAGACGAGCGGTCACCGGGAGCGCAATGGGCGGGCGTGAACCAGACGACACCGCAGATCAGCGTACCATCGGCACGGGCACCCTCCGCGATGCGAAGGGCGCCCGTTCAACGTGCACGGCGCTCAGGAGGTTGCGCGGCGTGGGGCGGACGCGCCAGCAGGTCTTGGACATCCAAGGTCATCTACGTGCGCACCGGGTGAAGTTCTCGGGCAGCGATCGTTCTCGTCTCCGAATTGCGACCGGTCATTTGGTAGCCCTCGCATTCGCTGTTTCCGGGCATTGCTGACCTTGGGCGGGAGTGTCAAGCTCGCGGAGTGTCGCAGGTGCGAAGGTCGATTGCGCTGAGCGTCCTCCTTGTCTCGGCCTGCGGGACCGGCACGGCCACGCTGCCCGACGGGCCAGGGGCGGTCGACGCCGGTCGGTCCAGCACGCGCGCCGATGCGACGGGCGCCCTGGCCCTGGACGCGGCGCCGCGCGACCTGCCCGACGCGCGTGTGGGCGCCGACGCGGCCCCGCCCGCCGTCAGCCACGAGCTCCGTTTCATCCCCGGCAGCGCCTACAACCTCTATGTCTCCATCGGCGGTGGGCCGCCACACGCGGTGCAGCTCGACACGGGGTCGCTCGGGGTGTTCGTGCCGACGAGCGCGCTCGGAGCGGACGCCAATCGCACGCAAGACGCCTGCTCGATCACCTACGTGAGCAGCGGCAACACCTTCAGCGGTCACTTCGCGACGGCCCGACTCGCCTTCCTGGGCGCGACCACGGCCGGCGACGTGGCGCGGGCTCCGGCCACCGTGCCGATGCAGGTCTGCGCCGTCGACAACATGACCGGCGGCCTCGTCGGGATCGGCTACG